>NZ_JABBWW010000002.1:0-446472 GCF_014161385.1 Microbispora sp. H10670 | reverse complement strand
AGGCCGGCCCGCCGCATCTACAACAGGATGTTGTCGAGGAAACGCCGGGGAATGCCCTGGGCCGACGCGCCGCCCGCCGCGGCGACCAGGCGTTCGAACCCCTCGGTGCAGGAGGCGGCGTCACTGATCACCGGGAGACGGCCGCCCTCGGTGGCGGTCAGCAGGGACTCCCGCACCCGCTCGCGCATCACCTCGTAGCCCTCCGTGAACCCCTTGGACGACCACGGCGTGCCGCAGCACAGGCTCTGGACGCCCTCCGGCACGCGCAGGCGCAGACCGGCCCGTGCGGCGAGCCGTAAGACCGCGGCCATGACTCCCGGGCCGCCGTCGGCGGGGGCGAACATCGTGTTCAGGCACGACGGCACGTACACCGCGTCGGCCCGCTCCGCTGGTGCGGCCCGCCGGGGGACGCCGCCGCGCGGCAGGTCGCGGCTCCACTGGGGGACCGAGTCGGGGTCGCCGGCCGCGCGGGCCGCCCGGCTCGCCCGCTCGGCGAGCCCGGCCGGGGCCGCCGCGGCGGCGTCCATGGCGAGGTCCATGGCCCGGGTCACCGCTCCCCAGTGCCGGGCGGCGGACGTCCAGCCCGCCCGCGCCGCGCGTCCGTGGCGCTCGGCGCGCAGCCGCTTGGTGAGGTCGCCCGTGTTGATCAGTACGGGACACGCGGTGGCGCACATGCCGTCCACGGCGCAGGTGTCGACGGCGTCGTAGTCGTACTCCCGCTCCAGCCGCCGCGCGAGCGCCTCGTCGCCCGCCGCCCGGGCCGCGGTGATCTCGCGGCGCAGCACGATCCGCTGACGCGGGGTCGTGGTGAGGTCGCGGCTGGGACACACCGGCTCGCAGTAGCCGCACTCCACGCAGCGGTCCACCTCGGGCTCGACGGTGACGACGGGCTTGAGGTCGCGCAGGTGCGCCCGCGGGTCGTCGGTGAGCACGACGCCGGGGTTGAGCGTGCCGCTGGGGTCGCACAACCGCTTGACCTCCCGCATGACCTCGTACAGCTCGTCGCCGTACTGGCGGCGGACGAAGGGGGCCATGACCCGCCCGGTGCCGTGCTCCGCCTTGAGCGTGCCGCCGCGGCCGAGCACGGCGTCGACCATCTCCTCGGTGAAGCCGGCGTACCGCTCCGGATCGTCGCCGAAGCGCTCGTTCAGCATGAAGTGGAGGTTGCCGTCCTTGGCGTGGCCGAAGATCACGCTGCGCTCGTACCGGTGCCGGGCGAACAGCCCGGCGAGGTCGTCGCAGAGGTCGGCGAGGGCGGGCACCGGTACGGCCACGTCCTCCAGCAGCGCCGTCGTGCCACTGGGCCGGGCCCCGGCGACCGCGGCGTACAGGCCCTTGCGGATGCGCCACAGGGCCGCCCGGCCGGCGGCGTCCCCGCTCAGCCGGGCCGGGGCGGCGAGGTTGAGGCGGGCGAAGACCTCCGCGGCGTCCCGCTCGCGGGCGGCGAGCACCTCGGGCGCGGACTCCTGCCACTCGACCAGCAGCGCCGCGTGGTCGCGCACCTCCAGCGCGCGCAGGACGCCGTCGGCGCCCGGGTCGGTCCGCGCGACCCGCAGCGACTCGGCGTCGAGCAGTTCGACGGCGGCGGGACCCGCGGCGACGATCTCCGGCACCGCCGCCATCGCCGCCCGCAGGGTCGGGAAGACGACCAGGCCGGTCGCGGCGAGCCGGTGTGCCGGCACCGTACGCAGGACGGCCCGGGCGACGAACGCGAGCGTGCCCTCGCTGCCCACGACGAGGCGGGCGAGGATCTGGGCCGGGGAGTCGTGGTCGAGGAAGCTGTTGAGGCCGTAGCCCATGGTGTTCTTGAGGGCGAACTGCGCCTTGAGCCGCCGCACCGACTCGGGGTTGCCGCGGACGCGGTCGCGCAGCCGTTCCAGGCCCTCGGCCAGCGCGGGCTCCAGGGCGCGCAGCCGCGCGTCGGCGTCGGGCGCGCCGGTGTCGACGACGGTCCCGCCCGGCAGCACGAGGACCATCGACTCCAGCGTCCGGTAGGTGTTGGCGTGGGTGCCGCAGGTCATCCCGCTGGAGTTGTTGGCGACGACCCCGCCGATCGTGCACGCCGCCTCGCTGGCCGGGTCGGGCCCGAGCCGGCGGCCGTACGCCGCGAGCCTGGCGTTGACCTGCCGCAGCACGGCGCCGGGCTGCACCCGGACGCGGGCGCCGTCGTCCAGCACCTCGATGTCCCGGAAGTGCCTGCGGGTGTCGACGAGCAGGTGCTCGCTCACGCCCTGCCCGCTCAGGCTGGTGCCGCCGGAACGGAAGGTCAGCGGCAGGCCGGTCCGCAGCAGCGCCGCGACCTGCTCGGCGTTCTCGGGCACCAGCACCGCCTGCGGGGTCAGCAGGTAGTGCGAGGCGTCGTGCGCCATGCCGAGCCGGTCGCTCGCCCGCGCACGGGTGATCCCCGGGACGGCCGCCTCCACCGCCGCGAGGGCGGCGGGGTCCGGCTGGGTCAGCCGGCGCGCTCCGGCATCGGTAAGGCTCATGATCTCATCGCTTTCCCTCAGAGGCGGGCGAGCGCCTCCGCTATCGCCGCGGATCGATGTGGATCTTGGGGCCCGGCCCGGCGCCCGCCGGGCGTCGTCCCGCCAGCACCTCGGCGGCGTCGCCGAGCCCGACGGTGGCCGCCACGAGTGGATGGGCGTCGACCGATCCGTCCGCGTACGCCTCGATGGTTCCGGCCAGGCCGCCCGAGCCACTGAGCACGCCGACGGCGGTGACGTCCTTGAACACGAGGTCGCGGGTGTCGACGCGGCTGGGGGAGGCCGCGATTCCGATATACACTACCCGGCCCGCGGGCCTGACCAGGTCGAGCGCGAGCGCCGGGAGGTCCGCCGCGTTGGACGCGTCGACCACCGCGTCCCACGGGTGCGACGGGAGTGACGGGCGGGTCCACACGTCGCCGAAACCGAGGTCGCGGGGCAGCCGCAGCGCGGGCTCGTCGCGGCCCAGCAGGTGCACCTCGGCCCCCCGCGCCCGCGCGAGCAGCGCGACGAGCATCCCGATCGTGCCGGTGCCCAGCACCAGCAGCCGGTCGCCGGGCCCAGCGGCGGCCGCCCGTACGGCGCGCAGCGAGTTGGCGCCCGGCTCGACGAGCGCGCCGAGCGTCGCGTCGATCGTCTCCGGCAGCGCGTGCAGGGCCGACGCCGGTACGGCGAGCCGCTCGGCCAGCGCTCCGGGGAAGCCCATGCGGATCCCGATCTCGGCCCGGTCCGGGCAGACATGACGCAGGCCGGCCAGGCAGAAGCGGCAGCGGCCGCAGCCGAGCATCGTGTCGCCGGTGACGCGGCGGCCCAGCCAGCCGGGGTCGACGCCCTCCCCGAGCGCCGTGACGACCCCGCACCACTCGTGCCCCGGGCGCAGCGGATACCACGCCTGGCCGGAGTGGAGATAGCTCATCGCGCCGCTGAACAGTTCCAGGTCGGTGCCGCAGACACCGGCCCGCTCGACGTCGACGACCACCTGCCCGGGCGCGGCGACCGGCGGCTCGACGTCGAGGACCTCGGCCGCGCCGGGTCCCGTGATGACCAGTGCCCGCATGCGCCCGCCCCCTACCGGTGCGGCCGGACGGTACGGCCGGGCGGGAGGACGGATGCGGCTGCGCCGACGGGGGAGTGGTGGTGCAAGTGGTTCTCCGTGCTGTGGTTCTCCGTGCCGCGGATCGGTGTCCGCCGCCCGCTCACGATCTGCTCACGGGCGGAGCCTCACGATACGGAAGGGGCGACCGGCGGCCTCCAGTAGGGTGCCGGAAGGCCGCGTACGCCGACCCTGGCGGTGAACAGGTGCCCCGAACCGGGGTGCTCGGCCAGCTCCCGGGGAGACATGTTCTCGGTCGCCGTGGTGATCACGAGGATGTCGAGATCCGACCCGGCGAAGGCCGGGCAGGTGGGCTTCGGGGCGCCGACCTCGACCACGGCGAGCAGGCGGCCCGCCGGATCGCGGCACTCGACCCGCCCGCCGCCGAAGACGGCGATCCAGAGGTTGCCGTCGGCGTCGGCGCACATCCCGTCGGGCAGGGTGCCGGGCGGCCCGTCGTCCAGCGTGAACAGCTCCCGCCGCGGCCCGGTCCGGCCGCTGGCCGGATCGTAGTCGCGCGCCCACACCACCCCGGGGACGCTGTCGACGCTGTAGAGGCGGTCGCCGGAGGGGCTCCAGGCGAGGCCGTTCGACAGGGTCAGGTCCTCGTCGAGGTGGACGAGGGCCGTGCCGTCGAGCCGGGCCAGCACCTCCCGGCCCTTCCGGTCGTCGAGGGCCATGCTGCCGATCAGGAAGCGCCCGGCCGGGTCGACGGCGCCGTCGTTCAGCCTGCTCCGTACGTCCGGGGGGAGCACCCGGGCGAGTTCGGTGCGCCGTCCGGTGACGCCGACCCTGGTGAGGACCGCCTGTTCGGCGACGACGAGGTCGCCCTCGGCGGAGACGGCGACCGCGCCCACGGTGCCGCCGAAGGTGTGCAGCGTGGCGGCCTCGATCGCGCCGCTCGCCGGGTCGAGCCGTCCCTCGTGTACGGCGCCCGCGTCGATGTCCACCCACAGCAGGCGCTCTCGGGCGGGATCCCACACGGGACCCTCGCCGAGTGCGTACACGTCCCGGCCGGCCTGGGTCGCGGTGAACCGCCTGGTCATATTTCCGGATATTAGGTCGTTTGGCGCCACGATTGCGACTGGGAGAAAAGTGGATCACTTGGCTCTTTCGGGACAAGTGAGGCGTGGGTTAGCCTCGCAGAGTCGTTGACCTCTGTCTCTGACATCTGTCTTTGACCTCCCGAGGAACCTGGGTGCCGCATGGGGACGCGAAGCGCCGAGTGGTACGGCGGAGCCGGCCGCAACTCCTACATCCATCGCGCGTGGATGCGGCGCGGGCTGCCGGCCCATGCCTTCGACGGGCGCCCGCACATCGCGATCGCCAACACGGCGTCGGACCTCACCCCCTGCAACGCGCACCTCGACGAGGTCGCCGAGCACGTCAAGCGCGGCGTGTGGGAGGCGGGCGGCGTCCCGCTGAACCTGCCGGTGGTGTCGCTGGGGGAGACGCAGGTGCGCCCCACGGCCATGCTGTGGCGCAACATGGCCGCGATGGCCGCGGAGGAACTGCTGCGGGCCAACCCGGTCGACGGGGTCGTGCTGCTCGGCGGGTGCGACAAGACGATCCCCGCGCTGCTGATGGCCGCGGCGTCGGTGGACCTGCCCGCGATCGTCGTTCCGGGCGGGCCCATGCTCACCGGCCACTTCCGCGGCGTCCCGCTCGGCTGTGGCACGGACGTGTGGAAGCTCAGCGAGGAGGTCCGGGCCGGGACGCTGACCGAGGCCGAGTTCATGCGCTCGGAGTCGTCGATGATCCGCAGCAGGGGTCACTGCAACACGATGGGCACGGCCTCCACGATGGGGCTGCTCGCCGAGGTGCTCGGCATGACCCTGCCCGGCGTCGCCGGCACGCCGGCCGCCGACAGCAGGCTCCTGGAGGCCGCCCACGCCAGCGGCTCGCTCGCCGTCGAGATGGTCGCCGAGGACCGCCGTCCCAGCACGGTGCTGACCCGCGGGTCCTTCCTCAACGCCGTCGTCGCGCTCGCCGCGCTCGGCGGGTCCACGAACGCCGTCGTCCACCTGCTCGCCATCGCCGGGCGCCTCGGGGTGGAGCTCACCCAGGACGACTTCGACCGTACGGGGTCGGGTGTGCCGCTGCTGGTGGACCTGCTGCCCGCCGGGCGGTTCCTGATGGACGACCTGCACCGCGCCGGAGGCCTGCACGCCGTCCTGCGCGAGGTCCGCGACCTGCTCGACCCGGAGGCGATCACCGTCACCGGCCGGCCGCTGGTCGACTGGCTCGGCGCCGCGCGCATCCACGACCCCGAGGTCATCCGGCCCCGCGAGACGCCCCTGCTGGAGAACGCCGGAATCGCCGTGCTGTACGGCGACCTCGCCCCCGGCGGCGCGGTGATCAAGCCGGCCGCGGCCTCGCCGCACCTGCTGCGGCATCGCGGGCCGGCCGTCGTGTTCGACTCCGTCGAGGACTTCCACGCGAGGATCGACGATCCGGACCTCGACGTCACGCCCGACTCGGTGCTCGTCCTGCGCGGGTGCGGGCCCCGGGGCTACCCCGGCATGCCGGAGGTCGCCAACATGCCGCTGCCCGCCAAGCTGCTCGCCCAGGGCGTACGCGACATGGTCCGCGTGTGCGACGGGCGGATGAGCGGCACCGCCTACGGCACGGTCGTCCTGCACGTCGCGCCCGAGGCGGCCGCGGGCGGCCCGCTCGGCCTCGTCCGCGACGGCGACATGATCGTCCTCGACGTCGACGCCCGCAGGCTCGACGTCGAGGTCCCGGCGGAGGAGTGGGCCGCCCGCGAGCCGTCCCCGGCGATGACGAGGGCCTTCGCCGCCCCGAGCCGCGGCTGGGAGCGCCTGTACGTCGAGACGGTCGGCCAGGCGAACACCGGCGCCGATCTGGGCTTTCTCACCGGCTCCAGCGGTCACCCGGTGCCGCGCGACTCGCACTGATCGCCAACGCCGGCCTGCGAACACGACCTGCCAACGCCGGCCCGGGAACGCGACCCGCGACCGCCGGCGCCGTCGTCAGTCGGGCTTGCCGGGGTGCAGGACCACCTTGGTCCAGCCCCGGTCCCGCGCGTCGAAGCGCGCGTACGCCTCGGGCGCGTCGTCGATGTCCAGGTCGTGGGAGACGATCCAGGACGGCCGGGCGCCGACCTCGTGGATGAGGGCGCACAACTGGCGGTTGTAGTTCTTCACGTTGCACTGGCCGGTGCTCATCGTCTGCCCCTTCGACCAGAAGGTCCCGTAGTCGATCGCCACCGCTCCCCGCCGGTAGAGGGAGTCGCCGCCGCAGGGGTCGGTCGGGACGAACAGGCCCACGACCGCGATGCAGCCGGTGAACTTCACCGATTTGACCAGGTTGTTGAGGGTCATGCTGGGATGCTCGTCGCCCTCCGGGTCGTGGGCCTGGAAGCCCACGCACTCGCAGCCCCGGTCGGCGCCCGCGCCTTCGGTGAGCTCCAGGACCTGCTCCACCGGGGAGGACACGGAGTCGTCGATCGCGATCGCGCCGATCTCCTCGGCCTTGGCCAGCCGGTCCGGATGGTGGTCGATCACCATCACGCCGCTCGCGTTCCTGAGGAGGGCCGAGTAGGCGGCCATCAGGCCGACCGGTCCCGCGCCGTAGATCACGACGGTGTCGCCCGGCTGCACTCTGGCGAGCACGGTCGCATGCCAGCCGGTGGGCCAGACGTCGGCGAGCATCACGTAGTCGTCCTGCCTCTCCCGCGCGTCCTCGGGCAGCACCAGGCAGTTGAAGTCGCCGTACGGCACACGCAGCAGTTCGGCCTGGCCGCCCTGGTAGGGGCCCATGTCGGCGTAGCCGTAGGCGGCGCCTGCCCGTCCCGGCTCGGGGTTGGTGGTCAGGCAGAAGGCCGTCAGGCCGTTCTCGCAGTTGGCGCAGAAGCCGCACGAGACGTTGAACGGCATGCAGACCATGTCGCCGACCCTGACCCGGTCGACGGCCGCACCGACCTCGACCACCTCGCCGAGGTTCTCGTGACCGAGGATCCGGCCCGGCTCGAAGTCGGTGCGGCCCTCGTACATGTGCAGGTCGGAGCCGCAGATGTTGGCCGCGGTCACGCGGACGAGCACGTCGGTGTGCCGCTCCAGCCGGGCGTCCGGCACGGTGGCGACACGGACCTTGCGGGGACCTTCGTAGACCACGGCTTTCATGGCTGCCCTCGAACGCGATAGTTGCGCCGGACGGCGTGCGGGCGGTGCGCCGCCTCCGTACGCCGCACGCCGGGCGGGCACTGTCGGCCCGCGCGCCGGCGATACGCCGGCAAGGAAGGCGTACCCCCGCCGGACGTGCGAAAACGGCGGTACGCCCGGCCTTCGCCGGCCGTGTCGCCTCACTTGAGGGGGAGCCGGGCGGCGATCGTGAAGCCGCCCTCGGGGGTCGGTCCGGCGGAGAACCGGCCATGGGCGAGGCACACGCGCTCACGGATGCCGGCCAGCCCGAACCCCCCGCCGAGGGAGGGCGCGGCGCGGACGTCGGTCCGGCCGGGCCGCGCCCTGCCGGGGGTGTCGGTCACGGAGACGGCGACCTGGTCGCCGACGGTCTCGCAGGTGACCAGCACCCGGGCGCCGGGCGCGTGCTTGCGGATGTTGCTGAGCCCCTCCTGCACCAGCCGGTAACACGCGTGTGAGACCTGCCTCGGCAGCCCCTCCGCGGGGACGTCGAGGCGGAGGTCGACCTCGAGGCCGCTCGCCTTCGCCTCGCCGACCAGCCGCGCGATGGCGTCGACGCCCCCGGCGAGGTCGCCCTCCTCGTGGCGGAGCACGGTGAGCAGCTCACGCAGCTCGCTGAGCGCCTGCACCCCCTTGTCCTCGATGACGGCCGTCAGCTCGCGCACCTCGCCGGGCTCGGTGGCGTCGCGCGCCATCCCGGCGTTGAGCACCATCGCGGTGACCGCGTGCGTGACGGTGTCGTGCATCTCCCTGGCGATCTTCCGGCGTTCCTCCGCCGCGGCGATCTCCTCGCGTTCGCGCACGCCGTGCCGCAGGTCCTGGATCAGCCGCCGGTAGGCGTACACCCAGGTGCCGACCAGGGCGGGCAGGTAGATGAGGGTCAGCGCGCGCACGACGTTGAGGTAGACGGAACGGTCGGTGTGCGGGTTCGCGTAGTCGACGGCGCCGTAGACCACCACGAGGGCCAGGGCGACGTACTGCCACCGGCGCGGACGGTGCTCGGCCGTCATCGAGAAGACGGCGAGGATCATCGGCACGGTCTGCCCGGTGACGCAGGCGCAGACGGCGGAGGCGACGACGGCGGGCCACGGCGTGCGGCGCCGCACGAACATCGTCGCCGCCGTCACCGCCCCCGCCAGGATCTCGATCCAGAACGGCGCCGTGCCCCACACGGCGAAGCTGTAACCGCTGGCCGACGTCGGGATGGTGAACGCCAGCACGGCGCAGGCGAGCAACGCGTCGACGACCGGCTCGTGATTCGCTGGAACCATGCCCGCTTTATCCCGCATAGTGCTAGTTTGCTCTGTTTGGTGATTGCCGTCACCCCTCTCGCTCGCGTCGGCCGTTCGCTGCCTCTCGGTCTTGACGGATTCAAATGAACGGTCTTTTAATTCCGTTATGGGGCGGATCGCGGGAGTCACCGCGGCCGAGACGCGCGAGCGGCTGCTGCGCGCGGCCGCCGAGGTGTTCGCCCGGCGCGGGTACGACGGCACACGCGTCGCCGACATCGCCGCCGTGGCCGGGGTGAGCAACGGCGCGCTGTACGCGCACTTCGGCTCGAAGGCCGAGCTGATCGCCGCCGCGCTGCACGCCCACGGGCCGGGCCTGCTCGCCGAGCTGCTCGCCGCCGATCCGGTGCGGCCGGTCGCGGACCTGCTTGTCGCCGTGGGCCGCAGGCTCCCGCACCGGCAGGACGCGCGTAGTTCACTGATCGCCGAGGCGCTGGTCGCGGCCCGCCGCGACGAGGACGTCGCCCGGCCCATGCGTGAGTACGTCGGGGAGCGGGCCGGGTGGCTCACCGGCCTGGTACGGGCCGCCCAGGACGACGGCGCGATCGACCCCGCGCTGTCGGCCGGCGCGCTCGCCCATCTCTGCCTCCTGCTCGCGATGGGCAGCGTGATCGTCACGCCGGACCTGCACGGGGTCGGCGACGAGGAGTGGAGCGCCCTGCTCACCCGTCTCGTCGCCGCTCTCGCCCCGGCCGGACCCAGTCAACGACCAGAATCGGAAAGCACGGGAGCGACACCATGAAGGTGCAGATCGACCCTGGCCGGTGCCAGGGGCACGGCCGCTGCTACGACCTCGCCCCCGGCCTGTTCGAGGAAGACGACGAGGGGTACGGCCGGGTGCCCGGCGACGGCGCCGTACCGCCCGGCCAGGAGCAGGCGGCGCGGCTGGCCGCGGCGAACTGCCCGGAAAGAGCGGTCGTCCTCACCGAGGAGGCGTGACATGACCGTCGACGACCGCTTCACCGGTGGTTTCCGGAAGCAGGGGCCGCCCGCCGGCACGCGCAACGAGATCGTCACCGGGCCGGTGTCGGACTGGGCCACCGACTTCTCTCACCTGGAGCCCGAGTGGGCCGCCGACCCGTACCCGATCCAGGACGACCTGCGGGCTCGCTGCCCGATCGCGCACACCGGGAGGTTCGGCGGCGGGTGGCTGCCGACCCGGTACGAGGACGTGGCCGCGATCGCCTACGACACCGAGCGCTTCTCCTCGCGGTCGATCATCATGAGCAACTACCGGCCGCCCGCGGAGACCGCGCCCGTGGGGGCCACTCCGCCGATCTCCTCCGACCCGCCGTTCCACCACGACGCGCGGAAACTGCTGCTCCCGGCGTTCACGAAGAAGGCGGTGGCGAGGCGGGAGGAGGCGACGCGGGCGTTCTGCCACTCGCTCGTCGACGCGCTGGAGGGCGCCGACGTCGTGGACGCCGCCCGCGACTACGCGCAGCACATCCCGATCCGGGTGATCGCCGACATGCTCGGCTTCCCGCCCGAGGACGGGCCGCGCTTCAGCAGGTTCGTCGAGAGCGCACTGGAGGGCGTCAACCTGCCGCCGGAGGAGCGGATGGCGCGCATGGACGAGCTGTTCGACTACCTGTACGACCAGATCCGCGACCACGTGGACAACCCGCGCGACGACCTCACCACCTACCTGGTCGACGCCGAGCTGTACGGCCACAAGCTGCAGCCCAACCACGTCGCCGGCACGATCGCCCTGCTGCTCATCGCGGGCATCGACACGACGTGGAGCGCCATCGGCGCGTCGCTGTGGCACCTGGCGAAGACCCCGGCCGACCGCGAGCGGCTGGTCGCCGAGCCGGACCTGCTGCCCACGGCCATGGAGGAGTTCCTCCGGGCGTACGCCCCGGTCACGATGGCCCGGCTGGTGAAGGAGGACATGAGCTGGCGCGGCGCCGACATGCGGGCCGACGACTGGGTCCTGCTGTCGTTCCCGGCCGCCAACCGCGACCCCGAGCAGTTCGAGCGGGCCGGTGAGGTCGTCATCGACCGAGAGGTCAACCGGCACGTCGCCTTCGGCCTCGGCATCCACCGGTGCGTGGGGTCGCACCTCGCCAGGATGGAGCTGCGGGTCGCCCTGGAGGTCTGGCTGGAGCGTATCCCGGTGTTCGGCCTCGCCGACCCCGCGGCGGTGACCTGGGCCGCCGGTCAGGTGCGGGGCCCCCGCACACTGCCGCTGCGCCTGGGCGGTGCCTGACCGTCATGTCCTGCCGCGCGGGGCGCGGGCGTCGCCTCGCGGCCGCGGGCCCGGGCGCCCCTCACGGAGGCGGTACCCGGGACCGTCATCAGGGCCGTTCCCCGGTCCCGGCCGCGGCGGCGTACACCGCCAGGGTCCGCTCGGCGGTGCGCGCCCAGCCGTAGCGCTCGCGCACGTACGCCGCGCCCCGCAGCGCGAGCCGTTCCGCCTCGCCGGGGTCGTCCAGGCAGCGCAGCAGTGCGGCGGCCAGCTCGCCGGGGTCGTCGTCCGCGCAGCGGAGCGCGCCGTCGCCGACGACCTCGGGCGAGTAGCCGGGCCCGACGACCACCGGGCGGGCGAGCGCCATCGCCTCGACGGCGACCAGGCCGAACGGCTCGTACACGGACGGGAAGACGCACACGTCGGCGGCGAGGAAGTGCGCGAACACCTCGGGGGAGGGGAGGAAGCGGTTGCCGGCGACGACGTGCCCGCCCGTCCCCGTCCGCTCGATCAGCCGGGCGACCCCGGCGGCGTCGGCGGTCTGCGGAAGCCCCGCGCCGACGAGCACGAACCGCGCGTCACCGTGCTCGGAGACGACCCTCGGCACCGCCCGGATCAGCGTCCCGACCCCCTTGTGCGGCGACGGGCGCCCGGCGAACACGACGAGCCGGCCCCGTCCGCCGGGCAGGTAGCGCCGACGTACCTCCGCGCGGGTCCGTTCGCGCTCGTCGTCCGGCAGCGTGGCGAGCCTCAGCAGGTCGGGGTCCTCGAAGCCGTGCGGCACGACGACCAGCCGGTCGCCGGGCCACCCCTGGGCGGCGAGGTCGTCGCGCATGCGGGCGCTCGGCACCACGATCAGCCGCGCCGTCCGTGCCTGCGCCGTCTCCAGCAGGTCGAGCAGGGCGGCGTACGCGGAGCGGCGCGCTCCGGGCGCGTTCAGCTCGCGGGTGTGCACGTGGAACACGACCGGCAGCCGTCCGAGCGCGCCGCACAGGATCCCGGCCACGCAGCCCATCCAGTCGTGCACGGCGACCACCGCACGTCCCTCCCCGGACCGCCTCTCTCCGCGTGGTCCCGGCCGGCGGCGGGCCGCCTCGGCGCGCAGGATGCGGGCGGCGGCGCGGACGTTGAACACCAGCAGCCCGGCGACCCTGGCCGGCCGCCGCAGCACGGCCGGGACGGGGGAGCGGGCGTCGATGCCGTAACCGGGGGTGGGTAGCCGCCGGAGCGTCACGTCTCCACGACGTTCGGCCGGGGGAGCCGCGCCGCGGCGGGCGGCCCCGAAGACCTCGATCGGCACGCCGAGGTCCCGGAGGGCGGCCATGATCCGCTCGGCGTACCGGCCCAGCCCGCCGACGACGCCGGGCGGCACCTCCGAGCACACGACGTAGACCCGGGCCGGACCGTCCATCAGCCCGCTCCGGCGGCGGTCGGGAGATCATCGGTGAGCGCGGACACGAGGCGACGCTAGCGGGGCCGGGCCCTCCCCGCCAAGATCCGCCGTCCCTGTCCCGCGTTCGCGCCCGCTTGTAGTCTCGCCTCGTGCGGAACGACTCACGCGGCGGGGACTCACGGGGCGGCGGCGCGGACCCGCGCCGGCATCTGCCGGCCGGTGGGACCCTGCCCGGCCACCGCCTGAGGTTCGGGTTCGGCGCGGCCGGCATCGAGCGTCTGGAGGCCTCGCTGACCGGGGAGGGGTTCGCTCCGCACCGCCACGACACCTACGCGATCGGCATGACGTTCCACGGGGTGCAGACGTTCCGATATCGGGGCGAGGCGCGGCACTGCCTGCCGGGGGAACTGCACGTGCTGCACCCCGACGAGGTGCACGACGGAGTGGCCGGCACCGACGAGGGGTTCGGTTATCGGATCATCTACCTCGACCCGTTCCTCGTGCAGGAGGCGCTGGGCGGAGGCCCGCTGCCCTTCGTCGCCGATCCCGTGATCGGGCGGCGCGACGTCGACCCCGCGCTCGCCGCGTGCCTGCGGGACATCGACGAGCCCCTGGACGGCTTCGGCCGCCTCACGACGACGCTGCTCGCCGCCCGGACACTGGTCAGGTACGCGGCCGTGCGCCGCCCGGGCAGGCCGGCTCCGCTGGCGCTGGAGGCGCTGGCCCGCGTACGGGACCTCATCGCGGAGGATCCGGCGGTGCGGCACTCCCTCGCCGAGTTCGAGGCGGTCTCGGGCCTGGACCGATGGACGATCGCGCGGCAGTTCCGCACGGCCTTCGGCACCAGCCCGACCCGCTTCCGCACCATGCGGCAACTGGACCGGGCGCGGCGCCTGCTGCGCGACGGCGTGCCGCTGTCCGAGACGGCCCAGCTCGCCGGTTTCGCCGACCAGGCCCACCTGACGCGCATGTTCAAGCGCACCTACGGCCTCACGCCCGCCCGGTGGACCGCCGCGCTCGCCTGACCATTCTTGCCTGACCGGCTCACCTGATCGCTCGCCTGATCGGCGTTCGCCTGGTCCATACTCATCTGGTCGGCGTTCGCCTGGTCCATACTCACCCGATCCTGGCACGCGGTCATCGGGGGCGTCGCGACGCTCCGGTCCTCGCCGCGCTCCTCGCTCCCGGTCATCGCCGCGGGCCGGGAGGTCAGAGCCCTCCGGCGACCTCCAGGACGGCACCGTTGACGTAGGACGCGCGGTCCGACAGCAGCCAGCGGACCGCCTCGGCGATCTCCTCCGCCTTCCCGGGACGGCCCAGCGGCACCCGCGCCGCGACCCGTGCGGCCCTGCCCGGCTCTCCGGCCCGGGCGTGGATCGTCGTGTCGATCGTCCCCGGCGAGACGGCGTTGACCCGGATACCCGCCGGGCCGAGCTCCCTGGCCAGGCCCACGGTCAGCGTCTCGGCCGCCGCCTTGGTCGCGGCGTAGGCGACGTACTCGCCCGGCGAGCCGGTGCGGGCCGCGACCGAGGTGACGTTGACGATCACCCGGCCGATCGTCCCACCGGTCGCTGTGCCGGTCGCTGTGCCGGTCGCTGTGGCGGTCGTGGGCGTACGGCCGGACCAGCGGCGCGCCGCCTCCCGGCACAGCCGCACCGGCGCCACGAGGTTCACCTCGACCACCCGCCGCAGGTCGGCGTCGGTCAGTTCGGCGAAGGGGCCGAGCCTGCCGGTGACCCCGGCGTTGTTCACCAGGCCCGTGACCTCGCCGGCCGACTCGGCCAGGTCGAACAGCCGGGCCGGCGCGTCCTCCTCGGTCACGTCCAGGCGTACGCCCCGGACCAGGGCGCCGCGGCCGCCGAGGTCGTCCTCCAGCGCCTTGGCGTCGGCGTCGGAGCCGGAGTGCGTGAACACGACCCCGTAGCCGTCCGCGCACAGGAGTTCGACGATGCCGCGGCCGATGCCGCGGGTGCCGCCGGTGACGACGACGACCGGGCGAGAGGTCATGCGCATGCTCCTTCCTGGAGTGTTCCGCCTGTCTCCGGCGCCCCCTGCGCCTCCCGCGTCCTCGCCTCGATCGCGTGGACGACGGCCGCCATGTCGAGCGCGCCGTGGCCCAGCCCGAGGGTCTCGCCGAACAGGGTGTGACAGACGTCCAGCAGCGGCGAGGCGATGCCGGCCTGCCGCGCCGCCTCGGCGATGAGGCGGTTGTTCTTCAGCACGTCGGCGATGGCGGCCTGGGCGGCGAAGTCACGCCCGGCCAGCTTCACCGCCTTGACGCGGGAGACGTCACTCGCCATCTGGCCCGAGTTCAGCACGTCCACGAGCAGCCCGAGGTCCAGGCCCTGGCGCTCGCCGAAGTGCAGCGACTCCGCCAGGCCGGTGACCGTGGTGATCAGGAAGATGTTCACCGCGAGCTTCGTCAGCAGCGCCCTCGGCGCCGGGCCGCACACCACCGTCTTCCCGCACATCGGTGCCAGCAGCGGGCGGACCTCCGTCACCGTGTCCGGCCGCCCGGCCAGCATCGCCACCAGCCGCCCCTCCTCGGCGGGCACCCGGGAACCCGAGATCGGCGCCTCGGCGTAGCGGCCCCCGGCCGCGAGCACGTCGGCCTCCAGCCCGGCCGAGTAGGCGGGGGAGGTGGTGCCCATGTGGACCACCGTACGGCCCGCGACGAGCCCGGCGAAGCGCGGCGTGCCGCGCTCCAGAACGGCGTCGACGGCGGCCTCGTCGGCCAGCATGAGGAGAACCGTGGAGGCCCGGCGGAAGACGCCGGCCGCGTCGTCCGCGACCACCGCGCCCGCGGCCCGCAGCGGCTCGCTCCTGGCGGGCGTGCGGTTCCACACCACCAGCGGCGTCCCCGCCCGGGCCAGGTTGAGCGCCATGGGCTGTCCCATGATCCCGAGTCCGACGAAGCCCACGTCCATCGTCCGCCTCCGCGCGCAGATGCCCGCGCCGACCGCCATGGCCGGCGCCGGAGACCGTTGTAGCGCATGCCGAGGCGGTGGTCTTGAACGATTGTGCCGCCCGCCGGTGACCGAGCCGTCCCCGTGGTGGAGGCTCGCTGTGGCGGCCGGTGGCGGCGGCCCGTGGCCGGTTGCCCCTGGCGGGTGGCAGAGGCGGGTGGCGGTGGTCAGCGGGTGGTGGTCGTCAGCGGGTGGCGGCGCGGTGGCCGCACCACCAGCCGAGCGCGTAGCCGGCGACGAGCCCCGCCGCGGCGGCGAGCGCCTTCGGCGACGACATCGCGGACTTCAACTGCTTCAGGCCGCCCTTCGGGTCGGCGACGGCGCCCGCGACGCTCCCGGCCGCCGACACCACCGTGTCGCCCAGGTTCTTGATGGCGGTGTTCAGGGATTCCATGGTCGGCTCCAGTCGGCGGTGCCCCTCGCGGTGTTCCCGGGGGTGCCCGTGCCCGTGTGCCGGGATGCCCTTCCCGCCGTTCGCCCACGTAAACGGCGGGTCCGCCCGTGCGCCCCGGCCTCCCGGGCGGGACACCGGGGTTCTTTTACCTCTCCCGGAGGTCCGCCTGACCCGCGAGCGGTACAACTGACCCTGGTCGGGGTGCTAGGGTGCCGTTCGTTCAGTATTGGATCGGCGTGGGAGGGAGGTGAGGTTTGATGACCGCGGTGAAGACCGCTGCCATGCGCAGCGCCCGGACCAACCTCACGTCCCGGGCCCCGGTCTGACCTGCTTCTTCCCCCAGCCTTGAGCTATCGGGCTCGCCAGGCGGGGTGATGTCCGCGTCTCGTCGGGGCCCCTTCTCCGCAAGGGTCTCTCACGTTGCCATATACGTACACCGATCCATCCGGCCTGTCCCGGTATGGGTGGACCGGCGCACTCGACCAAACCTTCACCGAGCACTACGAAGCGGGCCTCGTGCCGGCCCGGATCTCCCGGGTCGATCGCGGCCTGTGCACGGCGATCACCACGTCGGGCCCGATGCGGGCCACGTTCGCCGCGCCGCACCCGCCCGACCCGCTCCTGACGCCCTGCACCGGCGACTGGGCCGCGCTGCGGCCGGGCGCCGAGCCGCACCTGGTGGCGCTGCTGCCGCGGCACAGCGCGATCGTGCGCTCGTCGGCGTCCAGGTCCTCCCACGGACAGGTGCTCGCCGCCAACGTCGACACGGTCGTGATCGCCCTGTCCCTGGCCACGCCCCTGGACGCGGCCAAACTGGAGCGGCTGCTCGCCCTGGCCTGGGAGAGCGGGGCACAGCCGGTGATCGTCTTGACCAAGGCGGACCTGGCCCACGATCCCGAGGCCGTCCACGCCGAGGCCGAAGCGCTGGCACCCGGCGTGGACATCCTGGTCACCAGCGTCGCCACCGGTCACAACATCGACGTGCTGACCGCGATGATGCACGGCACGACCGTGCTGCTCGGCCCCTCGGGCGCGGGCAAGTCCACCCTCGGCAACAAGCTGCTCGGCGAGGAACTGCTGGCCACCGGCACGGTACGCGAGCAGGACGGCAAGGGCCGCCACACCACCGTCCGCCGCGAGCTGCTCCCCCTGCCCGGCGGCGGGGTCCTCATCGACACGCCCGGCCTGCGCGGGATCAGCCTGCACAACGCCGCCGACGGTCTGGAGCAGGTCTTCGCCGAGGTCGAAGAACTCGCCGCGTATTGCCGCTTCGGCGATTGCTCCCACGACACCGAGCCAGGATGTGCGGTGCAGGCCGCCATCCAGGCGGGTGAACTGCCCGAACGTCGCCTGCGCAGCTACCACAAGCTGCAACGGGAGAACGCCTGGGCGGCCTCGCGTACCGATGCCCGGCTGCGCGAAGAGCGCGTCAACCGGCAGAAGGCCATCACCAGTCACCTGCGCGCCACCTACAGGTTCCGGGACCAGCAGCCATGACCGGCCGCATCCCACCGACCTTCCCGACCGCTCATCATCCACCAGAAGCCCGTACCACCATGCCCGAAAGCCCGCACGACCCGATCAGCGACCCCACAGTGCGGACTACCAGTACACCGGCTATGTCCTGCATCCGCAGAAGGACAGGGAGACGAACCTGATCATGACCTCTTCCCTCACCACCCGTCCCGAGAGCGCCGGCGACGTCGGCATCATCCGCGACATCAACCTTGCCGCCTTCCCCACCCCGCTCGAGGCCGACCTCATCGAGGCGCTGCGGGCCGACCCGCAGGCGTGGCTGGCCGGCCTGTCCTGGCTGGCCGAGGCCCCCGGCGGCGAGCCCGCCGGATACGCGCTGCTCACCCGCTGCCACGTCGGCGACTCACCCGCCCTCACCTTGGGCCCGTGCGCCGTCAAGCCCGACCATCAGCGGCGGGGCGCGGGTTCCGCCGCCATCCGCGCCGCTCTGCAAGCCGCCCGCGAGCAGGGCGAGAACCTGGTGCTCGTGCTCGGCCACGCCGAGTACTATCCGCGCTTCGGCTTCACCCCGGCCTCCGGATTCGGCATCCGCCCGCCCTTCGACGTCGAGGACAAGTACATGATGGCGCTCGCCCTCAACCCTGAACAGCCAGTCCCGAGCGGCGTCATCCGCTACCCGGCGGCGTTCGGCGTCTGACCTCCCGCTCTTCGAACGCGTCGAACGGCCCCCAGCACCGCTGGGGGCCGTTCGACCGTCGCGAAGGTTGGCGGCCTTGAGGCCGAGCATCCGTGGTGCGAGACGTGGGACTGGCCTACCTCGGACGCGGTCACGAGCTCGCGTGGGCGAGCAGCGACACGATCGGGATCCAGGTGGGCGTCGGACAGGGCCTTCCTCGCCACCCCGCGCACCGCCAACCCCGACACCCACCGCGCCTACGCCTCGGCCATCGACCGCGTCGCTGCGCTGCTCGGCCGCGACCGGCCGCTCGCCGAGGTCGCCGACGCCGAGATCGGCACCGCGCACGCCGTGCCGCGGAAGGTCGGTCAGGCCGCGGCCACGCTGGTGGGCCGGCTGCGCGACCGCGCCGGAGGCGAGCACCCCCAGTAGCGGCTCCGGCGGCGGCCGCCGGGGACGGCGGTCCGGCCGGTCAGCCGGGATGGCGGCGCAGCAGCAGCATCGCGGCGTCGTCGGGGACCGGGCCGCCGACATGGCGCAGCAGGTCGGCCCGCAGGTCGTCCAGCGCCGCCTGGGGGTCGGCGCCCCGGGCCAGGTGCGCCCGCTCGGCGAGAGGATAGAAGCGTCCCGCCCGGTCCCGCGCCTCGATCACGCCGTCGGTGTAGAAGAGGATCTGGTCGCCCTCCCCGAAGGGCAGCCGGTGCGGTTTGGGCCGCGGCGAGCCCAGCGCGCCGAGCCCGAGCGGGAGGGCCTCCTCCTGGGGTTCGGCGAAGTAGGCCGTGCCGTCGGCCCGCAGCACGAGCGGGGCCGGATGGCCGCAGTTGAGCAGAGAGATCTCTCCATCGTGGACCTCGGCGAGGATCGCGGTGACGAACTTCTCCCCGCTCAGATGGCGGCCCAGGCTGGCCTCCACGCGCTCGGCCACCCCGGAAAGCTCGGACTGGTCGTAGGCGGCCTCCCGGAAGGCGCCGAGCACCCACGCCGCGGTCTCGACCGCCTCCAGCCCCTTGCCCTGCACGTCGCCGATGAGGATCCGGACGCCCTCGGGCGTGGTGACCACCTCGTACAGGTCGCCGCCGATCTGGGCCTCCGCCGCGGCCGAGGTGTAGGAGAGCGCCACCCGCAGGTCGCCGGCCCGGCGGGGGACCGGGCGCAGCAGCACTCTCTGGGCGGCCTCGGCGACCAGGCGGACGTTGGCGAGCTCCCGCTCCCGCCGGTTCCGCAGCCTGCTGGCCAGCATGCTCGCGGCGGTGACGCCGACGATCGCAGCGATCGTGAGGTTGTTCTGCGTCCGGCCGAACAGGCCGTCGTAGACGGCGAGGGGGAGACAGATGGCCAGGGCGAGCGCGCCCACCAGGGCCGTACGGCGGACGCCGCCCGCCACCGAGGCGAAGGTCGGTCCCAGGGTGAGGAGCGGCAGGAAGCCCACACCGGGCCCGCTGATCAGGTCGACGACGACGACCAGGGAGATCGCGATGAACGGCAACGCGCGCAGGAGGCTCTGAGAACTCATCGCGACTCCAATGCCGGCCCCCGCGCCATTACGAGACACCTTCAGTGATGGCTTTACTCCTTCCCGGCTCCGAAGCGGACACTCCCGATCTTCCGCGGCGTATGACGGCTTTTTTGGATCATCCCACCCAGGTGGTCACGCGAGACGTTCGATCACTACGAGTGATGACGTTACTCGAATTCGTGATGTGGCGGGGTGGTAAAGGCGGACATTCGCGCCATCGGCCGGACCATGGACTCAGGGCAGCTCGGCGAACCGTTCGACCCGGTCCGTACGGCCGGACACGATGATCACATCACCGTAGCCGAGCTCCGTCTCGGCGGTGGCGTAGGTGAACTCCTCGTCCGGCCGTTTCACGGCCACGACCGTCACGCCGTACTTGCGGCGCAGGCTGGACTCGCCGAGGGGAACGCCGACGTACTCCTTGGGCGGGAGGGTCTTGGCCAGCGCGAAGTTCTCGTCGACCTCCATGTAGTCCAGCATCCGCCCGCTCACCATGTGGGCCACGCGCTCGCCCATGTCGTGCTCGGGGAAGACGACGTGCTGGACGCCGATCCGGCTGAGGATGCGGCCGTGCTGGCTGCTGACCGCCTTGGCCCAGATGTCGTCGATCTCCATCTCCACCAGCAGCGACGAGGTGAGGATGCTCGCCTCCAGGTCGCTGCCGATGGCGCAGACCGCGCGGTAGAAGTCGGGCAGCCCGAGCTGACGCAGCGCCTCGGGGTCGGTGGCGTCGGCCCTGGCGATGTGGGTGATCTGGCCCGCGAGGCTCTGCACCACCTTGGGCCGGTGGTCGATGGCCAGCACCTCGGTGCCGCGCCGCACCAGTTCGAGGGCGAGCGAGGTGCCGAAACGGCCGAGACCGATCACCGCCACGGGGTCGTTTCTCTTGTCAGCCAACGATGACGTCCTCCTCCGGTAATTCATAGCGGCGGGTGCGTTCCTTGAGCGCCAGCGCGGAGCCCAGCGTGAGCGGGCCGATCCGGCCGACGAACATCAGCAGCGTGAGCAGCGTCTGCGCGGCGGGGGAGACGGCGGAGACGACGCCGACCGACAGCCCGGCCGTGCCGAAGGCGGAGACCACCTCGAAGAGCACCTTGCTTGGGGCGTGCGGCGTGAGCACCAGCAGGATGTAGGTGAAGAGCGCGACCAGGCCCACGCTCAGCACGGTGAGCGAGACCGCCTGCCGCTGCGCCGCCTCGGTGAGGCGGCGGTGGCCGATGTTCACCTGGCTCTCGCCGCGCAGCTCCGCCCACACGATGAACGTGAGCAGGCCCAGCGTGGTGACCTTGATGCCGCCGGCGGTGCCCGCGCTGCCGCCGCCGACGAACATCAGCAGCTCGGTGACCAGCCAGCTGGACGGGTGCATCTGCGCGATGTCGACGCTGTTGAAGCCGGCGCTGCGCGGCATGACGGCGGTGAAGAAGGCCGTCAGCAGCTTGGCCTCCCCGTCCAGTGGGCCGAGGGTGCGGGGGTTGGCCCACTCGGTGACGAGGAAGACCAGCGTGCCGCCGGCCAGCAGGACGGCGGTGACCGCGAGCGTGATGCGGGTCAGCAGCGACCAGCGCTTCGGGCGGCGCCAGGACCGGCGCAGCTCGAACACCACGGGATAACCGAGCCCGCCCACGATCACCGCCACCGCGACGGTCAGGCAGATCCACGGATCCGCGGCGAACCGGACGAGGCTGTCGGGCCACAGCGCGAAACCGGCGTTGTTGAACGCCGAGACCGCGTGGAACACGCCTAGGTAGAGGCCGCGGCCGGGGGACTCGCCGTACCCGACGACGAACCTGAGCGTGAGGACGGTCGCCGTCACGGCCTCGCAGAGCAGGTTGAACACCACGACCTTGCCCACCACCCGCCGCAGGTCGCCTGCGTTGAGCACCCGGGTCTCCGCCTGGGCGGACAACCGGGCGCGCAGGCCCAGCCTGCGGGAGACGAGGAGGGTGAAGACGGTGGCGAGGGTCATGATGCCGAGGCCGCCCACCTGGATCAGGGCGGCGATGACCACCTCGCCGAACGGTGACCAGTGCGCGGACGTGTCCACGACGGTCAGCCCGTTCACGCACACCGCGGAGGTGGCGGTGAACAGGGCGGTGACCCAGTCGGAGGGCCTGCCCGAGGTCGTCGCGAGCGGACTGGACAGCAGGGCGGTCCCCAGGAGCACGGCCGCGCCGAACACGGTCGTGATCACCTGCGCCGGCTGGGTGAAGCGCCCCAGCACCGCCCAGAACAGCCTCATGCCGGCAGCGGCGCGCTCATCGGCGGCCCGCCGTGCTCGCTACCACCCGGAAACCTCCCCTGTCCGGAAACGGCGGGACGTCGCCGACCGGACTTCCCGGCACACCGCGGCTAACCGTAACAGCATTTATGTCGTGTAACGCACCAGGGGCGATGTCATGCCGAGGCGGTCCGGCACCGGAACGCCCCCCTGTAAATTTCACCCTCCGCTTCCCATCGACGGTCCGGGTCCCGTCCTCGAACCGGCAGATGGGGCGCGTTCCCGGCGTCTCGGCCGAAGGGGGAGGCGGCGCACGGACCTTGACGGGGTGTCACCGCCTCGTGTTTGCTCCGCTGCACCACCACCGTCACGACCCGACAGAAGAACGGCCTGTCCTCCTCGAAGACTTGTTAGCGCTAACACTTCAGGCCCCCCTGTGTTAGCGCTAACAACCCTTCTCCTCGCAGCCCGTCCGGGAGCGCTCATGAAGATTCCTCGTCTGCGGCTCTGGATCGCCGCCGGGGTCGCCGCCGTCATCGGCGCGGCCGGTGCGCTGACCACGACCACCGCCCACGCCGCCACCGGATGCCGGGTGGACTACTCGGTCAGCAGCCAGTGGCCCGGCGGCTTCGGGGCGAACGTGACCGTCAACAACCTCGGGGACCCGGTCAACGGGTGGCGGCTGACGTGGTCGTTCCCCGGCGGCCAGACGATCAGCCAGCTCTGGAACGGCACCTACACCCAGTCCGGCTCCCAGGTGACGGTGACCAACGTCTCCTACAACGGCGGCATCCCGAGCGGCGGCAGCACGAGCTTCGGCTTCAACGGCAACGGAGACGGCGCCACCTCCACCCCGTCGGGCTTCGCCCTCAACGGCACGGCCTGCACCGGTTCGACGGGACCTTCCGGCACACCGTCGAGCACGCCGTCGAGTAGCCCCTCGGCCAGCCCCTCCGCGAGTCCCTCGGCCAGTCCGTCGTCCACCCCGCAGGGGTCTTCCAAGCCCTGCGACATCTACGCGGCGGGCGGCACGCCCTGCGTGGCCGCGCACAGCACGACCCGCGCGCTCTACCGCGCCTACAACGGCAACCTGTACCAGGTCAGGCGGTCGTCCGACAACGCGACCAGGAACATCGGCGTGCTGAGCGCGGGCGGCGTCGCCAACGCCGCTTCCCAGGACTCGTTCTGCTCCGGCACCACCTGCGTCATCACCGTCGTGTACGACCAGTCCGGGCGGGGCAACGACGTCTGGTACCAGGGATCGGGCGGGGCCGGCGGCAGGGCCACCCCCGCGAAGGCGACGACCGAGTCGCTGACGGTCGGCGGCAGCAAGGCGTACTCGCTGTACATCAACCCCGGCAACAGTTACTGGCGCGACGGCCACACGACCGGCGTGCCGACCGGCAGCGCTCCCGAGGGCGTCTACATGGTCACCAGCGGCACCCACGTCAACAGCGGCTGCTGCTTCGACTACGGCAACAGCGAGACCACCCGCAAGGCCGACGGCGCCGGCGCCATGGACGCGATCTACTTCGGCACGAGCTGCTGGTTCGGCGGCTGCTCCGGAAGCGGTCCGTGGGTGCAGGCCGACCTCGAGTACGGCCTCTACCCCGGCGGCAGCAGCTCCTGGAACCCGAACCAGCGGGCCTTCACCAGCAAGTTCGTCACCGCGACGCTCAAGAACAACGGGACGTCCCGGTTCGCGATCAAGGGCAGCAACGCCCAGTCCGGCAGCCTGTACACCCTCTACGACGGCGCGCTGCCCCGCGGCTACAGCCCGATGAAGAAGCAGGGCGCGATCATCCTCGGCAGCGGCGGCGACTGCTGCGCCACCAACACCAACCTCAGCGCCGGCACCTTCTACGAGGGCGCCATCGTCTCGGGCTACCCCTCCGACGCGACCGAGAACGCGGTCCAGGCCGACGTGGTCGCCGCCGGCTACCGCTGAGGTGCCAGTCGCACCTCCGCTCCGCGGGTCCGTCCCCTGAGATCGCTCCTGAGACCGAGAAAGGAAGGCTCCTCGTGACCCTGTCCCGGAGAGACTTCACCAAGGCGGCCCTCGGTTCCGCCGCGCTCGTCACCGCGGGCGCGGCGGGCTTCCCGAGGGCGGCGCGGGCGGCGACGTACGCCGGCTACGTCTTCGCGTACTTCACCGAGTCGCCGTCGGGCCAGGGCGCGGACTACGGCCTGCACCTGGCGGTCAGCCGGGACGGTCTGAACTGGACGCCGCTGAACCAGAACAACCCGGTCGTCACCCCGACGGCCGGTCAGCTGGGCCTGCGCGACCCGCAGGTGTTCCGGAAGAACGACGGCACGTTCGTCGTGATCGCCACCGACCTCAAGGGCACCGACTGGAACTCGAACAGTCAGTATCTGCACGTCTGGGACTCGGTGAACCTGACGAACTTCACGGGATACCGCCGGGTGCGGATGCAGACCACCAACGACCACACCTGGGCGCCGACGGTCTTCTGGGACGCCTCGCGCGGGCAGTACGGCATCGTCTACTCCGCGGCCGAGGTCCTCAGGGTGAACTACACGACGGACTTCGTGACCGTCGGCGCCGCCCAGACCTTCTTCAGCCCGGGCTTCGGCGTCCTCGACGGCGACATCGTCGTGGACGGTGGAACCACCTACCTCTACTACAAGAACCTCGGCGACGGCCGTCTGTACGGCGCGCGGTCGTCCACGGGCGCCCCCAACAGCTTCACCACCTACACCAGCGGCCTGATCCAGGGGAGCGGCATCGAGGCGCCGCTGCTGCACCGGACCAACGAGGGCGGGTGGCGGCTGTGGGGCGACTCGTACAGCCCGGTCAACAACGACTACTACGCCTGGGGCTCGGCCAACGTCGGCGCCAACTCCTGGAGCGTGCTGAACCAGCGCGACTACACCCCGCCGCTGAACTCCAAGCACGGCTCGATCGCCCAGATCACCGACGCCGAGTACAACGCCCTGGTCAGCCGGTGGGGGACGCCGAGCTGGGTGCGGCTGAAGTCCTCCAACTACCCCGACCGGTTCGTACGGCACCAGAACAACGTCGCGCGCATCGACGCCTATCCCTTCGATCCGTACCGCGACCAGATGTGGCGGATGGTCCCCGGCCTCGCCGACTCGGCCGGGGTGTCGTTCGAGTCGGTGAACTACCCCGGCAGCTACCTGCGGCACTACAACTACGAGCTGCGGCTCGCCGCCAACGAGAACACCGCGACGTTCCGCGCCGACGCCACCTTCTACCGCACCGCCGGCCTGGCCGACTCGGCGTGGACGTCGTTCCGCTCCTACAACTACCCCGACCGCTACATCAGGCACTACGACTACCTGCTCCGCATCGACCCGCTCAGCGCGTCCTCCAGCTCCGTCGACCGGCAGGACGCCACCTTCCGCATCACCTCCTGACGACGTATCCATGCCGTCCAGCCTTGAATATCATGCCTTGCAATATATGATGGGCGCATGACATCACGGCCGATCACCGAACCCGCCTTTCTCGTCCTCACCGCACTGGTCGACGAGCCGCGGCACGGCTACGGCATCGCGCAGGAGGTGGAGCGGCTCTCCGGAGGGCGTGTCCAGCTCAAGATCGGCACCCTGTACGGCGTGCTCGACCGGCTCGCGGCCGACGCCCTGGTGGAGCCCGACCGGGAGGAGGTGCGGCAGGGGCGGCTGCGCCGCTACTACCGCCTGACCGACGAGGGGGCGCGGGCGCTGGAGGAGGAGGCCGTCCGGCTGGCCGACAACGCCCGCCGCGCCGTCGAGCGGCTGCGCCTCCGGCAGGCGGGAGGCCTGGCATGAGCGTGCTGGAGGAACGCTACCGGCGGGTGCTCCGGCTGCTGCCCGCGTCCTACCGGGAGCGGCGCGAGGAGGAGATGGTCTCGGCCTTCCTCGACGGCGCCCGGCGAGCGGAGACGGGCCTCGACGACCAGCGGGTGCGGTGGGCGGAGATCGCCGGCGTGGCAGCGCTCGCGCTGCGGGTGCGGCTCGGCGGACCCGGCTCGCCGCCGGGGGAGTACGCCACGGGAGAGGCGGTCCGGGGGGCAGCGATCCTCGGCCTGGTCTTCTGGACGATGGCCGGCACGCTGTTCGCCGCGCAGACGGTGCTCACGTACGGCGTCGTCGCCGGCGTGCTCCCCGACGGGCTCATGGGAATCGGCGACCCCGGGTCGCCCGAGCGGCTGCGTCAGGTGCTGTCCGGCCTCGCGCCGCTGTTGTGGGCCGCGAGCCTCGGAGCGCTCGTCGCCGGCCGGGCGGGCACGGCCAAGGCGTCGGCCTGGGCGGCCCTGGTCCTGCCGTACGCGCTGGAACCCGCGACGGCCGGCGGCCCGGCCCGGGTCGTGGGGCTCCTGACGGCGCTGCCGGCCCTGGTGACGGTGCTGGCGCTGACGGCCGGGTTCCACCGCGACGCTCCGCCGCCGCGCCTGCGCGGTGCGGCGGCCGCGCGGGTCGTCGCCTTCCCGGCCGCGGCGGGCGTCCTGCTCGCCCTGGCCGTCGGCGTGCTCGGCGCGGCGGCGAGAGCCGGAGGCGAACCGACCCCGCTCATGCTGCAGCCGTGGCTGTGGCTCGACCCACAGGGCCTCGCCTGCGTCTCGCTGCTCGCGGTGACGGCGTGGTGCGTGGCCCGGCGCCGGTCCGCACCCCGGGCTTCCGCCACCCCCGCCCCGGCCACCCCCGCCCCGGCGACCGCGGCCCCGGTCTCCGCGCCGCCGGTCGTGGCCTCCGGCTCCGTCGCACCCGCGGCGGCGATCCTGGCCGTGCCCGCCGTGGTGGCCCGGGCCGCCACTCTGCACCCGGGCGCGGAGGGGTACCTCACCGGCCTGATCACCCTCGTCGGGTCCCTGCAACTGGTCCTGCTCCTGGCGTGCGGGGTCACGCTCGTCGCTCTCGCCGTACGGACGCGGGGGGCGACGGCGCGGGACGACCTCACCGGCACCCGTGAGCAGCCCGGCTGACGAAACCGGATGCCGGACCAGAAACTCGCATATTCGACGACCTGGGAGACGGCTGTTCCGGCTGGATCGATATTTGTTGTCGTCTGGGACCGTAACGCCCAGACCGCCATCTGGGACGTCGCCGGTCAGCAGCCGCAGGTCCAGGCACGCAGCTTCGCGATGGTGCACGGAGCGGTCTACGACGCGGTGAACGCGATTGCCGACGCCCCTATCGGCCGTACCTGGCCGGTGGGCACCCGGCCCGGTCAGTGGCGGCCGGCGCCGCCCGCGTTCGCCTCGGACGGGGCATGGGTCGGTCACCTCAAGCCGTTCCTCATCCCCAGCGCGTCCAGTTCCGCACGTCCGGCCCGCCGCCGCTCACCAGCCGCCGCTACGCCCGGGACCTCAACGAGGTCAAGACGGTCGGCTCGGCGACCAGCACGGTCAGGACGACCGACCAGACCCAGGCGGCCATGTGGTGGCACGACCGGCATCTGGCCGAATGGGAGATCAAACGTCAGCTCGCGACGCGGCAGCGCCTCAACGTCCTGCAGGCGGCGCGGATGTTCGCGATGGTCGACCTGGCCGAGACCGACGCCACGATCGCCTGCTACAACGAGAAGGCGGCGTGGAACTTCTGGCGCCCGGTCACCGCGATCCGGCTGGCCGACACGGACGGCAACCCGGAGACGGCCGCCGACCCCGCCTGGACGCCGTTGCTCGTCACACCGCCGCATCCCGACTACACGTCCGGGCGCACCTGTTTCACCGCGGCGAGCATGTCGGCGTTGCGGCACGTCTTCGGCCGGGACGACATCCCCTTCAGCGGCTACAGCGCCGACTCGGGTACCACCAGGTATTTCCGGGGTTTCTCCCAGGCGCTCGCCGAGGTCGTCGAGGCCCGCGTCTGGGGCGGCATCCACACCCGCACGGCGGACGAGCGGGGCGCGAAGATCGGCGCGCAGGTCACCGCCTACATGGTCGCGCACTACTTCACGCCGAGGCCGGGGAGCCGGTAGGGCCCAGCCGTCCGCCTACCGGTGGTGGCGGTGGTGACGGTGGGAGTGGCGGTGGGGGCGCCACGGGGACCGGACGGGGGCGGTGGCCGCCGACGTGGCGACACCGCTCTCGTAGCCGGGGGCCGAGGCCGTCACCCGTACGGACAGCCGCGTGCCGCGGTCGCGGCCCGTGACATGGTAGGCCCGCCCCGTCGCGCCCCTGATCTTCGCGCCGTCGCGCAGCCACTGGTAGCGGATCTTCTTCGGCGAGGGCGTCCACGCGCCGGGAGAGGCCGTCAGCCGCCGGCCGACCCACGGGACGCCGCGCACCACCGGGGGCGCCGTGCTGACCAGGGCGGACGGCCGCGCGTCGTGCAGGTCCACGTCGGCCGCCCGGACGAACACCTGCCGGTGGGCGTACCAGAGCTGGTAGTACCGGTCCTGGCCGGTGACGTCGGTGCGGTCGCCCGAGGCCGACCCGTCGAAGGACGTCGCCCGGTAGTAGTCCGTCACCACGTCGTCGTCGCTCACCGCGTACGTCTGCCCGGCGGGGATCGTGTACTCCAAGGGCGAGACCGCCTGCACGGGGACATCGGTCCCGGTGTACGCCGCCGATTCGGGATAGGCGCGGCCGTAGACGGCGGCGGGACCGGCCGCGCCCGCCTTCACGGTGACCGTCTTCGCCGCCGCCTGGAGCACGACGGGCCGGTCGGCGGGGTTGTGCAGCCAGGCGAGTGAACCCGCCCACCACACGCCCAGCCAGTCGCCCCGCACCTCCGCGACGACGAGCTTGTGCCCGGAGACGACGCGCGCGCTGACGTCGCTCACGTACGTCGTGCCGGCCTCGCCGGAGGGCTTCCAGCCGGGGTCGGCGGCGAGCGGGGCGTCCTCCGACGGCGCCTGGCGGAGCGGCAGGAAGTTCGTGCCCGTTCCCGGGACGCACTCCGGCGAGGGCGGCGACGCCGCGGCGCAGCCCGTGAGCGGCTGCCGATTGTCCTGGTATCCGGTGCGGACCTCCACGACGTCGCCGGCCGAGACCTGCGTCGTGGCCGCCCGGCCGCCGCCGATCGGCGCGCCGAGGAGCTCGAAGTAGTGGTCCCAGTCCCAGTACGGCCCCGGGTCCCAGTGCATGCTCTTGGTCGCGCCCGGGACGGTGCCCGGCACCTGGTCGTGGCCGATGACGTGCGCCCGGTCGAGCGGGATGCCGTATGTCGCGGCGAGGTGCTTCACCAGCGTCGCCGAGGTCTGGTACGCCGACTCGGTGTACCAGGTCGCGTCCCCGGCGAAGCCCTCATGCTCGACGCCGATGGAATGCATGTTGACGTACCAGTTGCCGGCGTGCCAGCCCACGTCCTTCGGGTCGAGGTGCTGGGCGACATGGCCGTCGGAGGAGCGGATCGTGTAGTTCCACGCGAGGTACGCCGGGTCCTGCACGAGCCGCACCGAAGGGTCGTAGTAGCCCTCGGTGTCGTGGATGACGATGTAGTCCAGCTTCGGCCCGCCGGACCCGGTCCGATCGGCGATGTCGTGGTTGCCGTACTTGGTGGTGTTGTCCGGATCGGTGGGCGTGAGCTTGGCGTACGGCGCGGGGATCGCCTCACAGCCGAGATCCTGCGGGCAGCCGGTGTCAGGGGCGGCGGCGGTCTCGGCCGGGGGGAGCGGGACCGAGTCGTCGGCGGGGAGCGTCACCGTCTGGCCGTCGGCCGTGACCCGGCTCTCGCCGCCGCGCAGGGTCTGGTAGACCTGCCGGACGAAGTCGTGCCCGGCGCCGAAACGCCCGACGGCGTCCCGCCAGGCGGCCAGGTCGCCGCCGCTCCGGAGGCCTTCCCGCCGCGGGTTCTCGCGCTGGTAGGAGGCGAGCAGCGCCGCGCCGCCGCAGACACCCGCGTTCGGCACGCGCATGAGGGCGTCGGCCGTCAGACCGGTCAGCTCGGCCGCCCGCGTGATCTGGCTCTTCGCCTCGGCCACGCGGCCCTTGTCCGCGTCGGTGCCCGGGCCGGGCGTACGGTCGCTCAGGTCGAAGACGCCGTAACCGCCGTCCGCGCTGGGCCGGCCCGAGTGGTCGTCCCACCGGGAGAGCATGTAGGAGACGGCCTTGAGCAGCGGCTCCGGCACGCCGGTGTCCTGGGCCGCCGCGGCGAAGGCGGCCTCCCGGGTGGGCGCGGACAGCGTCGCCGCGCACGAGACCGGTGCCCCGGACTGTGCGCCGGTCGCGGAGGCGGGCGCCGCGGACACTGCGGACACTGGGGGCATCGAGGGCATGGCGGGCAGCAGCAGCGCCGCGACGGCCAGGGCCGCGCTGCGGGTCGCGCGTCTCACGTGGCGGGCCTCTTCCTGCTGAGTTCCTGCGGGGATTTCCTACTCGGGTTCCTGCTGGATCTCCGCCGGCGGCGGACCGGGTGAAGCACATCCCGGACGGGTACGCCGTGCCACCGGGTTGGCGGAATCTCGCCAAGATCGTAACCGAGTATGGACACGCCGAGTCAGGAAATATCCCTTTTCACGGACCACCGGTCCCGGAAGAGGTCAGACGACGCGCCAGGGGGCGGCGGTCTCCTCCCTGAACGTGAGCCCGTTGCCGGGGCCGGCGCGGTCGACCGGCGCCTCGCCGCCCACCGGCGAGGCGGCCCCGTCGAACACCATGCTCTCGATCCGCACGTGGTCGTGGAACCACTCCAGATGCCGGAGGTTCGGCACCGCGGCCGCGACCGCCAGGTGCTGGTGCGGGGCGCAGTGCCCGGAGACCTCCAGCCCGTGGGCGGCGGCGACGGCCGCCGCGCGCAGGAACTCGCTGATCCCGCCGCACCGGGTGACGTCGATCTGCAGGCAGTCCACGTATGGCGCCATGCGTTCGAAGTAGACGAGGTCGTAGCCGTACTCCCCGGCGGTCACGTCGGCCCGCACGAGATCGCGGACGAGCCCGAGGCCCTGCAGGTCGTCGGAGGAGACCGGTTCCTCGAACCACCGCACGTCGAGATCGGCGGCCCGGTCCAGCAGCCGCACGGCCTGCTTGCGGGTGTAGGCGCCGTTGGCGTCGACGAACAGCTCGGCGTCGTCGCCGATGGTCCGCCGCGCGGCGGCCATGCGCTCCAGGTCCCGCCCGGGGCGCCGCCCCCACGACTCCCCGATCTTGATCTTGACGCGGGGGATGCCCAGCTCGTGGGCCCAGTGGGCGAGCTGCCGGTGCTGCCGTTCCGCGTCGTAGGTGGTGAAGCCGCCGCTGCCGTACACCGGCACGGCGGTGCGGGCCCCGCCGAGGAGGCGGGCCAGCGGCAGCCCGTGCCGGCGCGCCTTGAGGTCCCACAGGGCGTTGTCGGCCGCCGACAGCGCCAGCCCGGCGATCCCGGGCCGTCCCGCGTTGCGGATCGCGCGGGCCATCGCCGTCCACGCGCCCGGCACGTCGTCCGGGTCGAGATCGGCGACGGCGGGGGCCAGCACGTCCGTCACCACCGACGCGGTGGCGGCGGGGCCGTAGGTCCAGCCGAGCCCGCGCACGCCGCCGGCGCCCGCGTGGACGACCACGATCGTCGTGCTCGTCCACGCGAGCGTCCCGTCGGCCTCGGGGAAGTCGGCCGGGATCGTGTACGCCCGCGCGCTGAGCCGTGCGGGCGTTTCGGGCCCGGTCGTCACCGGCTCACCTCCGCGGCAGCCGCCGCCCCGCGAGCAGCGCGCCGCCCGCCACGGCCGCGGCGGTCGCGACGGCGGCGGTCGCGACTGCCCGGGCCGCCGCCGAGGGTGGCGCGGGCCGGAGGGCGTACGTCTCCTCCGGGCACGGCGTGTCCCCCCGGTCGCCGAGCAGCCCGGCGCGCAGCAACTCGGCCAGGTGCATCGCGCGGCGGCCGTCCGCGTCGCCCTGCTCGATCTGCGTACGGCAGCTGAACCCGTCGGCGAGCAGCACCGTCGCGGGATCGGCCCGCCGTACGGCGGGCATCAGCACCCGTTCGGCGCAGGCCTCCGACACCTCGTGGTGCCCCTCCTCGAACCCGAAGTTCCCCGCCAGGCCGCAGCAGCCGGAGTCGAGCACCTCGGCGTCCACCCCGGCGGCGTCGAGCAGCGCCTCGTCGGCCCGGTGCCGCATGACCGCGTGCTGGTGACAGTGCACCTGCACCAGCGCCTCGCGCGGCACCCTCGGCGGCTTCCATCCCGGCGTGCGGTCGTGCAGCAGTTCGGCGAGCGTCACCGTGTGGCCGGCGAGCCGCCGCACGTCCTCGTCGTCGGGGAACAGTTCCGGCGCGTCGCCGCGGAAGACGGCGGTGCAGCTCGGCTCCAGGCCGACCACGAGCGTGCCCGCCCGCAGATGCGGCCGCAGTTCGTCGAGCGTACGGCGCAGCACCTTCTTGGCCGTCGCGAGCTGGCCGGTGGAGATCCAGGTGAGGCCGCAGCACACGGCGCGGTCCGGCACGCGGACCCGCCACCCGGCCGACTCCATCACCTCGACCGCCGCCCGCGCGACCTCGGGGTGGAAGTGGTCGCTGAAGGTGTCGGGCCACAGCACGACCTCCCCGCGCGACCCGTCGCCGGCCGGTTCGCGGCCCGCGAACCACTCCCGGAAGGTCCGCGGCGCGAACAGCGGCAGCTCCCGCCGCCGGTCCACCCCCGCGGCGGCCTTCGCCAGCCGGGCCGTCCCCGGCGCGTGCGACAGCGCGTTGGCCACCCGCGGCGCGTACGCCGCGAGCCTCGCCCACACGGGCAGCCACCCCATCGAGTAGTGGGCGCGCGGGCGCGGCCGCCCCTCGTAGTGGTGGGACAGGAACTCCGCCTTGTACGTCGCCATGTCGACGTTGACCGGGCAGTCGGACTTGCAGCCCTTGCAGGCCAGGCACAGGTCGAGCGCCTCGTGGACGGCCCGCGACCGCCAGCCGTGCGCCACCGCGCCGCCCCGCGCCGTGCCGTCCAGCATCTCGAACAGCAGCCGGGCCCGGCCCCGGGTGGAGTGCTCCTCGGCCCGGGTGACCATGTAGGACGGGCACATCACCCCGCCCTCGTGACGGCGGCAGTTGCCCACGCCGACGCACCGCAGCACCGCGCGGCCGAAGCTGCCCCCGTCGTGGGGATACCCGAAGTGCGTGGCCACGTCGCCGTGGTTGTAGTCGGCGCCCAGCCGCAGCAGGTCGTCGAGCGGGTACGGCGCGGCCACCTTGCCGGGGTTCATCCGGTCGCCGGGGTCGAAGATCGCCTTGAACCGGCCGAACGCCTCGACGAGTTCGTCGCCGAACATCTTCGGCAGCAGTTCCGCGCGGGCCTGCCCGTCGCCGTGCTCGCCCGAGAACGACCCGCCGTACGCGACCACCAGGTCGGCGGCCTCCTCCAGGAAGGAGCGGAACGCCGCCACCCCCTCGGCCGACGTGAGGTCGAACGGGATGCGGCAGTGCACGCAGCCCTGCCCGAAGTGCCCGTAGACCGAGGTCTGCCCGTAGCCGTACCTCTCGAACAGCTGATTGAGATCGCGCAGATAGTCGCCCAGCCGGTCGGGGGAGACCGCCGAGTCCTCCCAGCCCGGCCAGGTGTCGGGCAGCCCGGGCACGCGGGCCGTCGCGCCGAGGCCCGACTCCCGGATCTGCCACATCTGCTCTTCCAGCTTCGGGTCGTCGAAGACGGCCACGCCGGCGTCGCCGCGCCGCCTGCCGAGCGACCGCAGCACCTCCTCGGCCCTGCGGTCGGCGTCGTCCTTGTCCTCGCCGCCCATCTGGATCAGCAGCCACGCGCCGCCCTCCGGCAGCTTCTTCAGCGCCTCGGCGTTGAGGTGGACCTCGCGCTGGTAACGGATCAGCTTGTCGTCGATGCCCTCCAGGGCGATCGGCCGGTGCGGCAGGACCGCCGGCACGGCGTCCCCGGCGGCGGCGATGCCGGGGAAGGCCACGTACGCCATGGTGCGCGCCCTGACCACCGGGATCAGCTTCAGCCTGGCCCGCAGCACCGTGACGAGGGTGCCCTCGGAGCCGATCAGGGCCTGGGCCACGTTGAAGCGCTTCTCGGGCAGCAGGCTGTCGAGGTTGTAACCGGACACCCGCCGCGGGATGTGCGGGTAGCGGGTGCGGATCGGCTCCAGGTACGTGTCGCGCAGCGCCCGCAGCCGGGCGTAGACCTCGGCCTTCCGGCCGCCCTGCCGCTGGATCGCCGCGTACTCCTCGTCGCCGGTCTCGCCCACCCACATCCGGGTGCCGTCGTAGAGGAGTACCTCCATCTCGGCGATGTTGTCGACGACCTTGCCGGCCCGCTGGGCGGTCGCCCCGCAGGAGTTGTTGCCGATCATCCCGCCGATCGTGCAGTGGTTGTGCGTGGAGGGCCTCGGGCCGAACTCCAGGCCGGTGCCGAGCAGCCGCTCGTTGAGTACGTCCAGCACGATGCCCGGCTCCACCAGGCAGGTGCGGTTCTCCGGGTCGACCTCCAGCAGCCGGTCGCAGTGTTTGGACCAGTCGATCACCACGGCGGTGTTCACGCACTCACCGGCGAGGCTGGTGCCGCCGCCCCGGGACAGCAGGGGCGCGCCGTGCCGGCGGCAGACCGCCACCGCCGCCACCGCCGCGTCGACCGTACGGGGGACCACCACCCCGAGGGGCACCTGGCGGTAGTTGGACGCGTCGGTGGAGTAGGCGCCGCGCATCGTCGCGTCGAAGCGGACCTCGCCGTCCACCGCCCCCCTGAGGTCGCGTTCGAGCGCCGCGAGATCCACCCCGCCGCCGCCGGGCGGGGGAGGGACCGTCACGGGGCCGGGCAGGAGGTGCAGTGTCTCCGTCATGACAGCAGCTCGTTGATCTTGTCGCGGGCGACGGCGGCCAGAGTGCTCGCCTTGTGCGGCTGACCGCGCAGGAACGCCTCGGCGAAGTGCTTGGCCTGGTCGTACTTGACCCTGCCGGGCATGGGCGGCTCGTTGGGGTCGACGTCGCAGTCGACCAGGGCGGGGCCGTCGTGGGCGAGCGCCTCGCGGATCGCGCCGGGCAGGTCGCCGGGGTCCTTGATCTTCGCTCCGTACGCCCCGCAGGCGCGGGCCCAGGCGGCGAAGTCGGCCTCGGGCCGCTGGTGGCGTACGGCGTACTCCGGGTAGCCGAGGATGATCTGCTCCCACAGGATCTGCCCGTAGGAGTTGTTGTTGTTGACGACGACCTTGATCGGCAGGCCGTGCCGGACGGCGGTGAGGAAGTCGGCCATGAGCATGGCGAAACCGCCGTCGCCGACGAAGGCGACCACCTGCCGGCCCGGATAGGCGTGCTGGATCCCGATCGCGTACGGCAGGCCGGGGGCCATCGTGGCGAGGTTGCCCGACAGGTAGAACTCCCGGCCGCCGCGGATCGTCCAGTGCCGGGCGGCCCAGGTGGCGATCGTGCCCGAGTCGCAGGTCAGGATCGCGTCGCCGGCCGCGGCCTCGTCCACGCACCCCATGAGGTACTGCGGGGCGATGGGGTCGCGGGAGGGGTCCTGCAGCGCCTTCATGTCCGAGCGCCAGTCGTCCATCTTCCGCTGGTACTTCTCCAGGAACGACCGGTCCTTGGCCTCGTCCAGCATCGGCAGCAGCGCCTGGAGGGCGAGTCTCGCGTCGGCGGCGACCGGCGCCTCGGTGGGCCTCCGGATGCCCAGCAGGGTGGGGTCGGCGTCGATCTGCACCACCCGGGCCTGCCCCTCCGGCGGCAGATACTTCCCGTACGGGAAGGAGGTGCCGATCATGAACAGCGTGTCGCACTCCTCCATGAGCTCCTCGCTGGGCGCGGTGCCGAGGAGGCCCAGCCCGCCGGTGGTCAGCGGGTGGTCGTCGGGCACCGTGAACTTGCCCGGCAGGGTCTTCACGATCGGGCTCGCGAGCTTCTCGGCGACGGCCAGGACCTCGTCGCGGGCGTGGCGGGCGCCGACCCCGACCAGCATGGCGATCTTGCCGCCCTGCCGCAGCACGTCGGCGGCGCGGGCCAGTTCGTCCTCGGCGGGCCGCAGCGGCGCAACGGAGCGGTTGGGCATGCTGGCCGGCGGGGTGCCGGGGCCGACGTGCCGGTAGGGGTCCTCGGCCGCGGCGGCGACCTGGATGTCGTTGGGGAAGGTCAGGTGGGAGACCGTCCGCCTGGTCAGCGCGTTGCGTATCGCGAGGTCCACCACCCCCGGCATCTGCTGCGGGTTGGTGATCATCAGGTTGTACGCGGCCAGGTCCTGGTAGAGCCGGTCGAGATGCACTTCCTGCTGGTAGTGGGTGCCGAGGACGGAGGTCTCCTGCATGCCGGTCAGCGCCAGCACCGGGACGTGGTCCAGCTTGGCGTCGTACAGCCCGTTGAGCAGGTGGATCGCGCCGGGGCCGGAGGTCGCGGCGCACACGCCGAGCCTGCCGGTGGCCTTGGCGTAGCCGGTGGCCATGAACGCGGCGGCCTCCTCGTGGTGGACCAGGATGAAGCGGATCTTCTCCCGTTGCCGCCGGAAACCCTCCATCAGGCCGTTGATGCCGTCACCGGGGAGCCCGAAGATCGTGTCGACTCCCCATTCCACCAGCCGTCTGGCCAGGCTCTCACCGACGATCTCAGTCATCTGCCTCTCCGTTCGGGTAGACCGTGGACGGATCGGGCCGGCGGCGGCCGCGACGGCCGTGCCACCGCGCCCCGCCGCGTCGAGGTTTTTCGAGGTTCCGCGGCTTCGAGCGGCTCGCCGGTCGCCCTTCCCGATGCCACTCCTCCCAAACGGCGCGGCCCCCGCGGCACGGCCTTTTGCGGACGGCGAAATGTGTGTTTACCAGGCATTTTGCCTGATGCAACTTTTTTCGCGCGCGGGTGCCGTGGGGGAGCCGCCGGAACACGGGAGAGCCGCCCCCACACGGGTGCGGGGGCGGCTCCGCCGTACGGCCGGACGCCTGGTCAGGAAGGTGCCCGGCCGAAGGTCATGCGCGGATCACGCGCGGATCGGGCGGGGGCTCAGTTGCGCAGGCTCCACTGCTGGTTGTTTCCGCCGTTGCAGGCCCAGAGGATGAGCTTCGTGCCGTTGGCGGTGGCGGCCGAGTTCGCGTCCAGGCACAGCCCCGACTGCACACCGGTGATCGTGCCGTTGGAGTTGACGTTCCACTGCTGGTTGGTTCCGCCGTTGCAGTCCCAGATGACCACCTGGGTGCCGTTGGTCGTGCCCTTCGCGTAGGCGTCGAGGCACTTGTTGCCGTACACCTGGAGCTCCTTGCTGGAGGTGGCGGTCCAGCGCTGGTTGCTCTGGCCGCTGCAGTCCCACAGCTGCACCTGGGTGCCGTTGGTGGTGCTGCTGTTCGGCACGTCGACACAGCGGCCGGACTGGCCGCCCACGATCTGCTGTCCGGTGCCCGGGTTGCCGCCGCCCGTGGCGTAGCCGGCGGCGACGATGTTCGCCTGCACCGCGTCCTCGGTGGCCGCCGTCGGGTAGCCGGAGGTCATCACGCCCTCGTAGAAGGTGCCGCGGGCGCCGATGCTGTTGTCACCCCCGATGCCGAGGATGATGGCCCCTTCCTTCTTCATCGGGTTGTAACCCGCGACGTTGGGACGCACGCCGTCGTAGAAGGTGCCCAGGCCGCCCGACTGCGCGTTGCCGCCGCGGATGGCCCAGTGGTTCGGCTCGCCCTTGATGATGGCCGTCAGGAAGCGGTGGCTGATGCTCGGGTCGCCCGCGTTGTACTTCTGGTTGACGCCGGAGAACAGGCCGTTCTCCAGGTCGGCCATGATCCACGGGCCGTTGCCGGCGCCGTAGCCCCAGACCTTGATGTTGCCGAAGTAGATGGCCTCCATGGTGCCGTTGCCGTTGTCACGGCTGTTGGTCTCGGCGTTGCCGTAGTCGAAGCAGCAGCCGCCGTTGTAGTGGGTGCCGTCGAAGACGGCGTACATGCCCTCCGGCTGGTCGCCCTTGGCGACGCCGTTGGTGGCGTTGTTGCGGTAGCCGGTGCCGGGCGCGACGTAGACGCCGTACGCCTTCTGGCCGCCGACCGTGATCGGCGCGGCGGTCGCGTTGGCGAGGTTGTCGTACCCGCCCGCGGCCGGGCCCGAGAAGCCGCCGGGAGGCGCCTGGGTGAGGCGGTTGTTGCGGCCCGACTGGTCGTAGATGATCGTGATCAGGCAGGTCGTCCCGGCGCAGAACGAGTCCTGGGTCGCGGCGTTGGCGACTCCTCCGGCGCTCAGCACGCCGATGTCCCGGGTGGTGTTGTCCGAGGAGCGGCGCACCTGGTAGAGCGGGCCGTTGTAACTGCCGTACAGGGCGCGGGTCGTGCTGTGCGCCGCGACACACGGGGTGCCGCCCGCGGCGTAGATGTCACACGGACCCTGCGTCGCGGCCTCCGTCGGTGCGGAGAGACCGGCCAGCAGACCGGCCGTGAGCGTGATCGCCGAGCCCGCGGCCAGCGATGCCGTCTTCAGGCGTCGTAATGCGGAGATCATGATGAGCTTTGTGCCTTTCTGGTGGGGGGTGACTCTGGCTGACGTGCGTACCATCCTTGTTAGCGCTAACATTCACAACTGTGAACCGCCGCCTCACAGTCATGCGTGGGGATCGGTGCTCAGTTTTGACTTCTGACTCTCCCGCGTCAAGGCCCGATTTGCGGCCGGGGCGAAAGTTCCACGACCGCGGCCGTCGCGGGCCCACCCCTCTTGACGCGCGCGCCGGGAGGCGATCACAGTGGCGGCAGACGTCCGCCGTGCCCGCCGCCGGCGCGCGTCGTCGCGAGGGGTGGCCGACGCGATCGGTCGGTCAGTAGACGTAGGGCCAGCCCGCGCTGTCCCAGCCGAGCTTGTTGATGCCGAGACGCGAGGATCCGTCGTCGGCGTACCAGTGGTAGAAGAGGATGTCCCCGTCGTTGTCGGCGAGGACGGCCTGGTGGCCGGGGCCGTGGATGCTCCCGTGCCCGGCCAGCACCTGCGTGCCGCCTCCCGAGGTCATCGCGGTCCCGTTGCGGTCGACGTACGGGCCCGTGACCGAGGTGGAGCGGCCCACCATGATCCGGTACGTGCTCGACGCGCCCTTGCAGCACAGGTCGAAGGAGACGAACTGGTAGTAGTAGCCGCCGTGCCGGTAGATGAACGGTGCCTCGGTCGCACCGCCGTTACGGCCCGAGATGCTGAGAACGGTGTTGTTCAGCCGCTTTCCGGTCGCCGGGTCGAGCTGGACCATCTTGATCCCCGACCAGAACGAGCCGAAGTCGAGCCACCAGCGGCCCTGGTCGTCGACGACGAGGTTGGGGTCGATGGCGTTCCAGTTGTCCGAGGTGTTCGACTCGATGACCAGGCCCTGGTTCGTCCACGACCCCGATGCCCCGGTCGTGCTCGTCGCCAGGAAGATCCCCGAGTGGTTGGAGCCGAAGGTCGAGGCCGCGTAGTACATGTAGTACCTGCCGTTGAGGTACGTGATGTCCGGCGCCCACAGCGTGTTGCTGCCGTTGGTGTAGGCATGGGTCCACGAGGCCCCGCCGGGGAACGCGACGCCCGCGTTGCGCCAGGCGGTCCGGTCGGTCGAGGTCTTGAGCGCGATGTTGTCGCCGGTGTACGCGAGCAGGTAGGAGCCGTCCGGCTTCTTGGTCACCTCGGGGTCGTGCGCGCCGACGTCACCGGTGACGTAGCCCGGGTCGGGGTAGGCGACGAGCTTGACGAGCTGCCACTGCTGGTTGGCGCCGTTGAGGTCGGTGTACTGGGAGATGCGGCCGGCGTCGGCGGTGGACCACTCCCAGACTTCGAGGGCCTTGCCGCTGTTGCGGTTGATGAGCTTGACGTAGCCGCTGTCGGTGTCGACGACCCGGAACTGCTGGTTCGTGGCGTTCTTGTCGGTGTACTGGATGACGTCGGCCCCGTCGGCGGTCGAGCGGCCGGAGATGTCGACGACCTTGCCGCTGTGCCGCGACTTGAGGCGGTAGTAGCCGCCGCCGGAGTCGACGAACTGCCACTGCTGCCAGGCCCCGTCGTTACGGGAGTACTGCACCAGCGGCGCGCCGTCGTTGGTGGCCCAGTTGTAGACGTCCAGGACCTTGCCGCTGTTGCGGTTGACCAGCACGTACGACGCGTTCGTGTCGATCGTCGCCGCCCGGGCCGGGCCGGTCAGGACGAGCCCGAGGCCCAGGGCCAGGAGCAACGTGAGCGCCGACGCCAGAGCGCCGCGCACCGGTGAACGGGCGTTCATCGGAAACCTCCCACTGTTAGCGTTAACACTTCGATGCGTGAGTGCCGGAGTCTCATGTGCGGCGGCCGGACCGCCTGGTGGACCTCGTGAGCTCGTGCTCGTGATCGGTGGCCCGGTGAGGCGCGCTTGTAGGCTGCCGATCGTGAGCGGCGAGACCGACCTGCGTGAACTGCTGACCACGATGCGCCCGCGGCCGAATCCGGGGCGCTACGTGTTCACCACCGTCGACGGCGAGATCCCGCCCGGGGTCCGTCCCGTCGTCACGGTGGCAGAGGACGAGGGGCTCACGCTGGTCGTGCCGCAGCGGGACGCCGACGCGGCGGGACTGAAGTACGACTACGTCGCCGGGTGGATCACGCTGGGGGTCCACTCGGCGCTCGACGCGGTCGGGCTGACCGCCGCCGTCGCGCGGGAGCTCGCCGCGGCGGGCCTGAGCTGCAACGTCGTCGCCGGTTTCCACCATGATCACCTCTTCGTGCCGTACCGGCAGGCCGCCCGGGCGGTGCGCCTGCTGGAGGACCTGTCGCGACGGTCGGGCCGGTCCCGGCGGCGGGAAGGGGAGCCGCCGCCGGGACCGGACGTCATGGAGGGCGCGGACCGGGTCTACCGGTAGACGATGTCCGACGACGAGTAGAGGCAGTTGACGCCGTCGGCGCCGCTGCCGATCCGCGTCGGCTCCCCGCTGGTCACGCCCTTGTACTTGTCACAGACGACGACCTTCCTGCTCCCGTCGTTCACGATCGTGATCTGCGAGAAGCGCGCCGTGTCGCCGTAGTTGGTGTTGATGCCGGCGAGGACCTTGCCCGGCGTGGTCGCGGTGACGTTCTGGATGACGACGTTGCGCTTGTACTGCTTGGAGCAGTTGCCGCACGACCGGTAGAGCTTGCCGAAGTTCTGCACCTGGAAGTTCTTGATGACCATGGTGCCCGGGCCGTTGTGCTGGAAGACCTTGTCGCTGGCCGCCCTCGCGCCGCCGCCGTCGACCGTCATCGTCTGCGACGACGAGGTGCCCTTGAAGGTCGCGGCGTCCTCGCCGACGTCCTCCCACCACACGTTCTGCAGCGTGCAGGTGCCCGTGCAGTGGATGCCGTCGGCCGCGGGGGAGCCGAGGACGACGTTCTTCAGCACGGCGCCGTCGGCCAGCTTGAATATCGGCGACTGGCCCTCCTGCTGACCGCCGGAGCCGAGGGCGCCGGTGCCGTAGTAGCGCTTGAGCTTCCCGTCGTACGTTCCCGAGACGCTGATCGTGGCGCCGACGGCCTGCTGGCCGCTCGGGGACGGCCAGGAGGCCAGCCGCGCCGCGGCCGGGGCGGCGGCGGGAACCGCCGACGCTGAGGCGCCGCCGGCCGGAGCGGCCGTCAGCGCCATCCCCGCCGCCGAGGCGGCGACGAGCGCCGTACGGAGTCTTGCCAACGTGGTCAATGCACACTCCAGTGAGGGACACGGAGGCGAGGCCGCCGTGTGCGGTGGTGCCGCCCGAGGTTCCCCGGTCGGCTTGTTCGCGTGTGTGAACCGTACGCAGATGGAGGAACAGGCTGGGAACGACGGATCCGTGGATCCGGTCACCTGTTCGCCTCCGGTGCTCGCGGCGCGGCGTTCCCGCCCGGTTCACACTGATCGAGCCGTGGACATGACGGTCCAGGCACGTGAAACCCACGGCCCGCCGCGTCGCCGGACGCGGCACGCGTGCCACTTCCGGCGACCCCCGCCACCACCACCGACCAGGCAGGGGAGCCGTCTCGGGACAGTGTGAAAACGACCATGAAAGGTGTCAAGGCACGAAAAGCCTGCGTGCGCTCCGCCGCTCCCGGCGCGCTGACGGGCCGGGGCGACGCGCCCGGAAGCCGCACTGGTACGGCGCGCGCCGGGCCGCCGGTGCGCGGTGGCGGGTCCGCCCCGCGTCGCGGGCCGGTCCTCTGGAAGTTTCAGGGATCTTCGCCCGGGCCGCCGTCCCAGGGTGAGCCGGCACGCGCTCTCTCCCGGCCTCCGGGGAGGATAGGTTGGCTCCCGATCATGTGCGCGAGGCTGGGAGGTGCGGGACGTGGTGCCGTCCGTGCTCGGCGGTCGTTACGAGCTGGAGGGGCTGATCGGCCGGGGCGGGATGGGCGAGGTCTGGCGGGGCCGGGACCTGCGGGCCCACCGCCCCGTCGCGGTCAAGATCCTCGCGCCGCAGGTCGCCGGGGTCGCGTCACGGGAGCGCTTCGCCCGCGAGGCCAGGGCGGCCGCCCGGATCGTCCACCCCAACGTGGTGACCGTGCTGGACGTCGGTGAGGAGGACGCCCGGCCGTACCTGGTGATGGAACTGCTCACCGGTCGCAGCCTGGCCGACGAACTGGCCGACCGGGGCCGATACTCCGTGGCGGAGGCGTGCGACCTGACGAGCCAGGCCGCCGCGGGACTGGACGCCGCGCATCGCGCCGGGGTCGTGCACCGGGACGTCAAGCCCGCCAACCTGCACCGGACGGCGAACGGCGCGCTCAAGGTGGTCGACTTCGGCGTCGCGCAGGTCGCGACGGAGGCGGCGCGGCTCACCGCGGTGGGCGCCGTCGTCGGCACCGCCGCCTACCTGGCTCCCGAACAGATCGAGGGCCGGGGCGCCGGGGCGGCCTGCGACCTCTACGCGTTGGGGTGCGTCTGCTACGAGTTGCTGTGCGGGCACCCGCCGTTCACCGGGTCGGCTCCGGAACTGGTGTACCGGCACATCCACCAGGCTCCGGTGCCGCCGAGCCGGCATCGGCCGGAGATCCCCGCCGAGCTGGAGCGGCTGATCATGGCGCTGCTGGCCAAGGACCCCGCCGCCCGCCCCGGAGCGGAGGTCGCGCGCCAGGTCCTGGCCGCCGTCGCCCTCACCGCCCCACACCCGGCCGCGAGGCCCCCCGCCGCCGGGGGCGGCGCCCGCGCGGGGGACACCGCGCTGCTGGACGTGCCCTCCTTCGGCGGGCCGCCGTACGGAGGGACGTCGCCAGGTGGGCCGGCCGGGCCGTCGGCGGCGGGCGGATCGCCCGAACGGCGGACGCTCATCCGGCTGGGGGCGGCGGTGGCGGGCCTGGCCGTGATCGTCATCGGGGTGGCGGCGCTGTCCGGACCCGGAGGGCAGAGCGGGTCCACGGCCGCCGCTCCCACGGAGACGACCACCCGCGCCGAGACCTCGGCCACCCCCACGCGGACCGCCTCGCCGCGCCCGACGCCCCCGACGCCGCGGGCGTCCGGCAGGCCCACGCCCGCGCCCCCCACCCCGGTGCGCCGCGTCTACGGGGGATATCAGGAGTGGCTGGCCGCGTTCGACCACGCCGTACAGGAGCAGGAGAGCCGGGGCGGCATCGAGCAGGGGCTGGCCCGCCGGGCGCACGACACGATCAGGAAGGCGGCGAGGGATCTCCTCCACGACCGGGGCAGAGGCAGAGGCCGGGGGGACAAGGGCGCGAGGCGCGTCTACGACCTGGTCCGCGAGCTGCAGAAGGCGCACCGCGACGGCCGCCTCGCCGACGGCCCGCTGATCAGCTTCCTCGACGCCGGCGGCGTCGGCGGCCGGCCGAACTGACCGTTCCCGGGCCGTCGAATCGCCGGGACGCTCGCGACGCGAGACGCCCGCCACGGCCGCGGCCGCCGGGATCTCCGGGACGCATCAGACGCGCGACGTCCGAAACGGCCGGGCCCCCGCTGTGCGGCCGGGGACATGCCGGGGAAGCGGATGCCGTGGGTCCCGCGATGCCTCCGGAGGCGTCAGCGGGGAGGGCGGCGACCGGGCTCTCCGGCCGGGCCGGTGTCTGTGGCCGACCGGGTGTCTGTGGCCGACCCGGTGCCGCGGGTCCAGGAGCCGAGCACCAGCAGGGTCTTGGTGCCGGTCACGTCGCCGGCGCGGCGCAGCCGGTCGATCACCTGCTGAAGGTGGCTGAGGTCGCGGACGCGGACGTGGATGAGCGCGTCCGGATCGCCGGCGATCGTGAACACCTCCTGCACCTCGGGCACGTCCGTGGCGGTGCGGATGATCTTCGCGACCGGGGTCGTGCCGGGATACCGCAGTTCGGTGAACGCCTCGATGCCCCAGCCGAGCTTGGCGTAGTCGACCCGCACGGTGAAGCCCGTGATGACGCCGATCTCACGCAGCCGGTCGACGCGCCGCTTCACCGCGGCCACCGACAGGCCGATCTCGGCCGCCATCTCCGAGAAGGTCCTGCGCCCGTCCTCGCGCAGCAGGCGTAGCACCTGATGGTCGATCTCGTCTATCTCCGCGATGGGGCCACCTCCGTAACCGACGCAAAGAACAGTACTCATATGAGAGCGATTCTTCATAGTTTTGCGTCGTGGCCGCTGTCTGCCGCGCCGTGCTTGCGTACGGGGCGGGAGATTGCTGTGCTGTGGGTCACCCCCCAGTAGCCCAGGAGGTTCGCGTGAGTGTGAGCATGTCTCCGCGTCCCGTCTCGCTCGACGACAGGTACGCCGCCGAGAGCGGCACCGTGCTGATGTCGGGCGTCCAGGCGCTGGTCCGCCTGACACTTGAGCAGCGCCGCCTGGACGCCGCGCGCGGCCTGGACACGCGGGTCTTCGTCTCCGGGTACCCCGGCTCGCCGCTCGGCGGGGTCGACCTGGAGATGGCGCGGGCCGCGCGGTTCCTGGCCGAGGCGGGCGTGGTGGCCAAACCCGCGCTGAACGAGGAGCTCGCGGCGACGGCGGTCGCCGGCACGCAGTTGCTCGACCTGCTGCCGGGCCGCCGGCACGAGGGCGTGACCGGCTTCTGGTACGGCAAGAACCCCGGCCTCGACCGCGCGGCGGACGCGATCCGGCACGGCAACGTCGCCGGGACGGCGGCGCTCGGCGGCGCGGTGGCCTGGATCGGCGACGACCCCGGCAGCAAGTCGTCGACCGTCCCCAGCACGTGCGAGCCGATGTGCCAGAGCCTGTCGATGCCGCTGTTCGCCCCCGGATCCGTCGCGGAGATCATCGAGCTCGGGCTGCACGCCGTGGCGCTGTCGCGGGCCACCGGTCTGTGGGCCGGGATGAAGATCGTCACCGACGTCGCCGACTCCTCGGCGACCGTCGGCCTCGGGCCGCTCCGCGAGGGCGTCCCCGTGCCGGACCGCACCCCCCGGGGCGCGCCGCCCACGCTGGTGGGCCCGGCCTCGCTCGACGCCGAGCACGACATGCTCACCCGCAGGCTCGGCCTGGCCCGCGAGTACGCCCGCGCCCACGACCTCAACCGGGTGACGCACGACGCGCCGCGGGCCACGACGGGCGTGCTCGCGTCCGGCACCTCCTACGCGGTGGTCCTGCGCGCCCTCGCCGACCTCGGCCTGGACGAGACCGCCATGGACGACCTCGGCCTGCGGCTCATCCGGCTCGCCATGCCGTTCCCCCTCGCGTACGACCACCTCGCGGCCATGGCCGCGGGCCTCGACCGGGTGCTGGTGGTCGAGGACAAGGTGCCGTTCCTGGAGGGCCATCTCAAGCAGGCGTTGTACGACACCGATCACCGGCCCGACGTCGTCGGCCGCGGGCTGCTGACCGCCCGTGGCGGCCTCTCCGCCGAGGACGTCGCCGAGGCGCTCGCCGTCTGCCTCGGCAAGGAGCGGCTGCCCCGCCGCGCGGTGGTCCTGTCCGCCCGTCCCGCGGTGCGTCCCCTGCTTCCGCTGGTGGCGGCCCGCACGCCGTACTTCTGCTCGGGCTGCCCGCACAACATCTCCACCCGCGCCTCCGGCGACACGCTGGTCGGCCCGGGCATCGGCTGTCACGCGATGGTCGCGCTCCACACCGAGGGGCGCGGCAGGCAGGTCGGCATGACGCAGATGGGCGGCGAGGGCGCGCTGTGGTTCGGCCTCGCCCCCTTCACCTCCGACCGGCACTTCACCCAGAACCTCGGCGACGGCACCTTCCACCACTCGGGTTCGCTGGCGATCCGCGCCGCCGTGGCCGCCGGCGTCTCGATCACCTACAAGCTGCTCTACAACGACGCGGTGGCGATGACCGGCGGGCAGCGTGCCGAGGGCCGCCTCGACGTGCCCGCGCTCACGCGGTCGCTGGCCGCCGAGGGGGTGCGCCGGATCGTGGTCACCACGCCCGAGCCGGAGACCTACCGCGGCGTCCGGCTGGCGCCGATCGCGTCCGTACGGCACCGTGACGACCTCCAGGAGGTGGAACGGGAACTCGCCGAGGTCGACGGGGTGACCGTGCTGGTCCACGACGACCGCTGCGCGGCGGAGGAGCGGCGGCTGCGCAAACGCGGCAAACTGCCCACGCCGACGGCGAAGGTGGTGGTCAACGAGCGGGTGTGCGAGGGCTGCGGCGACTGCGGCGAGGCGTCCACCTGCCTGTCGGTCCAGCCGGTGGAGACCGAGTTCGGCCGCAAGACCCGCATCCACCAGGCGTCGTGCAACTCCGACCTGAGCTGTCTCAAGGGCGACTGCCCCTCGTTCCTGCTCGTCGAGCCCCGCCCGCGGGTCCGGGACGCGGTGCCCGCGCCGCCGGTCGCGCTGACCGAGCCGGCGCCGAGGTTCTCCGGGCGGCCGGTTCTGCTGCGGCTGCCCGGCATCGGCGGCACCGGGGTGGTCACCGTCTCACAGATCCTCCAGATGGCCGCGCACCTGGACGGCCTGCACGCCGCCGGGCTCGACCAGACCGGGCTGGCGCAGAAGGGCGGCCCGGTCGTCAGCGACGTGCGCCTCTCCCCGCACCCGATCACGGGCTCGGTGCGCGCCACCCGGGGCGCGGCCGACGTCCTGCTCTGCTTCGACCTGCTCGGCGCCGCCGCGGACGGCACCCTCGCCGTCGCCTCACCCGGACGCACGGTCGCCGTCGTGAACACCGCGATCGTGCCGACCGCCGCCATGCTGACCGGCCGCGCCGCGCTTCCCGGGCCCGAGGACGCGCTCGCCCGCCTGGAGTCGGCCACCGTGCCGGGCGGCAACGTCCACCTGGACGCGGGGGCGCTGTCCGACGCGCTGTTCGGCGACCACATGCCCGCCAACCTCCTGCTGGTCGGCGCGGCCTACCAGCACGGCTGCCTGCCGCTCTCGGCGGACGCCATAGAGCGGGCGATCGGGCTCAACGGGGCCGCCGTCGAGACGAACCTCGCCGCGTTCCGGTGGGGCCGGGCCGCCGTACTGGACCGCGAGGCCGTGCTCGGGGCCGTGTTCCGGGCCGCGATCCCGGGGACCGCGGCCCTGCACGAGACCCGGGAGGAGACGGCGGAGGAGACCCTGGAAGACACGCTGGCCGTGCGAACCGCCGACCTGACCGGATACCAGAACGCCGGGTACGCCGGGTCGTACGCCCGCGAGGTGCGCCGGGTGGCCGCCCTGGCCGCCGAGCGCGCGGGGGAGAAGGCGGGCGACCGGATCGCGATCGCGTACGCCCGGGGGCTGCACAAGCTGCTGGCGTACAAGGACGAGTACGAGGTCGCGCGGCTGCACCTCGACCCGGTGGAGCGCGCCAGGCGCGAGCGGGAGTTCGGCGCGGACGCCGACGTGTCGGTGCTGCTGCATCCGCCGCTGCTCAGGGCGATGGGCCTGAAGCGTAAGATCAGGCTGCGCCGGTCCGCCGGCGTCGTGTTCCGCGGGCTGCGCGCCGCCCGCGCGCTGCGGGGCACCGCTGCCGACGTGTTCGGGTACGCCGCCGTCCGCAGGGTGGAGCGCACGTTGCCCGGGGAGTACCGCGAGCTGGTGCGGCGGGCTCTCGACCGGCTCACTCCGGCGAACGCCGCCGCCGTCGCCGAGATCGCCGCGCTGCCGGACATGATCCGCGGCTACGAGGGCATCAAGCTCGCCAGGGTGGCCGAGTTCCGCGACCAAGCCGCGACCCTTCTCGCCCGGCTGGACGACCCGTCACCCGTGGAGGCACAGTGATTGGGGAGGCACGGTGACTGTCGAGCGGCTGCTGCCCGGGCAGGACGCCCGGGACCTGATCGAGCTGACCCGGGAGATCGCCGACAAGGAGCTCGCCCGCCGCGTCGACGAGCACGAGCGCGCCGAGACCTATCCCGAGGGGCTGTTCGCCACGCTCGGCTCCGCCGGGCTGCTCGGCCTGCCCTATCCGGAGGAGTACGGCGGGAGCGGCCAGCCGTACGAGGTGTATCTCCAGGTCATCGAGGAACTCGCGGCGCGGTGGGCGGCCGTCGCGGTCGCGGTCAGCGTCCACACGCTGGCCTGCTTCCCCCTGGCGGAGTACGGCACGGCGGAGCAGCGGGAGCGCCTGCTGCCGGACATGCTGGCCGGGCGGCTGATCGGCGGCTACAGCCTGTCGGAGCCGCAGGCCGGCTCCGACGCCGCCGCCCTGACCTGCAGGGCCGAGAAGACCGAGGGCGGCTACCGGATCACCGGCACCAAGGCGTGGATCACGCACGGCGGCCGGGCGGACTTCTACGCGCTGTTCGCCCGCACCGGCCCGGGCTCGCGCGGCGTCTCCTGCTTCCTCGCACCCGGCGCGGCCGAGGGCCTGACGTTCGGCCGCCCCGAGGAGAAGATGGGCCTGCACGCCATCCCGACCACCACCGCGCACTGGGACGGCGCGGTGATCGAGGCGGACCGGCTCATCGGCGCGGAGGGACAGGGCCTCTCCATCGCCTTCGGGGCGCTCGACTCCGGCAGGCTGGGCATCGCCGCCTGCGCGACCGGGCTCGCCCAGGCCGCGCTCGACGAGGCCGTCGCGTACGCCAAGGAGCGCGAGACGTTCGGCAAGAAGATCATCGACCATCAGGGGCTCGGCTTCCTGCTCGCCGACATGGCCGCCGGAGTCGACGCCGCCCGCGCCACCTACGTCGACGCGGCCCGCCGCCGCGACGCCGGACTGCCGTACAGCAGGCAGGCCAGCGTCGCCAAACTGGTCGCGACCGACACCGCGATGCGGGTCACCACCGACGCGGTCCAGGTCTTCGGCGGGTACGGCTACACGCGCGAGTTCCGGGTCGAGCGCTACATGCGCGAGGCCAAGATCATGCAGATCTTCGAGGGCACCAACCAGATCCAGCGCCTCGTCATCAGCCGCCACCTCGCCAGGTAGCGCATCGGCCTGGTCGGAGCGCCACCGTCACTGGAGGCTGGGCAGCCTGTAGACCCAGTACGTGCCCTGCCGGCCCGAGATGTCGTACGGCGTCCTCACCGCGTCCGGATAACCGTACGTTGTGGGAATCTTGTTGCCCCGTGTCCTGTCCAGGGAGGCTTCGGGGGTGTCGTAGACGCTCTCGACGATGAAGGGGACGTTGCTCCCGGCCTCCTTGGCCGCGGCGAGGAGGTCACTCTGGAAGATCCGGAGGCGGGCCTTGCAGCCCGTGCACGGCCCGATGTTGCTGATCAGGATGACCTGGACGCTCTGGGCGGCGACGTCGAATCCCCGGCCGGTCATCCACTCGTAGGCCTCGAGCAGAGTGGTGACCTCGCTGTCCTGCTGCGAGAGCCTGGCCTCGTCCACGCTGATCTCCGCGGGACGTTCGGCACCGTCTGCCCTCGTGAGGGTGTAGTAGCCCTGGCCGGACCTGGGCGCCGCGACCGGGGTCAGGTAGCAGCTTTCATCGTCGCCCTGGGAAGGGATGTTGCCGTCGACGATCACCATGATCCGGGAGTACAGCCCGGGTTCCCCTACCTGATGGTCCTTCGCGGCGAGCTGGTGGACTACGGCCAGTTCCCGCACGATCGCCTGGGTTCGCGCGTCAGAGCCCTGAGCGTGAGTGTGTGACATCGTTGTCCTCTTCGATCCGGGGACTCCACCTTCTCACCGGGGGAGAGGTAATCAAGGGGTGCCGGTGTCCTGTTCCGGCCAGCACCGCAGGCAGGGGCCCTGTCGCCTCATATCCGTACCGATCCTCGGAGCCGGCATCGCGGAGCGGAGGACGGAAAGCCGGTTCCACGGCTCAGCTGATCCAGTTGACGAGAACGCCTATGGGCACGGACGCCACCAGGCCGAGCGCGAAGAACAGCAGCTGCTGGCGCCGCTCGGCGCGAATGGTGGCCTTTGTCTCGCCGATCAGAATCTCCCGGATCTTCTCGGCCTGCTCCTTGTCGACTTCAAGAAGCTTCTGCTGCCGTTCGGCTTCGGTGAGGAGCGCTTCGCGGGCCGCCTGCTGCGCTTTGAGATCGCGCTGGAGCTCGTTCATCAGGGTCGCCGCTTCGGTGAACGCGTCGCTGACTGCTCTGATCCGGTCGTTCAGCCGCTTGCCGGGCTCGTCGGCGGCCGCGTCGAGTCGTCGCCGGTCCCGGCCACGTCGCAGCCGATCCAGAACTCCGAGGGCGACATACGGCATCGACAGGAGGGCACCAGTCAAGATCCAGACAGGGCTCAGCGGGTTGATCGCGGGAGCTGGAATCCGATCGATCAACGTATAGGTGGTGGCGACGGTCAATGCGATCGCAGAAAGAGTCGCGGCCTTGTACAAGCCTGGTAAGAGGCGCCTGCCGTACTTGGAGAGCGGGGAAGCCGGGTGGCCGGAGGAGGCGTCCGAGTCATTGCTCATGCCTCAATTGGACCCCGTCGCCGTGCCACCGGAAGGATCATCGGCCAAATCACGCGGATCTTCGAGGGTGGCGATCAGATCCGGCGCCGCGTCGTCAGCCGCCGCCTCGCCCGCCGAAGACGGCCGCGTGCGGCACCGGGCCCACGCGTTAGTCTCGCTCCGGAGCCTCATACCTGGACGACGCGGACGGAGGTGCGTGCGGCGGATGACCGAGACAGACCCGCACATCCATGTCGAGCAGAAGGTCATGCAGGCCGGTGCCGTCTACCGCGGTCTGCTCACGTCGTCGCTGGGGCGCGCGCCCGACGCGCCGAGCGTCGTCACCACCGGGTGCGGTCTCCAGGTGCCGTACGCGATGACCTCGCCTCGTCCGGAGAGCGTCACCTGCCTCGCGTGCCGCGAGCACGCGCACCGGGAGCACCTGCGCTACGCCGAGCAGGTGGAGCGCCTGGGCGGGATGCCCGGCGCGCCCGTGACCGGGGCTCAGGCGGCCGAGGCCGCGCGATGGGCCCGCGACGTCGCGAAGCGGTTCTCGGGCCGGTAACCCCGCAGGACACCGGGCCTCCCGGGATGGGGAGACCCGGTCGGTGCCCGTTCCGATCACGGCGTACCGTGGTGGGCGTTATATCCCTTGGATCGCTAAATGGGGGAATCGTGGGGAAGCCGGTTCTGCAGATCGTCGTCGCCAGCACGCGACCGGGGCGGACGGGGCTGCCGGTCGCGCGGTGGTTCCGGGAGCGCGCGGTCGCGCACGACGCGTTCGAGGTCGAGCTCGTCGACCTGGCGGAGGTGAACCTCCCGTTCCTGGACGAGCCCCACCACCCCCGGCTGCGGCAGTACGTCAACCAGCACACCAAGGAGTGGAGCGCGACCATCGAACGCGGCGACGCCTTCGTGTTCGTCACCCCGGAGTACAACTACGGCTTCAACGCGGTGCTGAAGAACGCCATCGACTACCTGCACCACGAGTGGCAGTACAAGCCGGTCGGGTTCGTCAGCTACGGCGGGGTCTCCGCCGGGACGCGCGCGGTGCAGATGCTCAAGCAGGTCGTCACCACGCTGAAGATGGTGCCGGTGTCCGAGGCGGTCTCGATCCCGTTCGTCACCCAGTTCGTCGACGCGGAGGGCGGCCTGCGGCCCAACGACGTGATGGACAGCTCGGCGGACGCGATGCTGGCCGAGCTCGCCCGGCTCGCCGCCGCGCTGCGGCACCTGCGCCCCGCCGCCTGACGCCCGGGAACGCGGCCGGGAACCAACCCGGGGGTGGTCACCCGGGCAGGGAGCCGGTCTCGGGGTCCCGTCCGGTGAGGCAGTAGACCCCGCCGGCCGGGTCGCGCATGACGATCCAGTGCCGCCCGCGCGCCACGAACGCCGCCCCGTGCCGCTCGTGCCGTACGCGGGCGGCCTCGGGATCGGCGCAGGCCAGATCGACGTGGGCGGTGCGGCCCGGCCCGTCGCCGAGCCGCTGCAGCAGGAGGCGTACGGGCATGTCCGGGCTTCGCAGCACCGTGAACTCGGGCAGCGAGCCGGTGAGCGGGGGCCATCCGGTCAGCGCCGCCCAGAACGCCACCTCCTCGCCGTACGCGCCGGGGGCGACGTCGAGGCAGACCTGGTCGAGGCGGGTGGCGGCGAACACGGGCGGCCGCCGGGCCGCCCCCTCCCACGGGGTGAGGCAGAACGCCCTGCCCTCGGGGGAGCGGAGCACGGCCCAGTCGCCGTGGTCGGCCGCGACGGCGGCGCCGAGCGCGACGGCCCTGGTCACCTCGGCGCGGACGTCGTCCACCTCCAGATCGACGTGGGCGCCGCCGCCGTCGCGTACGGCCTGGAGCTTCACGCAGGCGTCGCCGTCCTCCGGCAGCAGCGTGGCCCACTCCCCGTCGCCGCCCCGGCGGGCCGACAGCCGGGTGCCGGTGACGGCGGTCCAGAACGCCGCGCCCGCCGCGAACCGATCACGGGGCCGGTCGACATAGGCCACGATCCAGCGCACCATGACCGGAGCCTAGTCCGCCAGCAGGGGGAGCAGCGCCGCCTCCAGGTCCGCCGGCACGCGGTAGTGGACGCCGGTCATGCCGAGGGCGCTCGCCGCGGCGACGTTCTCGGCCCGGTCGTCCACGAACAGGCACCGCTCCGCCGGCGTGCCCGCGTGCTCGACGGCGATCTCGAAGATCCGCCGGTCGGGCTTGACCACGCCCACGTCGTAGCTGCTCACCACGTGATCGAAGGCGTCGTGCAGCTCCAGCTCACGCAGGTGGGCGGCCAGCTCGGAGGTCGCGTTGCTGACGAGCACGACGGGAACGCGGGCGCGGGCCCGCGTGAGCAGCGCCAGCACCTCCTCGTCGGCCCAGGTGCGGGCCGTGACCCACTCGTCGATCAGCGCGCCCGCCCGCGCCGCCGAGCCCACCAGCTCGGCGAGCACGGGCACGGCCGACGCCAGCCACTCCTCGCGGGTCACGAGCCCGGTCAGTGCGGGGACCACCAGCGCCGAAGCGCCGGTCACCCGGGCCACCGTCCCCGGCTCCACCCCGTACGCCTGCTCGATCTCCGCCTGCTGCTCCAGGTCCTGCAGTTTCAGGACGCCGTCGAAGTCGCACAGCACCGCGTCGAATGGTCTGCCCGCCACGCTTCAGAGCCTACGCGGCCAGTGCCGTGTAGAAGGCGATGTGGCGTTCGGCGGCGGCGGACCAGGTGTGGCGGGCGGCGAGCTCCCGGCCCGCCGTACGCCTGCCGGGGTCGTCGGCCGCGAGGGCGTCGCGAAGCCCGGCGGCGAGGGCGGGCGGCCCGGCGGCGAAGCGCGCGGCCGGGCCGAAGACCTCCCGCAGCACCGGCAGATCGCGGACCACCAGGGGGACGCCCGCCGCGAGCGCCTCCATCGCGGCCAGGCCGAAACCCTCCTTCAGGGAGGGGAAGGCGAAGGCGTCCGCGCCCGCCACCAGCGACGGCAGATGGGCGTCGGGCACCGGGCCGAGGACCACCGGGCCGGCGCCCAGCTCCGCCGCGCGGGCCTCCCACCGCGCCCGGTAGTCGCGGTAGTCGAAGAGCGTCTCACCGCCGGCGATCACCAGCCGGACGTCCGGGTGCGTCCCGCGCAGCAGCGCGTACGCCTCCAGCAGGTCGAGCGAGCCCTTGCGCGGCTCGATGCCGCCGACCGTCAGGACGTAGGTCCCCAGGCGGCGGCGCCACTCGCGGACGGCGGCCGGGTCGGCGGACGCGAACCGTTCGGCGGCGACCCCGTTGGGGATCACCGTGGCCCTGATGCCCCAGCCGGCCTCCAGCTCGGCCGCCACCGCCGCCGACACGCAGACGTGCGCGTACGGGGTGACGATCGCGCGCTCGTGGCAGGCGGCCAGCTCGGGGGTGGTGAAGTGGTCGACGTGGTGGACCGTGCGCACGCAGTCGCCCGCCGCGTTGGCGCTGATGCAGTCCTGGGCGTGCACGACGTCGTAGGCGGCGGCGGCCGGGGCGAAGGCCGCGCGCAGCACGGCGATCGACCGCAGCACCCGCGCGCCGACGGCCTCGCCGGGGATGTCGGGGAACGGCACCACGCGCAGCCGTACGGCGGGCTCGACCGGGCGGAAGAACCCCGCGTCGCCGCCCCGGCCGAGCGTCCACACCGTCACCCGCTGCCCGGCCGCCGCCAGCGCCTCGGCCAGGGCGAGGGTGTGCACGACCCCGCCGCGCGGCTTGGTCGAGTAGCTGAGCAGCGCGATGTTCATGTGGCGGTCTCCCGGTAGACGTCCGGCCTGCGCTCCCGGATGTGGTGGAGGATGCGCCGGGCGCGGTCGATCTCGGCCGCGACGTCGATCTCGGCGACGGCGAGCCCGGCCTTGGACCAGGTGCGGGCGAGCACGTCGCCGCCCGGGCCGACGACCTTGGCCTGCCCGAGGAACCGCATGCCGCCCATCACCCCGGTCTGGTTGGAGGAGGCGAGCACGACCTGGTTCTCGGCGGCCCGCGCCTGGTCGTACAGGTCGAACAGGCGCGACTGCCGGTCCTGGGCCATCCGCGGCGCGCGGTTGGTGACGCTGGTCGGCCAGGCCGACAGGCAGGCGAGGATCTGCGCGCCGCCGAGGGCGAGGCTGCGGGCCGACTCCGGGAAGGTCTTGTCGTAGTCGATCAGCATGCCGATCCGCCCGGCGGGGGTGTCGAACGCCTCGAACCGGTCGCCGGGCGCGTAGGCCGCCGTCTCGCCCGCGGGCAGGTGCACCTTGCGGTGCAGGCCGAGCACGCCGTCGCCGCTGACGCAGACGGCGGCGTTGTAGCGGGCATCGCCGCCGTCCTCGCAGAACCCGACGCACACGACCATCTCGGCGGCCAGCGCCGCCACGCGGGCGATCACCGCGTCGTCCGGCTTCAGCGCGGGCGGCAGCGCGTCGGGGTCCGGGCGGCGCAGGTCGGCGAGGTAGCCGCCGAGCGCGGCGTCGGGCAGCACCAGCAGCCCCGCGCCCGCGCCGCGCGCGTCGGCGATCAGCTTGGCCACGCGGGCGAGGTCGAACTCCAGGTCGCGGCCGAAGTGGGCGGCCGCGGCGGCGATCCGCAGCATGCTCACGATCGGCCTTCGCGCCGCGGCCCGTACGTCTCCGGGCGGCGGTCGCGCAGGTGGCCCATCGACCGGCGGGCGGTCTCCAGCGCCGCCGGCACGTCGATCTCCGCGACCGCCATGCCCGCCCCCACGCCGGTCCCCGCGAGGATCTCGCCGCCGGGCTCCACGACCTTCGCGCTGCCGACGAAGCGCAGCGACCCGAACGTGCCGGCCTGGTTCGCCGACAGCCACACGATCTGGTTCTCCAGGGCCCGCGCCCGGTCGAACAGGTCGAACCGCCGCTTCCAACGGTCCCGCTCCAGGTCCGGCGCCGCGTCCGTACGGGACCCGGGCCAGGCGGACACGCACACCCCGATCTGCGCGCCGTCCAGGGCCAGCGCGCGGGCGGCCTCCGGGAACGCCTTGTCGTAGCAGATCATCATGCCGATCCTGCCGACGGGCGTGTCGAAGGCGCGGAACCCGTCGCCGGAGGAGTAGCTGGCGTTCTCGCCGAGCGGCTGGTGGACCTTGCGGTGGTTGCCGAGGACCCCGTCGCCGCTCACGCACACCACGCTGTTGTAGCGGGCGTCGCCGCCGTCCTCGCAGTAGCCCGCGATCACGACCATGTCGCCGGCGAGCGCGGCCAGCCTCCGGATCTCGGGACCGTCCACGGCGAGCGGGGGAGGCCCCGCGTCCGCGGTGTCGCCGTCGAGGCTGAGAAGGTAACCGCCCAGGCACGCCTCGGGCAGCGCGAGCAGCCGTACGTCGCCGGTGCGGGCCTCCTTGATCAGGCGTTCGGCGACCGCGAAGTCGTCTTCGAGGTCGCGGCCGAACCCGGCGGACACCGCCGCCATGCGAAGGGCGCTCACGCGGTCCCCAATCCGGTCACCGGGCCGCCCACGGCCTCCGTGACCTGTCCGTCGGGCCAGCGCAGCGACACGCCCCGGCCGGTGGTCAACTCCCCGCAGACCCGCGAGACGGCCGGGCCCGCGGGCGGCGCCGGCGCGTCCGGCCGGTCCGCCGTGAGCATGCCGAAGCCGGGAAAACAGGTGAGCCAGTCGCCCATGGAGGCGGCGGCCGGGCGCGGCACCGCGGCCACGTCCAGCACGGCCCCGCAGCCGCCCGCCTCGGCCAGCATGCCGAGCGTGCCGGCGATCCCGGCCATCGACACGTCCTTGGCGGCGGCGGGCCGGGCCGCCGCGACCGCGCCGAGCATCTCGCGCAGCTCATCCGTACGGCGGCCGGTGGTGGAGTCCCACTGGCGGCTCCGGTACCCGGGCCGCCAGCCGCCGCCGAGGTCGGCGGTGAGCCGTACGGCGTGGCCCGGGCGCCCGCCGCCTCCCGGCACCGGCCGGGCGGTCCGTCCCAGCGCGGTGACCGACAGCGCCGACGGCACCCCGAGCTGCGTGTGCCCGCCGAGCACCGGCACGCCGTACGCGCGGGCGGCCCGTGAGAGGCCGCCGATCACCCGGGCGGCGTGCGCGGCGTCGGGCGCGGCGAGCGCGTCGAGCAGCCCGGCCGGGGCGGCGCCCATCGCGGCGAGGTCGTTGAGGTTGACCAGGACGGCGCACCAGCCGGCCCACTCCGGGTCACGTTCGACCATGGACGGCACGATCGCGTCGCAGGCGGCGACGAGATCGCTGCCGGGCACCGGCGCGCCGTCGTCACCGACGAAGCCCGGCCCGCCCAGCCGCGCCGGACCGCCCGGCAGGGCGGCCAGCAGCGGGCCGAGCGCCGACTTGGCCGCGGCCGCCTGCGCCGCGATCCGGCCGATCGGGTGGCGCATCAGCACGTGCGGCGCGCCCGCGACCTCCACGGGCCGCACCCGCGCCCAGCCGAGCCGCCGGAAGAACGCCTCCGCCCCGGCCCGTACGGTCGCCTCGAACCGCAGCGCGCCCTCCGCCTCGGCGCGGGCGCAGGCCGCCCGCACCAGCGCAGCGCCGATGCCTCCGCCCACATGCCGAGTGCCGCGGGCGGCGGGGGCCACGACCAGCCGTCCGCCCGTCCACCAGCCGATGTCGGGGCCGTCGCCGGCCGGGCCGAGCCGCACCCCGCCGGCGACCGAGCCGGCCGGGTCCCGGGCCACCAGCACGACCGTGCGCGGGTCGTCGTCCCGGTCGTCGAGGTCGTGGCCCTCGAACAGGCACTGCTCCCGGACGAACGCCTCCCGGCGGAGGCGGTGGTAGGCCGCAAGAGTCGCGGCGTCCCCGGCCTGCTCTATCCGGAGGCCGGTCCGGCGGGACAGCGTGCTGTGGTCGCCGAGCAGCGCGAGGATGTCTGGCGGGGTCTCCCGCGCCGGGGCACGCGTGCCGCCGTCGAGGTACACGGCCCTCACCCGCCCGCCGCGCTCAGCACGCCGCACGCTCCGCAGGCGGCGCAGCCCGCGCCCTGGTCCGCGCCGCGCATGCCGGCCGCGCGCAGCAGCGCCGCCACGCTCTCGGTGACGTGCCGCAGCACGTCGGCGGTCGGCGCGCCGATCCCGTCGCGGGCGGCGAGCGTGCCCCGCATCGGGCGGAACGGGACCACGAAGGGGTAGACCCCCCGGTCGATCAGCCGGCCCGCGCCCGCGATCAGCTCGCCGGGGTTCTCGCCCAGCCCGATCAGCAGGTACGTCGAGACGCGGTTGCGCCCGAAGACCCGGACCGCCTCGTCCCAGGCGGCCTCGTACTCGCGCAGCGGCACCGACGACTTGCCCGGCATCCAGCGCCGCCGCACCTCCTCGTCCAGGGACTCCACGTGGATGCCGATCGCGGTGGCCCCGGCCTCGCGCAGCGCGCCGATCCAGGCGAGGTCGCCCGGCGGCTCGCACTGCACCTGGATCGGCAGCCCCGGGACGGCCTCCAGCACGGCGCGCACGCACCGCGCCAGGTTCCGCGCCCCCCGGTCGCGCCCGGCGGTGGTGCCGGTGGTCATCACCATCTGCCGGACGCCGTCGAGCCGCACCGCCGCCTCCGCCACCTCGGCGAGCTGGGCGGGCGTCTTGGCGGCGGTCGTGGCGCCCGACCGCAGCGACTCCTCGATGGTGCAGAACCGGCAGCGGTCGGCCTCGCCGTACCGGACGCAGGTCTGCACGACGGTCGTGGCCAGCACGTCCGCGCCGTGCAGCCGGGCGATCCGCTCGTAGGGCACGCCGTCGGCGGTGACCAGGTCGTAGAACCGGGGCCTGCGGACGGGGACCAGCGTGACTCCGGTGTCCTGCTCGCCGAGCCAGACCGTGCCGTCCCGCACCGTGAACGGGCTGTCGGGGTTGACCGGGAGCGCGGCGCCGGCGCCGTCCACGAGGACGTGGCCGTCGCCGCTGGGCCCGGCGCCCTCCGGCCGCCGCACGGGGGTGTCCAGCGCCACGCCGCGCAGGGCCAGCTCGGCGCGGGTCATGATCCGTACGTCGGTCACGGCGCTAGAGCTGGTAGGTGGAGTTGATGACGGCGCCCTTGCGGGCGTAGTGGATCAACGCGTCCTGCACGTCCAGCGGGTGGGTCGGGATGACGCCCTCGATCAGGTCCTCCTCGCGGGCGCCGTGCAGGGACAGGCCGAAGCGGCAGCAGTAGACCTTCCCGCCCTCGGCGATGAACGTCTTGAGCTGGTTGTTGATGTTGTGCTCGCCGGGGAAGGCCGAGTTGCCGGTGGTCGGGAAGCCGCGGGTGGCCAGGCAGTTCAGCGAGCCGGGGCCGTAGAAGTAGATGGCGGTCTCGAAGCCCTTGCGCAGGGCGCGGGTGGCCTGGAGCACGGCCACGAAGCTCACCGACGACTCGTGCGCGATGCCGTGGACGAGCGTGAAGTACGACTCGCCGTTCTCGGCCTTGTAGTCGGGGAAGACCTTCGTGGTGCCGTAGATGGTGGAGCCCTCGGGCAGCGACGGGTGGGGGATCTCCTCGATGCTCTTCTTCTCGAGGTCGGTCATGTCGACGGTCACGTGCTTCTCCTTCGAATAGGTGGGATCAGTCGTAGAGAGAGGCGAAGGTGTCGTGGAAGACGAGGCGGCCCAGTTCGCCGCCGCCGGTCGCGGCGCGCATCCGGGCGTGCTCGCCCGCGAAGTCGCCCCACGGCTGGTCGCTGGCGAACAGCACCCGGTCGTGGCCGAGGCCGCGCCGCTCGATCTCCCGGGCCAGCCAGTACGGCGCGAAGCCGATGGCCCAGGACAGGTCGGTGTAGACGCGCTTGCCGGCCGCGATCCAGTCGAAGAACCGGGAGCCGGCCAGCTTGATGTGGCCGCTCATCCCGCCGCCGAAGTGCACCAGGTGGACCGGCACGCGGTCGGCGTACCACTCGACCAGGTGGCCGACCTCGTCGATGTCGGAGGCGGCGCCGGGGGAGGTGTGGACGTGGACGACCAGCCCGTGCCGCGCGGCCGCCGCGAAGATCCGGTCGAGTCCGGGCCGGCAGGCGGGGTCGGTGGGACGGCCGCCCAGGAGGAAGCTGAGCTTCAGGGCCCGCACGCCCGCCTCGCCCGCCAGGGCGAGGGCGCGGGCGGTGCGCTCCTCGTCGCGCGGCAGCGGCGAGACCCACAGCCCGGCGCGGACGCGGTCGTCGGCCTGCGCCGCCTCCAGCGCGAGTTCGTTCAGCGCGAAGGCGGCGTCCGGGTCGGGCACGCCGTAGTTGGGCAGCACGAGCGCCCGCTCGGTGCCCTCCGCGTCGAGGTCGGCGATGAGCCGCCTGACGGTGGCGCGGGCGGTGACGTCCGGGTTCACGGGAGGGCCGCCGTAGAAGGGGTGGGCGGGCAGTACGCCGATGTGGCGGTGCGCGTCGAAGACCATGGCGTCACCCGACCGGGAGGGCGGGGGAGAGTCCGGCGGGGGCCCCGGTGAGCGCCCCGCACACGTCGGCGAGTCTCCGGGACGCCTCGATGTGGGCGGCCAGGAACTCGGCGTCCCGGCCCACGGCCGCCAACCGGCCCGAGCCCCACGTGTGCTGCCAGGGCAGCCCGAGGAAGTGCAGCCCCGGGCAGCTCGTCACGCCGCGCCAGTGCATCGGGTAGCCGCGCCCGTCGAACGCGGGGATCTCGATCCATCGGTGGTCGCGGGTGAACCCGGTCGCCCAGACGACCGAGGTGACCCCGGCCTCCGCGAGGTCGAGGTGACGCACCGGCTCGCCGGGTTCCCAGACCGGGACGTAGCGGGGCTCGGTGGGGGCGGCGACGCCGCGGGCCGCGATGTGGGCGTCGATGGCGTCCTTGATGCCCTCGGCCACCGCGTCGGCCCGGTCGAGGTTGTCCTTCAGGTCGCCGGCGAACTCCAGCCTCGTGCCGTCCACGCCGGTCAGCCGGCCGTACAGGCGCATGCCGTCGCGCGCGAAGGCCCGCAGGTCGATGTCGCGCCCGCCGTCGCGGCCGGTGACGTAGTGGTTGGCGCGCATGCGCACGGCGTCGGCGTCGCCGAACTCGTCGATGCTCCTGGTGTAGTGGCCCATGTCGTGCAGCCACGCCACGCAGTCCCGGCCGCGGTAGAAGCGGGCCACCCGGGGCGCGCCGCCGACCGCGAGATGCACCCGGCGGCCGGCGAGGTGGAGGTCCTCGGCGATCTGGCAGCCCGACTGCCCGGTGCCGACCACCAGGACCTCGCCCTCGGGCAACTGGGCCGGGCGGCGGTAGCGGGAGGAGTGGACCTGCTCGACGCCGGCCGGCAGCCGCTCGGCCAGGCGGGGCAGCGACGGCGCGTGGTAGGGGCCGGTCGCCACCACCACCTGGTCGGCGGTGAGGTCCCCGGCGGTCGTCGCGAGCTCGAAGACCCCGCTCACGGCCCGCCGCAGCCGGGTCACCCGTACGCCCTCGGCCAGCGGCGGCCCGAAGGACGCGGCGTAGTCCTCCAGGTAGCGGACGACCTCCTCGCGGACCATGAAACCGTCGGGGTCGGCTCCCTTGTAGGGGAAGCCGGGCAGGTCGCACTGCCAGTTGGGGGTCACCAGGCAGAAGGAGTCCCAGCGGCGCTCGCGCCACTCGTGGCCCACCCGGTTCGCCTCGACGACGACGTGATCGACGCCGCGCCGGCCCAGGCAGTGGCTGATCGACAGCCCGGCCTGTCCGCCGCCGACGACCGCCACCGGGTAGTGTGCCCCGGCGAGCCGCGGCGTGCTGTGTGCTGCCATCCGGACCTCCAGGCGGTGCCATCGCTCTCGTGACGGCTACTTCAGTCCGGGTGTGTTACCGATCGGCGGCATCCGGAATAAAAAGCGGTTACCGATCGGACACCCTGCGTCACCGTGCGGGGTGATGGACACGTCGCACGCGACCCGGGCGGGACCGGGGACGGGCGCATAACCTGGGAGGACGCGACCGGCGCGCGAGGGGGTGGGGCGCGGGCTCATGATCGTCACGGTGTTCCTCGGCCTCGCGGCGGCGGCCCTCCTCGGGCTGGGCTTCGTCGCGCAGCAGCACGTCGCGTACACCGAGCCGCTGGGCGAGATGCTGCACGTGCGCCTGCTGCTCGACCTCGCGCGCAAGCCGGTGTGGCTGGCCGGGATCGCCCTGATGGTCGGCGGCCAGATCGCCGGCGCGCTGGCGCTGCGGCGCGCCGACGTGGCGTCGGTCGAGCCGCTTCTGGCGACCAACCTCATCTTCGCCCTGGGCGCGGCGGCCCTGCTGTACCAGGAACGCCTGGGCGGGACGGAGTGGCTGGGGGCGGTGCTGGTCAGCGGGGGCGTCGCCGCGTTCCTGGTGGCCGGGCGCCCGCACGGGGGCGGGATGCCGGCGTCGGGGTCCCTGGCGTGGATCGCCGTGCTCGTCGTGGTCGCCGTCGCCGCCGGAACGGTCGTGGTGGCGCTGCGGGTGCCCCTGCAGACCAAGGCGATGCTGTTCGCCGCCGCGGCCGGGGCGTTGTACGGCCTGCAGGACGCGCTCACCCGCGGGGCCCTGCTCACGCTGGCGCGGGGACCGGGGGCACTGTTCGCCTCCCCGCAGCTCTACGCGCTGCCGGTGATCGCGGTGACCGGCATCCTGCTCAACCAGAGCGCGTTCGACGCCGCGCCGCTGCGGATCTCGCTGCCCGCCACCACCGCGACCGAGCCGATCGTCGGCATCCTCCTCGGCGTCGCCCTCTTCGGCGAGCGCCTGCGCGTCGACCCGCCCGCCCTGGCGGGGGAGGTGGGCGGGCTGGTCGCGCTGGTGGCGGGCATCGTCGTCCTCGGCCGTTCGCCGTTCCTGCACAAGTCGGAGCAGGGCCCGAGCGGCCGCCCCGACCCGTCGTGATCAACTCCGTCGTGATCCGCGGCGGCCGGCTTCCTCCCGCTGTAAGCCGCCGCTCGGCCGGGCGGCGCTTGGGCGGCGCTCGTGCCGCGCTGAAAGGTACATGCGCGGCGGGTCCGGTTCCGCCCCCCGCACAGGTCGCGGTGTCCCGCTGTCAACGGCCAGGTCGGACGGGCCGTGCCGTGGGCCCGGTGTCCGGGCGGCGGCGCGGCGATGGATCTTACAGACATGAGTAAGGCTTGCCGACTCCGGCCTGTCGGCTACGATCGCAGCAACTCGGGAGCGCTCCCCATCTCGCCCGGAACCCCCCACCGGAAGATGGAGACCCAACAGTGCACACGCAGTCACAGCCCCACGCACAGCTCCACGCACGCCCCCGCGCCCGCCGCTGGGCCCCGCGTCTCACGGCCCTGCTGACCGCGTCGGCGGCCTGCCTGGCCACCTGGACGGGCGCCGCCCTCGCCCACGGCTCCGTCATCGACCCCGCCTCCCGCGTCTACGGCTGCTGGCAGCGCTGGGGCAACGACTTCCAGAACCCGGCCATGGCCCAGCAGGACCCGATGTGCTGGCAGGCGTGGCAGGCCGAGCCCAACGCCATGTGGAACTGGAACGGCCTGTACCGCAACGGCCTCGGCGGCAACTTCCAGGCCGGCATCCCCAACGGGCAGCTGTGCAGCGGCGGCCACGCCGAGAGCGGCCGCTACAACGCGATGGACGCGGTCGGCGCGTGGAAGACCACCACCATCCGCAACAGCTTCACGGTCAAGCTCCAGGACCAGGCCAGCCACGGCGCCGACTACTTCCTCGTCTACGTGACCAAGCCGGGCTTCGATCCGACCAGGCAAGCCCTGACCTGGAACGACCTGCAGCTGCTGACCCGCACCGGCAGGTACGCGCCGAGCCAGAGCTACTCGATCAACGCCAGCACGTCCGGGCGCAGCGGCCGGGCCGTCGTCTTCACGATCTGGCAGGCCTCGCACATGGACCAGGCGTACTTCATCTGCAGCGACGTCGTCTTCAGCTGACGGCGGGGTGAGACGCGGCGGGCCCCGCCGGACGCGAAGTCCGGCGGGGCCCGGAGGACGACCCCGCGTACGGCCGGGGGATCAGCTCGCGGTCAGGACGTGCCCGTGGTCCGCGTGGGCGCCCGCGGAGGCCGCGGCGGTCCGGGCGGTGGGCCGGGTGTCCGGCCCGGGCAGGTCGCGGCTGAAGGCGTAGACGACGGCCGCCGTGGCGATCGCGCCGGTGTTCAGCGCGAGGGCCTTGTCGTTGATGTTCGCGATGGTGTCGCAGGCCTTGTGGTAGCAGGAGTCGTACGCCTGGCCGGCGGTGCCGCCGAACAGCGCCTGCTCCTCGGGGGTCTTGACGCCCTCCGCGCCCGTGAACAGCCCGCCCGCGGGAATCCCGGCGTCGATGAACGGCCCGTAGTCCGACCGCCCGTCGAAGTCGGTGCCCACGTGGCCCTGCCGGATGGTGTCGAAGTACTTCACGAAGAGCTTCTCGATCTCGTCGGAGCCGGCCGGTCCGGCGGGCGCGCCGGTGGCGTCGGAGTCGTCACCGTCGTAGATCTTGAGCGCGTAGTTGGGGGAGGCGACCATGTCGAAGTTCAGATACAGCTTGATCTTCGCCAGGTCGGCCGGCGACAGGCTCGCGACGTAGTGCTCCGAGCCGAGCAGGCCCAGCTCCTCGGCGCTCCAGAAGGAGAAGCGCAGCGCGTTCCGGGTCGGGACGGCGCCGAGCTTCGCGGCGACCTCCAGGATCGCGGCGCTGCCCGAGCCGTTGTCGTTGATGCCCGGCCCCGGCACCACGCTGTCGAGGTGCGCCCCGATCTGAACCACCTTGTTCGGGTCGCCCCACCTGGAGTCGGCGATGACGTTGTGGGTGGTGCGGATCTCGCTGGTGGTGCTCGTCCTGACGTGGACGACGGTCCCGGCGGTGCCGGCCAGCTCCTGGCCGACCGCGAAGCTCACGCCCACGACGGGAATGTGCACGGTGGGCGCGCCCAGCGTGCCCTGCAGGGTCTCGGTGCGCCCCGGCTGGCCCTCGTTCATGATGATGACCGCGGCCGCCCCGGCGGCCTGCGCGTTCTCCGCCTTGACCTGGAAGGTGCAGGTGCCGCGCTGGACCAGCGCCACCGAGCCGGCCGGGAACGAGGCGAAGTCGGCGGCCTCGCAGCCGGAGGTGGAACTGCTGGGCGTCGGCCCGGGCGGCAGCATCAGGTCGACGTTCCGGACGGCGGCCGTGACGTCGCCGGAACCGGAGTAGGTCATCGTCGCGAACTCCCCGACGGTGCTGCCGTCCGGCGGAGTCGGCGCGTACGTCTTCGGGGTCGGCGCGGTGCGCTCCAGCGACGCGGTGGCGTTCTCCTTGAAGAACGGGAACTCGAACGCCTGCAGGGTCACCTTGTAACCGGCCTTCTTCAGCACCCCGGCGACGTAGTCGCGGGAGGCCACGTGGCCGGGAGTGCCGGCGGCCCGGGTGTGACCGTTGGCGTCGGCTATCTGCTGCAGCTTCGTCAGGTGCTTCTTGACCGCGGACGCGACGATCGTCTGCACGACCCCCGCGGGGTCGGGGTCGGCGTTCGCCGGCGCGGCGGGCAGGAGGGGAAGCACGAGGGCGGACGCCGCGACGGCGACTGCGCCCCGCATGCCGAGGGTGGCGCGCATTGGGCTCTCCTTCGGGTCCAATGACGATCCGAGACGGCCCAGCAGACTGGAGACCGAGATCGGCCTCCGCTGGACACTGATCGGGAAACTAACCGCGTTCCGCCGATGTGGGAAGGCCCTCTTTTCCGGAGTGTTTTCCGGACGCCACCTTTTCTGGTGAAGAAATCAGCTTTCGGCCGCCCAGTCGAGCAGAGATCCGGCGGTGTCCCAGCGGCGGCTGGAGTCGTCCTCGCCGAGGATGACGCCGACCAGCCGGTGGTCGTGGCGGTCGGCGGCGAACGCCAGGCAGAACCCGGCGGCGTTGGTGAAGCCGGTCTTCACGCCGATCGCGCCGGGCAGGCCGAGCATGTGGTTGGTGTTGGACCAGTCGTACCTGCCGTCGCCGGTCGAGTGGTGCCGGGTCGAGGTGATCTCGGTGAAGACCGGATTCCGCAGCGTGATCGCCGCGAGGCGGGCCTGGTCGCGGGCGGTGGAGTAGCCGTCGCCGTCGCGCGTGGGCAGCCCGTCGGCGTTGACGTAGTGCGTGTCCTTCAGTCCGAGGCTCTTGGCGGCGGCGTTCATCTTGGCCACGAAGCCGGTCACGCCCGGGCCGTACACGCGGGCCAGGGCGTGCGCGGCGTCCGCGCCCGAGGGGAGCAGCAGCGCGTAGAGCAGTTCCCCGACCGGAAGGCTGTCGCCGGGCTCGAGATCGGCCGTCGTGCCGTCGTTGTTCCAGGCGTACTCGACATCCTCACGCTTGATCTTGACGCGGTCGTCGAGGTTCGCCTCCCGCAGGACGACATAGGCGGTCATGATCTTGGTGAGGCTGGCGACCGGCATCCGCTTGCCGGCGTTCTTGTCCAGCAGTTCCTGTCCCGTGGTCGCGTCGAAAAGATAGACGGCACGGCCGTACGCGTGCGGCGCCGTGTACGCGGGAAACGCCGTGGTGTGCTCGCGGACCAGAGCGGTGGCCGGGCCGGGAGCGGCCGTGGCGGGCTGCGCGAGCGCGGGCGACGCGACCCCTGTGAACAGGGCAAAGGCCGCCATGGAGACACCAAGAAAAAGCTTACGGGTCGGCATGCGTTTCAGCGTGCCATGACGATTCCTGCCCTTCGGACGATCAATAGCAAAATATTGGCAAAACGCGTGACTAATGTGACTTCTGGGGGTTTAAGGCATAAGTGGTGGTGCGGCGAGGGGTGCGAGCGTGCGGGCGCGGCGGGGCCGGATACGTATTCCTGCCGATGCGCCGGGCCGCCCGGGTTCCCTACCGTCGAGGACGCCGACGAGACCCCGAGGTGAGCCATGCGCGTGCCGACCGCGTTCCTGTCCACCCTCCTGTCCGCCTTCCTGACGGTTGTCCTGACGGCATCCGTCCTCACCGTCCCCTCCCCGGCCACCGCCGCCGTGGCCGGGGCCAAACCCCCGCCGGGCGGCGTCGACGTCGTCTACCAGAGGGCGGTCTTCGGCCCCGGCACTCGGGAGGGCGTGAAGGCGGGGAGGACCCTCTCCTTCGCCGCCCCCGTGGGCACGATCTCGTACACCGACGCGCTCGGCACGAAGAGCTGGGAGTACGCCCGGTGGACCGGCCCCGAGCGGCCGGTCGGGTTCGCCGCCACCGAACTGGTGGCCTCGTGGACCGCCGACGTCCCGGCCGGCAGCTGGCTGCAGGTCGAGATGCGCGGCCGCCACGCCGCCGGGCAGACGAAGTGGTACGTCCTCGGTCGCTGGGCGTACGGCGACGAGGACATCCGCCGCACGTCGCTGCCGGGGCAGCGCGACGCCGACGGCACGGTCTCGGTCGACACGTTCGTGGCCGCGGCGGGCCGGGCGATCACCGCGTACCAGCTGCGTGTGACGTTGTACCGCACGCCCGGCTCGGCCGTACGGCCGGTGGTCCGCACGCTCGGCGCGATGGCCTCCGCCGTGCCGGACCGGGAGACGGTCCCGGTGAGCCCGGGCGGCATCGCGTGGGGCGTCGAACTGCCCGTGCCGCGCCGTTCGCAGAACGTCCACGAGGGCCACTACCCGCAGTGGGACGGCGGGGGAGAGGCCTGGTGCAGCCCGACCTCGACCACCATGGCGCTCGGTTACTGGGGGAGATGGCCCAGCGCGCGGGACACCTCCTGGGTCGACCCCTCCGACCCCGACCCCGAGGTCGACTACGCCGCCCGCCACACCTACGACTACGCCTACGAGGGCGCGGGCAACTGGCCGTTCAACACCGCCTACGCCGGGCGGTACGGAATGGAGGGGTTCGTCACCCGGCTGCGCTCGCTGACCGAGCTGGAGCGGCTGATCAGAGCGGGCGTCCCGGTCGTCACCTCCCAGTCGTTCAAGGCGGAGGAGCTGCCCGGCGCGGGATACAGCACCAACGGCCACCTCATGGTGATCATCGGCTTCACCGCCACGGGCGACGTCATCGCCAACGACCCCGCCTCGCGGGACGACGACGCCGTACGCCACGTGTATCCGCGGGCCGCGTTCGAGAACGTCTGGCTGCGCAGCACCGGCAGCGGCGGGGTCGTCTACGTCATCCACCCGCCGGGCCACCGGCTGCCCGCCACGACGCCGGGCCTGCCGGCCAACTGGTGACCCGATTCGACGGCGTCGGCGGAGGAGTCAGCGGAAGGCGGCCGCGTTGCGCCGCGCCCAGTCCGAGAACGGGCGCGGCGCGCGGCCGAGCACCCGCTCGACCTCCGGGCTGACCCGCCGTTCGCCGGGGGTCGGATCGCCGAGGATGGCCAGGGTGCCGTCGGCCACCTCCTCCGGCATGAACGCCGCCATCATCGCGCGTGCCTCGTCGCGGCTCTGCTCGGCGAACCGCACGGGCTCGCCGAGCGCGTCGCCGAGCGCGGCGGCGATCTGACGCGGAGAGACCCGCTCCGGCCCGGTGAGCTCGTAGACCCGGCCGTCGTGGCCGGGCCCCCGCAGGGCCGCCGCCGCGACCTCGGCGATGTCGCCGGGATCGATGACCGGCAGCGCGACGTCTCCGAACGGGGCGGTCACCGTGCGGCGCAGGCGGACGGACTCCGCCCAGGCGAAGGCGTTGGAGGCGAAGCCGCCCGGTCGCAGGATCGTCCACTCCAGCCCCGAGTTCCTGACCTCGCTCTCGTCCTCCAGCGCCCGCATGCCGTGACCCGGGGAGAGCGGGCGCGTCCCGGCGGACTGGGAGGACAGCAGGACGACCCGGCGCACCCCGGCTTCCGCGGCGGTGCGGAGGATCGGCCGCACGTTCCCGCCCAGGGCCAGGTAGTCGCCGGGCGTCACCAGGAACAGCGCGTCCGCCCCCTCCAGCGCGGGGCGCAGCCCGGCGGGATCGGCCAGGTCCGCGCTGACCGCACGGACGCCTTCGGGCACATCGGCGGACGAGACGCGGCGGGCGACGGCGGTGACGTCCTCGCCCGCCTCCGCCAGGAGCCGGACCAGGACCCGGCCGACGTTCCCGGTGGCTCCCGTTACGACGATCATGATGATCTCCCTCAAGTTAGTTAGTCAGCTGACTCAGAGAGAACCGTAGCACGGGACGCGCCTATAGTCAGTCAGGTGACTGACTCGACCGTTTCCCGCGCGGGGGCCGCGAGCGCCAAGCGGCGGCGGCTCACGGCGGCCGCCGCCGAGGTGGTGCACCGGCAGGGCGCCGAGCGCACCACCATCGCCGACATCGCCCGCGCCGCCGGCGTCCCGGTGGGCAACGTGTACTACTACTTCAAGACCAAGGACGAGCTGGTCGCCGCCGCGCTGGACGAACACGCCCGGCATCTCGCGGAGCTCACCGGACGGCTGGAGCGGCTGCCCGATCCGCGTGAGCGCCTCAAGGGGCTGGTGGAGACCTGGATCGGGCAGCGCGACGTCGCGGCGCGATGGGGCTGCCCGACCGGCACGCTCGCCGCCGAGCTGGACAAACGCGGTGAGGGCGGGCTGGACGCGGAGGCGGGGAGGGTGATCCGGCTGCTGCTCGACTGGGCCGAGCGCCAGTTCCGCGAGCTGGGCCTGCCCGAGCCCGACGGGCTCGCGCTGACCCTGGTGAGCGCCTATCAGGGCATGTCGCTGCTGGCCAACGCGCTGCGCGATCCCGAGATCATGAAGCGTGAGGGCGACCGGCTGCTCGGCTGGCTCGGCTCACTGCCCGGCTGAGCCGGCCTCGCTCCGGGACAGGAGCGTGGTCAGGGCCGTGGTCCGCGCGTCGTCCCAGCCGGCCGGCGGCGCGATCCGCGCCCAGGCGGCGGCCACCTCGCCGCCGTAGTCGTGCCCGTGGCCCGGCGGCGCGTCGAGGGAGAACACCAGATCCGCGGTGACCTGCCAGAACGTGACGAACGGATACCAGCGGATCCAGGGCAGCACGTCGCCGCCGCGCCGTTCCTCCAGCCAGTCCGGGCGGCCGAGGATCAGCCGCGGGGTCCACCACACGATCGGATCGGAGGGATGCTGGAGATAGACCACCCGCGACCCGTCCCAGGAGGCGGGCGCGGGCAGGTCCTCGGGCCCGTTGGCGAAGCGCACGGTCTCGCCGTCCCGGTAGACGGGCAGCACCTCCCGGCTGCCCGGGTCGCGGCCGTCCACGAACCGCCGCCACAGCGGGCTGCTGTCGGGCGGCCCGACGAAAAGCGCGCCGTCGGTGCGCTCGCGCAGGTCGCGGTCGTCGCGGAACGCCGACTCCGCGCCGAACGCCCCGAGGCTCTCCCCGAACACCAGCAGCCGGGGCCGGTGACCGGCGGGCAGCCGCGACCACCGGGCGTACACCTGGCCGAACAGCTCGCGCCCGGCCGCCGTGACGCGCTCGCGGTCCACCAGGAACGACAGCCAGCTCGGCAGGTAGGAGTACTGCATCGAGACCAGCGCGGTGTCCCCGCCGTACATGAACTCCAGGGCGGCGGCGGCCTGGGGGTCCACCCAGCCCGTGCCGGTCGTCGTGATCACGCACAGCACCGTCCGGCGGAACGCGCCGGTCCGGTCGAGCTCCCGTACGGCGAGGGCGGCCCGCTCACGGGCGGTCGCGGCGGAGTCGAGCCCCGCGTAGACCCGGACCGGCGGGAGCGCGGGCCGCCCGGTGAAACCGCTGAGTTCCCCGACGGTGGGGGCGCCGGCGACGAACGCCCGGCCCTCCAAACCGAGCGACGCGAAGGAGACCAGGGAGGAGGGGCCGCCCGAGACGGCGGCGGACCGGGGCCGCGAGGTGCCGGGCGCGGTCTCGCTGTTGATCGCCGCGAAGCTGTTGTCGGCCCCTCTGAGCAGGGCCTCGGTGAGGATCCCGTCGGTCAGCAGGACGGCCAGCACGCCGACGCCGAGCGTCGCGGCCAGCCGCGCCGCCGTGGCGGGGATCCACCTGCCGAGCACGCCTCCGAGCGCCCGTGCGGCGACGCGCAGCGCCCTGGCGGTGGCCAGCAGGAGCAGGAACACCGCCGCCGCGACGAACGGCACGCCGAGATAGCCGAGCCGTTCCGGCGGGCGCAGCCCCATCAGCGGGTAGATGGCCCTCTGGGCGCGTACGCCGAGGACCAGCGACGCGGCGCCCAGCCCGCAGCCGAACGTCGCGACCAGGCGGCGGACCCGCCGCCGTCCTGTACGGCGCCACCCCTCGCGCCATCCCGCGCACCGGGCCCCGGCATACCGCCGGACGACCGGGGCGGCGCTCCGGCGGGCCAGGGCGCCGGCGGTCACGCCGGCCAGGTATCCGGTCGCGGTCAGCACCCCCGCGATGATCCCCTGCAGCGGCCACGAGCGGGGCAGCAGCGACGGAGTGAGGGACAGGCAGAAGAAGATCGCGGCGAACAGGATCCCGGCCGTGTCCAGCGCTCCGCCGAGCCGTACCCGCCCCTCCCGCATCAGGCCCCCGATTCACCGCCTGTCCGCCGAACTCGCGGAGCAGGCAGGCTATCAAGTCACCGGCAGGTCACGGCCCCGCCCCCCGCGCGGCCTCATCCCCAGTGGTCGCCCCAGCCCCACAGGTTGGGCCCGAGCGCCGTGGCGGGGTCGTCGTGGTACACGCCGAACCTGCCGCGGAAGAACAGCATCGGCCGCTGCTCCGGATGGACGGGTTCGAGTTCGCGGACGAGGCCGATCACCACGTCGTGGTCTCCGGCCACGTGCACCTCCCGGACCTCGCCGTGGACGCGCAGCAGCACGTCCCGCAGGGCGGGCGTGCCCCAGCGGGACAGGTCCCAGGCGAGCCCGGCGAACTTGTCGCCGTTGCTCGATCCGAACCTGGCGCACACGTCGACCTGCTCCTCGCCGAGGACGTTGACGCAGAAGCGGCCGGACTTCCTGATCCGCGGCCAGGCGCGGCCCTTGTGGTCGGCGCAGAAGAGCACGAGCGGTGGTTCGAGGGACACCGACGCGAACGACTGGCAGGCGAACCCCACCGGATCGCCGTCGTCGAGACCCGTGACCACGGTCACGCCGGTCGCGAACATCCCGAGCGCGCGGCGGAACTCCGCGGGCGACGGCGGCGGCGCGTCTCCGGAGCCGGGGTCGCCGAGGCCGGGGCCGGCGGAAGCTGCGGTCATGGGTTCACCTCTCGCGTGCGGTCCGGTGGCTCCGGTGTGCCTTTGGTGCGGCTCTGGTCCGGTGACTCAGCGCTCAGGTCACGAACTTACAAACCCCCTCGGCGCCGCGCCGCACGGGATCCCGTCCAACGGGGCGGCCTGCATGACGAGTCTTCCCAGGTAAAAACAGGTTTTGTCAGGTTTACACCATTGTTGAGCTGTATGTACCTTTAGGTGCCACGGCATGGGTACCGGTGACATCCGCGTCGCCTCCGTTGCCGTGTCGTTGCCCGGACCGTGCGCTCTTCTGTGCGCGCGGCCGCCGAATCCGCGTTCCGCGGAGCCGGGGACCCACTTCTCGGGGTGAATCGGCGCGCAGGCCCCCAGATGCGCCCGTAGGGCACTTCCTGCCCGAACCCGTCAGCTAACCCGGTAGGCGGCATGGAAGCAAGGAGCTCAACCGCGTCATGCCCACCATCAGGTTCTCTCCCGCCGGGCGGCCCTCCGCCCGCCGCCTGCGCGCCGCCCTCGCCGCGGCGGCACTCGCGGTCACGGCCGGCACGGCCACCCTCACCGCCGCCACGCTAGCCGCCACCGCGGCCGCGCCCGCTCCCGCCTACGCGAACCCGCACACGTACGGCCAGGACGTCTCCGGCTACGAGGCCGACCACGACTGGATCAACAGCCGGGCGCAGTTCGGCTTCATCAAGGCGACCGAAGGCCTGGACTGGGTCGACTCGTCCTTCCCCCGGCACTGGCGGGAGCTGGACAAGAAGGGGATCGTCCGCGGCGTCTACCACTACGGCCACCCCTCCAACGACCCGATCGCCGAGGCCGACCACTTCCTCCGGGTGGTGAACGCGCAGCCGGGCAAGCCCGGCGACATCCTCGTGCTCGACCTGGAGACCGCCGACGGCCAGTCGGTGCAGCGCGTCAACGCCTGGGCCAGGAAATGGCTGGAGTACGTGACCGCCAAGACCGGCGTCCGGCCGATGTTCTACAGCGGCTGGAACTTCGCCGACAAGTACGGCCGCGGCCTGGGCGACTATCCGCTGTGGGTGGCCCACTACAGCCGGAACCCGGGCGACATCACCCCGCCGGCCGACTGGAAGAGCTGGGCGATCCACCAGTACACCGACTCGCCGATCGACCAGAACGTCTCCGCGCTGAGCCCTCTCGAGCTGCGCGCCCTCGGCCGCCACTGAGGCTCCGTGGTCCCGGGGCGGGCGCCGCCCGCCCCGGGACCATTCTCAGACCGCTTTCAGACCATCCCTGACCACATCAGACCACCGCGCCCGATCCGTCGCGGGCCACGGGCCGGCGACGCGGAGCGGCGGGCGCGGGCGGCGGCTGACCGGCGCGCCTCTCCAGCTCGATCGCCGCCGGCCCCGCCACGAACGACGACGACAGCGTGCCCGCCACGATGCCGATCAGCAGGGCGATCGCGAAGTCGCGCAGCGAGTCGCCGCCGAACACCGCCAGCGCCGCCAGGATGAACAGCGCGCCGAGCCCCGTGTTCACCGTACGCGGCACGGTCTGCAGGATCGCCGTGTTCACCACCCGCCCGAAGGGCGTCCCCCGCGACACCGGCCACAGCTCGCGGACCCGGTCGAAGAGCACGACCTTGTCGTTGACCGAGTACCCGATGATCGTCAGCATCGCGGCGAGGAAGACGCCGTCGATCGGCTTGCCCAGCCAGGCGAACGTGCCCACGACGACGGCCGCGTCCACGAACAGCGCCGCCACGGCCGCGGCGCCGAACGTCCACCGGAACCGGAACGCCAGGTAGGCGAGCTGCGCCGCGAGCGCGACGCCGAGCGCGATGAGCGCGTTGCGGCGCAGCTCCGCGCCCAGGCTCGGCCCGACGAGCTCGTCGCGCTGCTTGGTGACCTCCCCGACGCGCCGGTCCAGGGCCTCCTCGACGCGGACGACGTCGTCGGCGGTGATCTGCCCGGTCCGTACGGAGATCGCGTCGTCCGACCGCTGCACGACGGCCGTGGGGAACCCGGCGTCCGACACCGCCTGCCGGGCCGCGGCGACGTCGACCGGCCTGCTCGTGCCGAACTCCACGATCCGCCCGCCGGTGAACTCGACGCCGTAGTTCAGGCCGCGGGTGACCAGCCCCGCGCCCACCAGCACGAGCAGCCCGGCCGCGACGGCGAGCCAGCGCCGCCCCGCCCGCATCAGGTCGGGGTTCCGCCGGGTCAGCCAGGTCCTGACCCGGCCGATCGAGCCGAGGCCCGACACCCCCGGGCCGAACCTGCCGATCAGGGCGGCGGCGAGCACCCGGGTGATCAGCATGGCCGAGATCAGCGAGGCGAGCACGCCGATCGCCAGCGTCACGCCGAAGCCCTTCACCGGCCCCGACGCCAGCCAGAAAAGCAGCCCGGCGGCGAGCAGGGTGGTGATGTTGGAGTCGGCGACCGCGCTCCAGGCTTTCTTGAACCCCCGGTCCAGGGCGGCCTTGAGGCCCCGGCGGGGCGCCGCGCCGTACTCCTCCCTGGCCCGTTCGAAGACCAGCACGTTGGCGTCCACGGCCATGCCGATCGCCAGGACGAACCCGGCGAGGCCGGGCAGCGTGAGCGTGGCGCCCATCGCCACCAGTCCCGCGTACGAGATCAGGCCGTAGCAGGCCAGCGCGACCGCGGCCAGCAGGCCCACCAGGCGGTAGACGAGGCCGATGAACACCGCGGTGAGGATCACCCCGGCGACGCCCGCCTTGGCGCTCGCCGCGATCGCGTCGGCGCCGAGGGTGGGGCCGACCGTACGCTGCTCGACCAGCTCCAAGGGCACCGGGAGCGACCCGCCCTTGACGAGCACGGCGAGGTTCTGCGCCTCCTCGGCGGAGAACGACCCGGTGATCTGGGTGGTGCCGCCGGGGATGCCCGCCCCGCAGGTCACGGTCTCGTTCACCTGGGGCGAGGAGATGATCTCGTCGTCGAGCACGATGGCGACCCTGCGCCTGGGATCGCCGATCGGCTCGCAGGCCGCCTTGCCGGTCAGCTCCCGCCAGGGGCCCGCCTCCCGGAAGTCGATCGTCACGAACCAGCCGGGCCCGAGCTGGGGGTCGGTGCCGGCGGCGGCGTCGGTGACGCCGGCCCCGCTGAGGGCGACCGGGCCGAGCTTCAGCTTCTGGCCGCTCTCGTCGGCGACCGCGTCCTTGTCGCCGTCCCCGGCCGGGCCGAGCACCGGGTGGAAGTTGAGCTGGGCGGTCTTGCCGATGACCTCGGCGGCCTCGCGCGGGTCGAGCACGCCGGGCAGCTCCACGATGATCCGCTTCTCGCCGGAGCGGACCAGGGTGGGATCGACGACTCCGAGGGCGTCCGCACGGCGCCGGAGCACGTCGAGGGCACGGTCGGTGGCGTCGGCGTCCGCCCTGACCGTGGGGGAGTCCTTCGTCTCGAAGACGAGCTGGGTGCCGCCGCGCAGGTCGAGCCCGAGGCGCGGGGCCATGGTGAGGGCGAGCAGCAGTGAGGTGGCGATGACGGCGAGCGCCGCCACCGCGCGCCACAAAGGCGCACGTGACATTGTGCCTCCACAGGCAGGTACGAGGAGAGAAAAGGGCCTCAGTACGCCGTGGAGGGAGGAGCCCGCGCGGCCGTCGTGCGGCGCGGGCGCTGGGCGGGGCGATCGTCGTGATCCGGGCCGGCTCGGGTGACCCGGGTGCCCCCGCGCGGCGACGCGGAGGCGGGCGGCAGGACCGGCCCGGCGGTGGCGCCGGGGCCGCCCGGACCCGCGTGGATCCGGGGCTGGTCACTGTGCGCGGGCCGCCCCGCGCTGGGCGACCCCCAGTGCCGCGCCGTCGTGTTCCGCGCGCTCGTGTCCTCCGCCCTTACAGGGCGGGCGGTCGTGGGCCGCGCTGCTGTAGGTGCGGCGGTCGTGCTGCGGGAGATCGAGAGGCGCGTGATCGAGAGGCGGGCGTCGCCGACCGCCGAGGGCCAGGCACGCGCCGCGTGATGTGAGGTGCCCGTCGTGGCCGGCGGTTGGCCGAAGGCCGCTGCGGCGCCCCGCACGCCCGCGGTCTCCGCGGCGGCGGGCGCGCCCGTGAGGCGGAGCCCGCCGGCAGACTGGGATATGCCCTGAGCGGCGGCGGGCGAGCCGCCGGCGGTCAGGAAGCCGGTGGTCAGGAAGATCGCGTGCAGCAGGAGCAGCAGCGCGGCGGTCAGCCTGCTTCGCACGATCCCTCCCTCCCGTGACGACCCGGTCTCACGTCACCGTAGCCGCTCCGGCCCGGAGCCGCCGCGTGCCGTGATCGTGTAGGGCGAAAAGTGCCGAGATCATTCGAAAATGGGCGGAAATAAGGTGAGAAACGGGCGACGGAAAACGTAGATGACCGTTTCGCGAAGGTGGGCTATGGTCGGTCTCATGGCGACCTCACGACGTGGCATGTGCGGGTCCACCGCCTTCACGTGGGTGGTGGGCCTGCTGATGCTCGGCCTCGCCCTGGTCGCCTCGACGCCCGCCTGGTACGGAGGCGACCCCGCGCAGCACGCGCCCCAGGCCGCCGCCGAAGTGTGGACGCCGGGGGCGTGGTCGCCCCAGTCCGCCACCCTGCCCGCGGGCGCCGGCTCAGAGCACATGCCGCTGTCGTTGCGGCTGCGGAGCGCTGTGGCCGCGTTGGCGGCCCCGGCGTCCGTCCCGGCGCTGGTCCGGCACGACGAGGACGTCTTCCTCAGCCCGCAGCAGACCGGGCATCGCACGGTCGGATCCCGTAGCCCGCCGCTGGTCTAGAACTCCGGAGCGCTCCGAACCGCGGCGTCGGCCCGGTCTCGTCGTCGAGCAGCCCCAGCCGTCCGGTAATCAGGCCGGTCCACGCGTCGAGTGATCCTCGGCAGGGGGTCCGCGACACCGTCTGTGAAGCGGCCCGCGACCTGGCCTGCGAAACGGCCGGGCCACGGCCTCTGAACGCCGGTCGCATGGTCCGTGACCCGGCTGCTCGGAGCATCCGCCGCACGACGCGACAGGCGTCCCGCCACGGACCGCAGACGCCCCACCCGGCCCACAGCCGGGCAGGGCGCAGGTGGGCATTCCGCTTCGCGCGCCGGGTGCACGGCCCGCTCGTTCCGCCGTTCCGCCGCTTTTCCGAGCGGTGTGGTGGGGTGAGCGCTCGTCCCGGGCCCGTCTCGCGTCCGTCTCGGGCCCGTCCCGCGGCCTCGCGACCGTCGCGCTCCGCCTCGCGTCCGTTCCCGCGTCCGTGGGCCGGCCGGGCTCCGGCCGTTCGCCGCGCTCCGATCCGACCGTCACCCGGGACCACCGCTCGCACCCGTCTCGTACCGGTGCGGGGCATGGCGTCCCACCCCACCTTTTCCCATACCTGGAGTGATGCCGATCATGGCTGAGATCAGGTCGCCGGGCTCTCTCATGGAGGAGTGCCGGCAGTACGATGCGCAGCTCTCCGAGCTGCGCATGCTGCTCGACGAGCGGCTGCACGCCGCGCGGGCCGAGCTGGCCCTGGCGGGCGAACCGCACGAGGTCACGCCGCCGGTCGCGCGGGTCCGCCAGTCCGCCGAGGCCGTACGGCGGGCGAGCCGTGACGTCGCCGCGATCGAGGCGGCGATCGAGCGGATGGACCTCGGCCTCTACGGCACCTGCACGGAGTGTGAGGCGTTCCTGCCGCTCGACCGGCTCCGCTCGTCGCCGCACGTGCAACTGTGCGCCGCCTGCACCGGCGAGACCCGGATGTCGGCATGACCGGCACAACCGGGATCACGACCGGGCACGGCGTGACCCGTGCGGGTGGCGGGACGAGCGGGGGAGCGGGCCGAGCGACCGGCCTGGCCCTCGACCTCGGCACCGCGCGGACCCGGCTGCTGCTGTCCGGCAGCCCGGTGATCCGGGAGCGGCCCTCCGCGGTCGGCGCTCCGGCCGCACCGCGCCACTGGCCGGTGCGGCACGGGATGGTCTCCGACATGCCCGGCTGCTCGCGGCTGGTCCGTGCCGCGCTGCGCGAGGCCGCCGGGCAGGAGCCTCTGGAACGCGTCCTGCTCGGCGTGCCGGTGGCGGCCTCGCGGCTGGACCGGCGCGCGGCGCAGGCGGCGGTCGGCAGCGCCGCCCGCTGCCCGGTCACGATCGTCGAGGAGCCGCTCGCCGCCGCGGTGGGCTGCGGCGTCGACATCGGAGACCGGAGGCCGCGGCTGCTCCTCGACGCCGGCGCGGGGATCGCCGAGGCCGTCGTCATCCGCGGCGGCCGGATCGCCGACGCGGGGGCCGTACAGATGGGCACGCGGGACCGGTCCAAGGACCGCGCCGAGGACCCTGCCGGCGATTCGCCGGACGGTCCGCGGTTCCCGCCATACGTGCGGGAACGCATCGTGGCCATGGTCGCCGACCTCGTCGCGCGCGTTCCCGCCCGTATGCGGGGCGTCGCGCGGGGGCGCGGCCTGCTGATCACCGGCGGCGGCGCCCGCGATCCGGAGCTGGCCCGCGCGCTCTGCGCCGGGCTGCGGATCACCGTCACCCCCGCCGTCGATCCCGCCCAGGCGACCGTCAGGGGCCTGGCCTGCCTCCTGCCCGCGGTCGCGCGCCGCGCCGCCCTCATCCCCGCCGACGAAGTGAAGGACCTCGACGATGACCACCAGTGACGAGTTCACCGCCATCAGCGAGCCGCAGATACGGCTCATCCGGACCGAGCTGGAGGAGCAGCTCCAGTGGCGTGAGGTGCAGTTGCGCGACCTGCGGGCCGCGGTCGACGGCGGTGAGCAGGACACGGCCCGCCTCGCCCTGCTCGCGGACGTCGCCGCCACCGAGCGGGCGGTGACCGAACTGCGCCGGACGCTGGAGCGGATGGAGGAGGGACACTACGGCCGGTGCGCCGACTGCGCGGCGGCCATCCCGTTCGGACGGTTGAAGATCCGGCCCCTGGCCCGCTACTGCATCGCCTGCCAGCGGCGCCACGAGGCCCGCTGACGCCGATCCGGCCGCCCGCCCCGGCGTTCCCCCCGGGACGGGCGGCCGGCGTGCGGGCGTGCGGGCCGGGTCGCCCGGAGAACGTCGCCGCGGCCCTCGCATACGCGGCCTCGGCGGACGGTGTCTCCCCGCACTGATCGCCTACGCCCTGTCGTACCAGGTCACGGTCGTTCCACGGCCGAAGGACCGGGACCGGACCGGGGTGAACGGCGTGGGGCGGAAGGCCCCGATGAAGGCCGAGATCCCGTCGCCGGCCACGACCGGGTAGCTCTTGACGATGAGTTCGTCGATCTCCGGCAGCAGCGCGCCCGCGAGCGTGCCGCCTCCGCACAGCCAGATGTCCCCGCCCTCCTCCTGCTTGAGGCGCCGCACGAGACCGATGGGGTCGCTCCGCACGAGCTCCACCTGGGGATCGCCGATCTCGGGGGTCGAGGCCGACACCACGTACTGCCTCAGGTGGGCGTAAGGGCTGGTGACGCCGAGGTCGAGGCCCGGCTGGTAGGTGCCGCGGCCCATCACGACCGTGTCGAAACGCCGGTTCGGCGCTTCCAGGCCCAGTTGCGCGCGCACGTGACTCGGCACCGTCTCCGGATACTCCTCGATGATCCAGCTCAGGGTGTCCTCCAGCGGATAGAAGTCGAACTCCCCGCCGGGGCCCGCGATGTAGCCGTCGATGCTGACGCCGATGTAGTACACAAGCTTTCGCATACAAAACGCTCCGTTTAAAGTACTCTGTCTGTAGTGGTTCTGACCGTAGTACTACAACTGGAGTGGTGTCAATCGTGGTGCGACAGAATCCGGCCCGGCGGGCGGCTCTGCTCGACGCGGCCATCGAGGTGCTGGCGCGGGACGGCGCGCGGGGCCTGACCTTCCGCGCGGTGGACGCCCAGGCGCAGGTGCCGGGCGGCACCGCGTCCAACTACTTCGCCAACCGGGACGAGATGCTCACCCAGGCGGGCGCGCGCGTCTACGAACGGCTGGAGCCGGAGGCCGGGTCCCTGACCGGGAGCCCGGAGGAACGCAGGGACCGGGCGAGGGTCGCCGAGCTGACCCACGAGGTGGTCGAGCGGGTCAGCACCTACCGCACGGGATTCCTGGCCCTGCTGGAGCTGCGCCTGGAGGCGACGCGACGGCCGGCCCTGCGGGCCGTGCTCACCGAGCGGATCAGAGCGGACGTGGACGCGAACATCCGCCTCCACCTCGGCGACGGCCGGCCCGGGGACGCCACGTCGGTGGAGCTGCTCCACCTGGCCATGAACTGGCTGATCCTGGAGCGGCTCACGCTGCCCGACGTGTTCCCCGAGGCCCGTCTGCGTGAGCTCGTGGAGCAGGCGGTGGAGCGCCTGGTCCCGGAGACGCGGGACGAGGTTCCGGCGGAGGGCTGACGGACCGGCCGTCCCGTGACCAGGACGGCGGCGTCGCGATGAAGGCGCGGGCGGGAGCGGGCGGGAAGGGCCGGATCAGGCGCCGTACGGCCGGGCCGCCCGCGCGTCCCGCAGCGCCCTGCCGAACCAGACGAGCTCGTCGAGCATCGTCCTGGCCGCGCTCTCCGCGCCCGCGGGGTCCTTCGGCCAGTTGCCGTCGTCGTCGAACAGCGTCCAGGGGCTCCGGAACGCGACGGAGTCGCGGACGGTCACCGCGTGCAGTTCGGCGAAGACCAGCCGGAGCTGCTCGACCGCCCGCAGTCCGCTGGACATGCCGCCGTAGCTGACGAACCCGACGGGCTTGGCCGCCCACTCCCGGTGATAGCTGTCGATCATCAGCTTGAGGGCGGCGGGGAAGCTCCGGTTGTACTCGGGGGTCACGACGACGAAGGCGTCCGCCTCGTCCACGCGGGGCCGCAGTGCCGTGACCTCCTCGGGCCTGTCGCCGCCGAAGTGCCCGCGCAACCCGTCGGGGAGCCGGGTCTCGGCAAGGTCGATCACGTCGAGGGCGAGGTCGTCGCGCCGCTCGGCCTGGGCGGCGAACCAGTTCGCGACGAGGGGCGCCACCCGCCCGTCCCGGACGCTGCCGATGATCATCGCGATTCCGAGCCGGTCGTCGCCGGGCATGGTTCCTCCACGAGGTGAGTACGTCGTACGCAACAAGTACACCGTACGCGCAAGTGCGTACGGCGTACAAGCACGGGTACGATGTACACGCACAACGGTGAGGAGTGTGGCGATGGCCGGGAAGAGCGCGGACGAGGTCGCGGGTGACGCCGTCGAGTCCATCTGGCAGCGGATGGAACGCCCCGCCCGGCCGCCCCGCGCGGCGCTGACCCACGCCCAGATCGCCGCGGCGGCGGTGGAGATCGCGGACGCCGAGGGGCTCGACGCCGTCTCGATGCGCCACCTGGCCGAACGGCTCGGCGTGGCGACCATGGGGCTCTACCGGTACGTGCGCGGCAAGGACGACGTGATCGAGCTGATGCTCGACGCCGTCATCGCGGAGGAGGCGCTGGTGGAGCCCGCGGCCGACTGGCGTACGACGCTGCGCGAGGCGGCCCGCGGCCTGCGGCGCGCCGTGCTGCGGCACCCCTGGATGGTCCGGACGACGGCCAGGTCGGGCCAGCTCACGCCGCACCTCGTCGCGCGGGCCGACCGGCTGCTCGCCTCGCTGGAGGACCTCGGCCTGGACGCCGACGGCCGCATGGCCGTGGTCGGCACGGTGAGCGCGTACGTCAACGGGATGGTGGCGGTCGACGTCGGCCTGGCCGAGCTCATGCGCCGCGAGGGCGTCACAGGGGCGGACGAGCTGCGCGGCCTCTACTCCTCGCACCTGAGGTGGCTGCTGGAGTCGGGCCGCTACCCCGCCTTCGAGCGCTACATCCGTGAAGGCGTCCGCAAGGACGACGGCGAGTGGCAGTTCGAGCTGGGGCTCGAATGCGTGCTCGACGGCGTCGCGGCGCGGCTGGGCATCTGACCGAGACAGAAGGATTCCCCCATGAGCAACGAGGTCCTGGACGAGGTTCGCGCGCTGCTGCCGGAGATCGCCGCGCGGGCCCGCGCCGTCGACGAGGAACGGCGGGTCCCCGCGGAGTCGATCGGCGAGCTGTCCCGGGCCGGGGTGTTCCGGATGCTGCAGCCCAAGAGGTACGGCGGCGCGGAGAGCGATCCGGTGCGCTTCTACGAGGTGGTGCGGGAGATCTCGGCGGTGTGCGGGTCGACCGGCTGGCTCGTGTCCGTCCTCGGCGTGCACCCCTGGCAGCTCGCCCTGTTCGAGGAGGCCGCCCAGGACGAGGTCTGGGGGAGCGACCCCGGCGTGCTCGTCTGCTCGTCGTACGCGCCGGTCGGGCGGCTCGTCCCGGCCGAGGGGGGATACCGCCTGTCCGGCCGGTGGCGCTTCTCCTCGGGCTGCGGGCACGCGTCGTGGGCGCTGCTCGGCGGCCTCGTCCTGGGCGCCGCGGGCCGGCCGGCGGACGTCGTGACGGTGCTGGTGCCCCGCTCCGACTACGCGATCGAGGACGTCTGGGACGTCATCGGGCTGCGCGGCACGGCCAGCGACGACATCGTCGTGGACGACGCCTTCGTCCCCGCGCACCGGGTGGTGCGCAACCAGGACCTGACCCGGCTGCGCGGGCCGGGCCAGCAGGTGAACACCGGCCCGCTGTACCGGCTCCCGTTCGGCGCCGTGTTCACCACCACGATCACCGCGCCGATCGTCGGGATGGCCTCCGGCTGCTACCGGTCGTACGTGTCGGCCATGCGCGACCGCGTACGGCTGAGCCTGGGCGGCGGCGGCCGGTTCGCCGACGACCAGTTCGCGCAGGTCGCGGTCGCCCGGGCGGCGTCGGAGATCGACGCGGCGGTCCTGCAGACCGACCGCAACGTGCGGGAGGCCTACGAGCACGCGGTGCGGGGCGAGGCGATCCCGGCCGAGCTGCGGCTGCGGGTGCGCCGGGACCAGGTCCGCGCCACCGAGCGGGCGCTGGAGGCCATCGACGTCCTGTTCAAGACGGCGGGGGGCAACTCCCTCCGCCGCGGCAATCCCATCGAGCGGGCCTGGCGCGACGCCCACGCCGGCGGCGTCCACGTGGCCAACGACGTCGAGCGCGCCCTCGCGATGTACGGCAGGGGCGAGTTCGGCCTGCCCGTGGAGGACAACCTCATCTGACCGGCGGGCGGCCCGGGAGGATCTTGACCCGCTCGGAGGCGCATCCTAGCCTTCATGGCAGCGTCCCCACGGACACCCGCGTCGAAGGAGAGCCATGCGGCTTCAGGTGGGCTTCGCCTCCAGCCGTTCCGGTACAGCGGAGCTCGCCTGGGGGCAGCGGGATATCTGGGGAGCCCTCCAACAGGTCGGGCCGGACAGCGCCCACTACTTCAACGTGCCCAAGGTCCTCGCCGTCCCGCGCGCGGGCGGCCCGCGCCCTCCCGAGGTCGTGGCCGCCGCCCTGGCCGAGGTGACGGGCCGGCACGACGCCCTGCGGTCCCTGGTGCGGCTCGGTGCGGACGGGCCGTACCAGGAGGTGGCGGCGGCGGGGACGCTGCCGGTCGAGATGGCCGAGGCGGCTCGCGACGAGGCGGGCGACGTCGCGGCGGCACTCGCCGCCCGCCTGGCCGCGCGGTCCTTCGGCGATGGCGAGCAGCCGCTGCGCGCCGGATTCGTGGTCCGCGACGGTGCCGTCACCCACGTGACCCTCGTGATGAGCCATGCCGTCGCCGACTGGCACGCGGCCGGCGTCGTGGTGAACGACCTGCGGACGCTGCTGCTCCGCGGCGCGATCACGCGGCCGCCGTCGTCGCAGCTGCTCGACCTGGTGCGGGAGGAGCGGGCGGCACCGGCGCGTTCGGACCGCGCGATCGCCCAGTGGGAGGCGCTGCTCCGGACCGTGCCGTCCGCCATGTTCCCGGAATCGGTCCGGCCGACCTCGACGCCGAGGTACGCGCGGGCCGTGCTGACGTCGCCCCGTCTCAACCACGCCGCGTACGTGCTCGCCGCCCGGGCCGGGGTGAGCACCGCCACCGTCCTGCTGGTGGCGGTCGCCATGCTGCTGCGCGAGCTGACCGGGCACGAGGTCGCCGCGATCACCCCGATCGTGCACAACCGCTTCGACGACCGGACCCGGGATCTGGTCACCAGCCTCAATCAGCTCGGACTGTTCACCCTGGGCCCGAGCGGGGGCCTCGCCGAGACGGTCGCGACCGCGTACCCGGCGGTTCTCGCGTCCTACCGGCGCGCCCGATTCGACAAGCCGGCCATGCAGGCGATGATCGACCGGCTGAGCGCCGACCGCGGCGTCTCCGTGTTCCCGTCGTGCTGCTTCAACGACCTGCGCCCGGGCGAGGACCCGGGCGCCGCCGCCCGCGCGGACGAGGAGTCCGAGCTGGAGTGGCTCCCCGGCACCGATAAGCGCAGCTGCGACTTCTGCCTGGCCCTGATGCGCCGCAACGGCACGCTCGGCGTGGAGGTGAACGCCGACACCACCCGCCTGTCCGAAGGTGAGATCGAGGCCCTGCTGCACCGGCTGGAGTCCTTCGTCGTCTCCTCCGCCCACCGGGAACCCGTCACGTGACGCCATGGCGTGGAGGGTGCCCGCGGACGCGGTAACCTACGGTGTTCACCGCAGTTGGGAGCCCCGATGCCTCGATCGCACGATCACACCACGACGACCCGCGTCCGTACGCCGGGGACGCGGCGATGAGCGCCGTGACGGGTGAGGCGGCGCGGCGCCGGACGTTCGCGGTGATCAGCCACCCGGACGCCGGAAAGTCCACGATGACCGAGGCGCTCGCCCTGCACGCCTCGGCGATCACCCAGGCCGGGGCCGTGCACGGCAAGGCCGGACGGCGGGGCGTGACGTCGGACTGGATGGAGATGGAGCGCGCCCGCGGCATCTCGATCACCTCGGCGGCGCTCCGCTTCGAGTACCGCGGCCACGTGTTCAACCTGGTCGACACCCCCGGCCACGCCGACTTCTCCGAGGACACCTACCGCGTACTGGCCGCGGTCGACTGCGCGGTCATGTTGCTCGACGCGGCCAAGGGCATGGAGCCGCAGACCATGAAGCTGTTCGAGGTCTGCCGCCACCGCCGCATCCCGGTCATCACGTTCGTCAACAAGTGGGACCGGCCGGGCCGCGAGCCGCTGGAACTGCTCGACGAGATCGAGGAGCGGACCGGCCTGCGGCCCACCCCCGTGACCTGGCCCATCGGTGCCGCCGGGAACTTCCACGGAGTGGTCGACCGGCTCGACGGCCGCGCCGTCCGCTACACCCGCACCCCGGGCGGCGCCACCAAGGCGCTGGAGACCACGCTGACGCCGGAGGAGGCGGAGGCCGATCTCGGGGCCGACTGGACCCGGGCGCGGGAGGAGAGCGACCTGCTCGCCGCCATCGGCGCCGAGCACGACCAGAAGGCGTTCGAGGCGCACGAGGCCACTCCGGTGCTGTTCGGCGCGGCGCTGTCCAACTTCGGCGTGGCCCGGCTGCTCGACGTGCTGGTCGACCTCGCCCCCGCGCCCGCGCCGCGTACGGACGTCGAGGGCGCGGCCCGGCCGCTGGACGCGCCGTTCGCCGGCCTGGTGTTCAAGGTGCAGGCCAACATGGACCCCGCCCACCGGGACCGCATCGCGTTCGTCCGGGTCTGCTCCGGCCGCTTCGAGCGCGGGATGGTGCTCACCCACGCCGCGACCGGACGGCCGTTCGCCACCAAGTACGCCCAGTCGGTGTTCGGCCAGGAGCGCGCCACCATCGACGAGGCCTACCCGGGGGACGTCGTCGGGCTGGTGAACGCGACCGCCCTGCGCCCCGGCGACACCCTGTACGAGGGCACGGCAGTGGAGTTCCCGCCGATCCCGAGCTTCGCCCCCGAGCACTTCGCCGTGGCCCGCTCCCGGAGCACCGCCAAGGCCAAGCAGTTCCGCCGCGGCATCGACCAGCTCGACGGCGAGGGTGTCATCCAGGTGCTGCGCTCCGACCTGCGGGGCGACCAGGCGCCCGTGCTGGCCGCGGTCGGGCCCATGCAGTTCGAGGTCGTGCAGCACCGCCTGGCCGCCGAGTTCGGCGCGGAGATCGTGCTGGACCGGCTGGAGTACACCCTGGCCCGCCGCACCGACGCCGAGTCGGCCGAGGTGCTGCGCCGCCAGCGCGGCGCGGAGGTGCTCATGCGCGGCCGGGACCAGGCCCTGCTCGCGGTGTTCACCGACCAGTGGCGCATGCGGTCGATCCAGCGCGAGCACGAGGGCCTGACCCTGGAGCCGCTCATCGCCGGCCAGGGCTGATCCCGCCGCCTGCGCCCTACCCCAGGCGTACGGGGAGGCGGGTGAGGCGCCAGGAGAACGGCAGGAACTGGCGGCCGAGGTCCTCCGGCGCGACCGCGAGCGCGAGGCGGGGGTGGCGGCGCAGGAGGGCGCCGAAGGCCACCTCGCCCTCCTGCCGGGCCAGCGCGGCGCCCAGGCAGTAGTGCAGGCCGTGGCCGAAGCCGACGTGGACCTCCTTGTGGCCGTCGGACTCCCGCGTGACGTCGAGCCGGTCGGGGTCGTCGAAGCGGCGGGGGTCGTAGTTGGCCGACACCAGGACGGCCATCACCGGCTCGCCCCGCCGCACGGTCAGGTCGCCGATCGGCACGTCCTCGGTGGCGTACCTGATCCGGGTGCCCTGCACGGGCCCGCACCAGCGCATGAGCTCGTGCACGGCGCGCGGCAGCAGTCCGGGGTCGGCTCGCAGCGCGGCGAGCTGGCCGGGGTGGGTCAGCAGGGCGGCGGTCCCGTTGCCGATCAGATGGGCGGTGGTCTCGTGCCCGGCGAGGACGAGCGTGAGGATCATCGTGACCAGTTCGGTGTCCGACAGCCGGTCGCCGTCCTCGTCGTGGGCCCGGATCAGGCCGGTGAGCAGGTCGCCGGTGGGCTCCGCGCGACGGCGGCCGACGAGTTCGTGGATGTAGTCGACCATGGCCCGCAGCGGCTCGCTCACCGCTCCCGGTTCGAATGAGAAGAGGCCCTTGCCCCACTCCCGCCACTGCGGGCGGTCCTCCTCCGGGATGCCGACCAGCTCGCAGATGACGGTGATCGGCAGGGGATAGGCGAAGTGCTCGATCAGGTCGACGACGCCGTCCTCGGCGTGCCCGGGCAGCCGGTCGAGCAGGTCCTCGGTGATCGCCTCCACCCGGGGGCGCAGCTCCGCCACGCGGCGCGCGGTGAAGGCGCGGGAGACCAGCCTGCGCAGTCTCAGGTGGTCGTTGCCGTCGGCGTCGAGGACGGAGTCGAGCAGGTACGGCGCGTACTCGCGGGGGATGCCGCGGGCCTCGATGAGGTCCTCGCGGATGTTCTGCACGTCCGAGCCCGGCACGTTGGCCGGGTTGTTGACGAACCGGCGGTCGCTCAGCACCGTCTTCACGTCCTCGTACCGCATGACGATCCAGATCGGGGAGCTCAGGCCGGGGAAGGAACCGCGCATCATCGGGGCCTGCTCCCGCAGCCGCGAGTAGCCCCCGAACGGGTCGCTCGCCAGCTGCGGGTCGAACAGGTCGACGACGGTTGTGCCGGACCTCGTGCCGGGAGTGCTCATGCCAACCTCCACGTGCCAGGTACGTCGCGTCAGGTGCGTCCAGGTGCGTCTTTCACGTGCGGCGGACGTCAACGCTACGCCGCGGCACACCCCCCGGCAACCGGCTTCCCGGCCCGGATCGGACCGGTCAGAGCCAGCCGCTGTGGCGGGCGGCCCGGACGGCCTCCATGCGGTTGCGGGTGCCGGTCTTGGCGATGCACGACGACAGGTGGTTGCGTACGGTGCTCTCCGACAGATGGAGGCGGCGGGAGATGTCCGCGGCCGTCGAGCCGTCGGCCGCCGCGACGAGCACCTCCCGCTCGCGCGGCGTCAGCGGGCTCGGCCCCGCGCTGAGGGCGGCGGCGGCGAGGGCGGGGTCGACCACGACCTCGCCCGCCAGCACCCGCCGGATCGCCTGGGCCAGCTCGCCGACGGGCCGGTCCTTCACCACGAACCCGCGGGCGCCCGCGTCCAGCGCGCGGCGCAGGTAGCCGGGCCGGCCGAACGTGGTCACGATGACCACGGCGCACGAGGGCAGCGCCGCCCGCAGCCCGGCGGTCGCGTCGAGCCCGCCGCCGCCCGGCATCTCGATGTCGAGCAGGGCCACGCCGGGCTCCGTCCGCAGCGCCGCGGGCAGGATCTCGTCCCCGCTCGCGACCTGCGCGACCACCTCGAAGTCGTCCTCCAGGTCGAGCAGGACGGCGAGCGCGTCGCGCATCATCGCCTGGTCCTCCGCGATCAGCACGCGCGTCACGGGCGGGGTCATGGGCGGGATCACGGGTTGCGTCACGGGCCCTCGTCCCCGCCGAGGCGCGGGATCTCGGCGGCGAGGACGAACCCCCGGGGCAGCCGGGTGGCCCGCAGCCGCCCGCCCGCGGCGGCCAGGCGCTCGCGCAGCCCGCGCAGGCCGCTGCCGTTCTCCTCCTCGACCTCCGCGCCTGTGCCGCCGGTGCCGGCGGCGCCGTCGTCGCTGACCTCGACCAGCACGGGGTCGCGGTCGCGGCGGAGCGTGATGACGCAGCGCCGCGCCCCGGAGTGCCGCACGACGTTCGTGACCCCCTCCCGGACGACCCAGCTCAGCAGCATGTCGGCCTCCCGGGGCAGCGCGGGCCCCGACTCCCGCACCTCGCAGTCGATGCCGGCCGCGGCGAGCGCCGCCCGGGCGGTGTCCAGCTCGTACGCGAGGCTCGCGTCCCGGTAGCCCGTGACCGCCTCGCGCACCTCCGTCAGCGCCTGCCGCCCGATCGCCTCGATGTCCTCGGCGTGCCGCACGGCGGCCGCGACGTCGCGCGGGGCCAGCCGGCGCACGGCCTCGGCCTTCACGACCACCATCGAGAGCGTGTGCCCGAGCAGGTCGTGCAGGTCGCGGGAGAAACGCAGCCGCTCGGCCGAGACGGCGGCGGCGGCCAGCTGCTCGCGGGTGCGGGCGAGCTCCTCGATGATCTGGCCCATCCGGCGGAAGCCGTACGCAGTGATCCCCGCGAGAGTGGTGGTCAGCGCGGTGCCCCAGAGGGCGGCGTCGAAGGAGCCGCCCCGGGCCAGCACCACGGTGGCGGACAGCACGGCCGTGGCGGCGACGAGCCAGGGCGCCACGCGGAGGGGCGCGACGACTCCCACGGCCACCGCGAGCAGGGAGAACAGGGTCCGCCACTCCGTCGCCTCGTACGCGGCGTTCGCCGTGACGGCCGCCGCCGCGAGCAGCCCGGCCAGCACCGCCGGCAGGAACCGTGCGGACGGCGGTGGACGGCGGGAGGTGAGCACCGCGCCCGCGAACGACACCCCCGCGACGGCCAGGACGGCCCACTCGGAACCGCTGTGTACCGCCGACGCCGGCGCGAGCAGCAGGAGGGCGGTGAACCCCAGTGCCCATATTCCCGCCATGGCGGCCATTATGGTCCCCGGCGGCCGGGATGCGCAGAGTGGAACGTCCGCTCTCCGGCAGTACGAATCACCCGGTCCAGATCATCCGGCCCGGATCATTCCCTGCCGGGAGGGTAGGTGTCGTCGACGGCGACGACGTCGCGCCCGGCGGCGGCGAGCAGGGAGGCGGCGACGGCCGCCCGGTAGCCGGTCGCGCAGTGCGTCCACACCTCGCCGGGCGGCACCTCGTCCAGCCGCGCGGGCAGCTCGTGCAGCGGGATGTTGACCGCACCGGGCAGGTGCGACTCGCGCCACTCCGCGCGGCGGCGCACGTCCAGGACCACGACCGGCCGCTCGCGGCGTACGGCGGACAGGTCGGCGAACGTCGCGAGGGGCAGGGACGCGGGCTTCTCGCCGCCGTCACCGACCCAGTCGGCCGGGCCTCCGGTGGCGGCCGCGGCCGGGCGGTCGACGCCGATCCGCGCCAGTTCGCGCTGCGCCTCCGCCACGTCCTCCGGCATCGCGCCGAGCAGCGTCACCGGGGTGCCCCAGGGGATGAGCCAGCCCAGGTGGACGGCGAAGCCTCCGTCGAGCCCGAAATTGAGCGTCCCCGGCAGGTGGCCCGCCGCGAACGCCGTGCGGGACCGCAGGTCGACCACCCATTCGCCGTCCCGCAGGCGGCGGCGCAGCTCGGCGGCGCCGGCCCGGTGCGGCGGGGACAGGTCGGGCGCGTCCGGCCCGGCCAGGTTGAGCGCCGCCATGTGCGCGTAGTACGCCGGGTAGGCGTCCAGCCCGGCGAGCAGCGCCTCCGCGTACTCCTCCTCGCCCCGCGTCAGGACCGGGTTGGTCTTCGACTCCCGGCCGATCGTCGACTCGGTGACCTCCTCCGACTGGGCGGACGAGCAGAAGCTCCCGAAGCCGTGCGTGGGGTAGACCTCCGTCTCCGGGGGCAGTTCGCGGGCCAGGCGGTGCGCCGACGCGTACTGGGCGCGCACCAGCGTGTCCGTGTGCTCCGGGCCGAGCAGGTCGGGCCGGCCGGTCGAGCCGTAGAGCAGCGAGCCTCCCGTGAAGACCGCGGGCGTCCGGCCCGGGACCTCCAGCGCGTACGACAGGTGGGTGAACGTGTGGCCGGGAGTCGCCAGCACGCGCAGGCGCACGTCCCCGGCCTCGATCACGTCGCCGTCCTGGATCGGGCAGTGGTGGAACGCCACCGGGTCGGCCGCGTTGACGTGGTGGTCCGCGCCGGTGGCCGCGGCCAGGGCGGGCCCGCCGGTGACGTAGTCGTTGTGCACGTGGGTCTCGAAGACGCCGCGGATGTCGACGCCGCGCCGCTCGGCGAGGCGGAGCATCCGGTCGACGTCTCGCTGCGGGTCCACGACGAAGGCGACCTCCCCGTCGGTGACGAGGTAGCTGCGGTCGCCCAGGGAGGGGGTGCCGACGGCGATGATCTCGATCATGTATGTCCCTCCTCGGCTCGGGACAGACCCGTACCCAGGGAGAACGAATTCACCTCCGCCCGGGTGGGCGGGACCGCGCCGGCGCGGGTGCACACGATCGCGGCGGCGGCGCAGCCGCGCCGCAGCGCCTCGGCCACCCGCGCGGGGGTGAGGGCGCCGTCGGGCAGGGGCCCGTCGTGCAGCGCGTCGAGGTAGGCGGCGGTGAAGGTGTCGCCGGCGCCGACCGTGTCCACGACCTCGACGGCCGGGGCCGGGCAGGTGATCACTCCGTCGCCCGGAACCCCGTCGCCCGGAAGCCCGTCACCCGGAACCCCGTCATCTGAGAGCCGGTCACGCAGCACCGCTGTCGCGCCCTCGCCGCCCCGGGTGACCACCACCAGCTCCGGGCCGAGCCCGGCCCAGCGCCGCGCCACGTCGAGCCCGGCCTCGCCGGGGTAGAGCCAGTCCAGGTCCTCGGCGCTCACCTTGACCAGGCGCGACAGCCGTACGCACTCCTCGACCAGGGCCACAGCGGCGGAATGGTCGCCGGCCAGCGAGGGCCGGATGTTCGGATCGTAGGAGACGGTGACGCCCGCCGCCTTCGCGGCCCGCATCAGGGCCCTGACATGGTCGCCGCCCGGGGCCACGAGGGTGGCCAGGGAGCCGGTGTGCAGGCAGGTCACCCCGTCGAGCGCGACCGGGGCGGAGAGCCGCCACTCGAAGCGGAAGTCGTACGACGCCGAGCCGTCCGCGCCCACCCGGGCGAAGGCCAGGCCGGTGGACGCCGCCGGGGCGAGGTCGCCGGTGCCGATCCCGTGGCGGGCCAGGTGGTCGCGGAGCAGGCCGCCGAAGAGGTCGTCGCCGGTCTCCCCGGCGAACCGCACCGGCCGGCCCAGCGCCGCCAGCGCCACCGCCACGTTGAGCGGGCTGCCTCCGGGCACGGCGGTGAAGGTCCACGACCCCGGCGCGCCGATCAGGTCGACGAGGCTCTCGCCCGTCACGAGGAACGTCATGCGGCGTCCTCTCCCGGGTCCTCCGCCAGCACGCGCTGGGCGACGGCGAAGGCGGCGTTGGCGGCGGGCACCCCGCAGTAGATCGCGGTCTGCAGCAGGACCTCCTTGATCTCGTCGGTGGTGAGCCCGTTGCGCCGCGCGGCCCGCACGTGCATGGCCAGTTCTTCTAGCTGTCCCCGGGCCACGAGGGCGGTGAGCGTGACGCAACTGCGGGTTCTGCGGTCCAGTCCCGGCCGGGTCCAGATCTCGCCCCAGGCGTACCGGGTGATGAGGTCCTGGAAGTCGGCGGTGAACTCGGTGGTCGCCGCCTGCGCCCGGTCCACGTGCGCGTCGCCCAGCACCTCCCGCCGCACCCGCATGCCGTCGTCGTCGCTCATGCCGTCCTCCGGGAGGTGGTGGTCAGGTGCCGGACGATCGCCTCGGTGACGACGTCCGGCCGTTCGGCGGTGGCCAGGTGGGCCGCATCCGGCACCACCAGCAGCGTGGCGTCCGGGATGCCCCCGGCCAGGACCTCGGCGTGCGCGGGCGGGGTCGCGGGGTCCTCGGCCCCGGCGACCACCAGGGTGGGCGCGCGGACCTCCCCGAGCCGGTCGCGGACGTCGAAGGCGGCCAGGGCGTCGCAGCAGCCGGCGTACCCCTCGGGATCGGTGCCGCGCAGCATGTCGAGGTAGCGCCCGGCGCCGGGGAAGCCCGCCGTGAACCACCGCGACCGGGTCGTCTCCACCAGGGGCCCGGTGCCCTCCGCCCGCACCAGGGCAGCGCGTTCGCGCCAGCTCTCCGGAGCGCCGAACCGGGCGGAGGTGCAGCACAGCACCAGGCTCGCGACCCGGTCCGGCGCCCGCAGCGCGAGGGTGGTCCCGACGGCCCCGCCCAGCGACACCCCGGCGTACGAGAAGCGGCCGGGAGCGTGGCGGTCGAGCAGCGCCAGCACCCCGGCCGCGAGGTCGTCGACGGTGAAGCCGGACGCGGCGGGGGAGCCGCCGTGGCCGGGCAGGTCGTAACGGAGGACCCGCCAGGTGCGGGTGAGCGCGGCGAGCTGGGGCTCCCACAGGTCGAGCGTCGTGCCCAGCGACGGGCCGAGCACGACGACCGGAGCGTCCGGCGGGCCGTCGAATCGGTGGTGCGGGATCATCCGTCTTCTCTCGCGTGGCGCTCCCGGGAACGGGACTCCCGGGCATGGAACTCCAGGGCGCGGTCCACCAGGGCGGGCGCCGGCCCGGCCCCGGTGTCCTCCCCGTGCTCGCGCAGTACGGCGAGCAGCTCATCGAGATTCTGCCGCATCCGGCCGGGGAACACCTCCAGGCCCCCGGTCAGCTCCGCGGCCGTCTCCGCCGAGCCGCCGGCCAGGCGCAGGCACTCGCGCAGCGGCTGCCATTCGGCGTGCCAGCCTCCGGCGGGCCGCTCGTGCTCGGCCACCCGTGACGCGAGCAGGATCTGCGTCAGGGCGGGCGCCTGCAGCGCCGCCGACCGGATCATCGTGGCGAGCACCGGGTTGCGCTTGTGCGCCATCGCCGACGAGCCGCCCCGGCCGGGCGCGGCGGGCTCGGCGACCTCGCCCACCTCGCTCTGCGCCAGCAGGATCACGTCGACGGCGAGCTTGCCGAGCGCGCCCGTGACGGCGGCGAGCGCGGCGGCGAGGTCCGTGACCGGGGTGCGGGAGGCGTGCCAGGGCAGCACCGGCTCGGCCAGCCCGGTCTCGGCGGCGAAGAGCGGCAGGAGCTCCAGGGCCCGCTCGCCGTACCCGGCCATCGTCCCGGCCGCGCCGCCGAGCTGGACCGGCAGCCGCACCGCCGCGAGGCGGTCGCGGGCGTCCCGGCAGCCGAGCAGCCACCCGGCCGCCTTCAGCCCGAACGTGGTGGGCACCGCCCGCTGCATGAGCGTGCGTCCGGCCATCGGGGTGCCGCGGTGCTCGGCGGCCAGCCGGGCGAGCGCGGCGAGCACCCGGTCCAGGTGCGGCAGGATCACCGCGCGGGCCCGCGCCGACACCAGCATCGCCGCCGTGTCGAGCACGTCCTGGCTGGTGGCGCCGTGATGCACCCACCTACTCGCGTCCCCGGCGGCGGCGCGCAGGTCCTCGACCAGCGGCACGACGGGGTTGCCGGCGTCCCTGGCCCGCCGGGCGAGACCGGCCACGTCGAACCGCTCCGGGCGGGCCGCCTCGGCGATCGCGGCGGCGGCCCGCCCGGGGACGACGCCGAGGCGGGCCTGCGCCCGCGCGAGGCAGACCTCCGCCTCCAGCATCGCCCGCAACCAGGCGCCGTCGCCCGTCACCGCCGCCACGTCCGTGCCCGCCCAGACGGGCGTCAGCAGGCCGTGGTCAGGGCCCGCGCCGGACGCCGCATCGGGCCCTGAATCGCAACCTGCATCTGAGCGTGCGTCAGAATTCAAGGAAGACCGTCTCCCGCTCACCCTGCAGCCGTACGTCGAACCGGTAGGCGTCCTTCCCGTCCGCGCGGGCGAGCAACGTCGCGCGGCGGTCCGGGTCCAGCGAGCCGAGCAGGGGGTCGGGCACGTCGGCGAGGTAGACGCGGGTCCGCACCGGCTTCAGCAGCCCCCGGGCGAAGACCAGCAGGGGGAGGTACGGCCGGACGGGCGGCGCGGTCCGGAACCGGTAGGAGCCGTCGGGCTCGGTGGCGCACCGGCCGAACCCTCCGCCGCCGAACCCGCCTCTGCCGAATCCTGCGCTGCCTGCGCTGCCTGCGCCGGCTGGGCTGCCGAACCCCGTGCCGGCGGGCCCCCGCTGCCCGACCCCCTCGGGCTCGCCGGTCCACAGTTCCAGCAGCGCGTCGGGCACCGGCTCGCCCGCGCCGTCCAGCACCCGGCCGGTGATCGTGAGCGCGCCCGGATGCCCCTCGGGCACGAGTTCCCAGCCGCCCTCGTAGGGCAGGGCGAACCCGAAGAACGGCCCGACGGTCTGCGAAGGAGTGGTCACGCGTCCTCCTGTGCTGCCTCGATCGGGGTGCGGCCCAGCACGACGTCCCAGCGATAGCCGAGCGCCCACTCCGGCTCGGTGACGTCGAGGTCGAAGGCGGAGACGAGCCGCTCGCGGGCGGCCTGGTCCGGGACGGACTGGAAGATCGGGTCGAACGCGAACAACGGGTCGCCCGGGAAGTACATCTGCGTCACCAGGCGCTGGGTGAACGCGGTGCCGAAGACCGAGAAGTGGATGTGGGCCGGCCGCCAGGCGTTCGGATGGTTGCGCCAGGGATAGGCCCCCGGCTTGATCGTGACGAACCGGTAGCGGCCCTCGTCGTCGGTCAGGCACCGGCCCGCCCCGGTGAAGTTGGGGTCGAGCGGCGCCGGGTGCCGGTCGACCGGGTGGGCGTACCGGCCGGCCGCGTTCGCCTGCCAGATCTCCACCAGCGTCCGGGGCACCGGGCGGCCGGAGGAGTCGAGGATCCGGCCGGTGACGATGATCCGCTCGCCGAGCGGTTCGCCCGCGTGCCCGGTGGTCAGGTCGGCGTCGAGCGGGCCGACGTCCTCGTGGCCGAAGACCGGGCCGGTCAGCTCGGCCGCCTCCGGGTCCTCCTTCATCGGCAGCGGCGTCCGGGACGGCGCGCGCAGGACCGTGCTCGCGTAGCCGGGATACAGGTAGGGCGGCTGGGTCATCGGAGTCCTTCGAGGGTCAGGGCCAGTCCTTGGCCGACGCCGACGCACAGGGTCGCCACGCCGTACCCGCCGGTGCGGGAGAGACGGTGGGCGAGAGTGCCCGCGAGGCGCGCGCCGGAGCAGCCGAGCGGGTGCCCGATCGCGATCGCGCCGCCCTGCGGGTTGACCACCTCGGGGTCGAGCTCCTTCCACTCGCCGAGGCAGGCGAGCGCCTGCGCGGCGAACGCCTCGTTGAGCTCGACGGACGCCAGGTCGGCGAGGCCGAGCCCGGCCCGGCCCAGTGCCCGGGCGACCGCGGGGACGGGCCCGATGCCGAAGTCGGCCGGGTCCACGCCCGCGACCCCGGTGGACACCACCCGGGCGAGCGGGCGCAGGCCGTGCGCGGCGAGGCCGCCGGCGTCGGTGACCAGCAGCGCGGCGGCGCCGTCGTTCAGCGGCGAGGAGTTGCCCGCCGTGATCGTGCCGTCGGCGGCGAAGGCGGGCTTCAGCCGGGCCAGCGCCTCGGCGGACGTGTCGTCCCTGATCGTCTCGTCGCGGGACAGCCCCTCCCGCGGGACGATCTCCGCGTCGAACAGGCCGTCCCGCCAGGCGGCGGCGGCCCGGCGGTGGCTGCGCTCGGCGAAGGCGTCCTGCTCCTCGCGGCTCACGCCGCGCCTGCGGGCGAGCGTCTCGGTCGCCTCGCCGAGGGAGACCGTCCACCGCTCCGGCATCTCCGGGTTGACCATCCGCCAGCCGAGGGTCGTGGAGTAGAGCTGCTCGTGGCCCCGGGGGAAGCCGCGCTCGGGCTTGGGCAGCACCCAGGGGGCGCGGCTCATCGACTCGACCCCGCCCGCCACCACCACGGAGGCGTCACCGCAGGCCACGGCCCTGGCGGCCTGGATCACCGCCTCCAGGCCCGAGGCGCACAGGCGGTTGACGGTCGAGCCGGGCACCGTGACCGGCAGCCCGGCCAGCAGGGCGGCCATCCGGCCCACGTTGCGGTTGTCCTCCCCGGCGCCGTTCGCGGCGCCGAGGACCACGTCGCCGATCCGCTCCGGGTCGAGGCCGGGGGCCCGGTCCAGCAACGCCCGGATCACCCCGGCCGCCAGGTCGTCGGGGCGGATCCCGGCGAGCGCGCCGCCGTACCTCCCGATCGGGGTCCGCACGGCGTCGGCGATGAACACGTCCTTCATGCGATCTCGGCTCCCGTCTTCGCCCGCACCTCGCCGGAGGTGACACCGGGCGCGGTCTCCACCAGCCGCAGGCCCTCCGGGGTCACGTCGACCACGGCGAGGTCGGTGATGATCCTGTGGACGCACGCCCGGCCGGTCAGCGGCAGCGTGCACTCCGGCACGATCTTCGGCGTGCCGTCCTTCGCGGTGTGCTCCATCAGCACGACCAGCCGCCTCGCGCCGTGGACCAGGTCCATCGCACCCCCCATCCCCTTGATCATCTTGCCGGGGACGGCCCAGTTGGCGAGGTCGCCGCGGGCCGACACCTGCATCGCGCCGAGCACGGCGACGTCGATGTGCCCGCCGCGGATCATCCCGAACGACAGCGACGAGTCGAAGAACGCGGCCCCGGGCAGCACGGTGATCGTCTCCTTGCCCGCGTTGATCAGGTCGGGGTCGACCGCGTCCTCAGTGGGATAGGGGCCGACGCCGAGCACGCCGTTCTCCGAGTGGATCACCACGCGCCGGCCGTCCAGATGACCGGGGATCAGCGTCGGCAGCCCGATCCCCAGGTTGACGTAGCCGCCGTCGGGCAGCTCACGGGCCGCCCTCGCGGCCATCTCGTCACGGCTCCAGGCCACCTAAGCCTCCTTCACCGCAGGTGTCACGGTGCGCTTCTCGACGCCCTTGCCGGCGGCCTGCTCAGGGGTGAGCGGGACCACCCGCCGCACGAACACCCCCGGCAGGTGCACCTCGTCGGGGTCGAGGTCGCACAGATCCTCGACCTCCGCGATCGTCACCCGCCCGGCCATCGCCGCGAGCGGGTTGAAGTTACGCGCCGCCTTCGCGAAGACGAGGTTGCCGTACGCGTCCCCCTTCGCCGCCCTGACCAGCGCGAAGTCGGTCACGATGCCGCGTTCCAGCACGTACGGCACGCCGTCGAACTCGCGCACCTCCTTCGGCGGCGACGCCACGGCCACGCTGCCGTCGGGGTGGTGACGCCAGGGCAGCCCGCCCTCGGCGACCATCGTCCCCACCCCCGCAGGGGTGTAGAAGGCCGGGATGCCGCAGCCGCCCGCCCGCAGCCGCTCGGCCAGCGTGCCCTGCGGGATCAGCTCCACCTCGACCTCGCCCGCCAGGTACTGCCGGGCGAACTCCTTGTTCTCCCCGACGTACGAGCCGGTGACCCGGGCGATCCGGCCGGCGGCCAGCAGCTCGCCGAGGCCCCGGCCGTTGGTGCCGCAGTTGTTCGACACCACGTGCAGCCCGCCGACTCCGCGCTCCAGCAGCGCGCGGATCAGCACCGACGGCACACCGGACAGCCCGAAGCCGCCCACGGCCAGCGACGCGCCCTCGCCGACGTCGGCCACCGCCTCCGCGGCACTGGCCACCACCTTGTCCATAGGGCTGTTCACAGGGCTTGTGGTCACAGGCTCTCCTCGTACGGCAGGCCCACGTAGTTCTCCGCGAGCGTCGTACCCGCCGCGTCCGAGGAGGTGACGTAGTCGAGATGGGAGCCCTGCAGTTGCCGGGCGTAGGCGTCGTCGGAGTCGAAGGTGTGCAGCAGCGTCGTCATCCACCACGAGAAGTGCTGCGCCCGCCACACCCGGGGCAGGCAGGCCCGCGAGTAGCCGTCCAGCGCCTCCGCGGAGCCGCCGGCGAAGAACCGGGCCAGCGCCTCGGTCAGCACCCGCACGTCGGCCACCGCCAGGTTGAGCCCCTTCGCGCCGGTCGGCGGCACGATGTGGGCCGCGTCCCCGGCCAGGAACAGCCTGCCGTACTGCATGGGCTCGGCCACGAAGCTCCGCATCGGCGTGACGCTCTTCTCGACGATCTCGCCGGTCGCCAGGGCGAAGCCGGGCACGGTCTCCAGCCGGGTCCGCAGCTCGGCCCAGATCCGCTCGTCCGGCCACGCGGCGACGTCCTCGTCCGGGGCCACCTGGAGGTAGAAGCGGCTGATCTCCGGGGAGCGCATGCTGTGCAGGGCGAAGCCGCGCTCGGTCCGCGCGTAGATCAGCTCCTCCGACGACGGCTTCACCCGGGCGAGGATCCCGAGCCACGCGAAGGGGTAGTCCCGGCGATACTCGGTCAGCACGCCGTCCGGGATCGAGTCCCGGGACACGCCGTGGAAGCCGTCGCAGCCCGCGATCACGTCGCAGTCCAGCCGGTGTGCCGCGCCGTCGGAGCCGGTGAAGGTCAGGTACGGCCGGTCGGTCGCCGCGTCGTGCACCCGCACGTCGTCCACCTCGAAGCGGACGTCGCCCCCGGCCGCGAGCCGCGCCGCGACGAGGTCCTTGACGACCTCCTGCTGGCCGTACACCGTGATGCACCGGCCGGGCACCAGCCGCTCGAAGGCGATCCGGTGGCCCGCTCCGCCGTACCGCAGCTCGATGCCGTGGTGGGGGAGACCCTCCCGCTTCAGCCGCTCGCCCACCCCCGCCTCGACGAGCGTGTCCACCGTGCCCTGTTCGAGCACCCCGGCCCGCACCCGCCGTTCGACGTACTCCCTGCTCCGGCGTTCCAGCACGACCGATTCGATCCCGCGCAGGTGGAGCAGATGGGAGAGCAGCAGGCCGGCCGGCCCCGCCCCGATGATCCCGACCTGAGTTCGCATGGCCCAAGCATCGGCGGCGCCCGCCGTGTCACGTAGGCTTTGCTTCCGCCCAGCGGAAGTCCGCTCAGTGGAAGAGGGGGTCACATGGCCGGCGGCGCACGTGACCCCGGGCGTTCCGTGACGTCCCGGGCGCTGGCGATCCTCGGCGCCTTCGACGCCCGGCACGCCCGGCTCACGCTGACGGAGATCGCCGAACGCACCGGCCTGGCGCTCAGCACCGTCCACCGGCTGGCGGGGGAGCTGGAGGAGTGGCGGGCCCTGCGCCGCGGCGCCGACGGGCGTTTCCAGATCGGCCGCCGCCTGTGGGAGCTGGGGCAGCTCGCCCCCGACCCGCTGCAGGAGGTGGCCCATCCCTGGCTGCAGGAGCTGTTCGGCGGCACCGGAGAGAACGTCCACCTGGCCGTGCGGGACGGGCTGGAGGTCCTCTACGTCGACAAGGTGTACGGCAAGCGGGCCGTGCCGATCCTGTCGCGGACCGGTTCCCGCCTGCCGATGCACCCGACCGGCGTCGGCAAGGCCCTGCTGGCCTACGAGCCGGGATGGTTCGTCACGTCCTATCTGTCCCGGCCGCTGGAGCGGCCGACGCCGCACACGATCACCGAGCCGGGACGGCTGGCCCGCGAGCTCGCCCAGGTGCGCGCCCAGGGGTACGCCACGACCCACGAGGAGATGACGCTCGGCTCGTGCTCGGCCGCCGCGCCGGTGCTGGCCGGAGGCCCGCCCGCCGGCGGGCAGGCCTACCGGCCCGTCGCGGCCGTCGGCATCGTGGTGTCCTCACGGCGGGTGCGTGAGCTGCCCCGCCTGGTCGAACCGCTGCTGACCGTCGCGGCCCGCATCGCCGCCGACTACCGGGTCGCCGTCGCGCGGGCCTGACGGCCGGGGTGCGGGACCCCGGGTGTCACAGCGGCGTGCAGGTCAGACCGGTCATCCCGAACGTGCCGCCGGTCGAGGAGCCGTTGGCGGTGACGGCGAAACTCCCCCCGGGCGCGATGGTGCCGTTCCAGGACACGTTCGTCGCGGTGACGCTCCGCCCGGTCTGGGTCCACCTCGTGGTCAGCAGGGAGAAGAGCTTCTCGTCGCCGGTGAAGGTCCAGGAGATCCGCCAGCCGTTCAGGGCGGTCGTCCCGGTGTTCACCACTCTGCCGTCCGCCACGAAACCCGAGGGAAAGCTGTGGACGGTCGGGAAGCTGACCGAGCAGGACGCCGAGGCCGCGTTCGCCGGGGCGGGGGCGGCGACCACCGCGGCCGCGGCCAGCGTCGCCGCGGCGATCCAGGCGCCCCGCCGGGTGAAACCGGTTTCACGATACCGCCGTGCCATTCCCTCTCCTTTCGCCGGCCAGGGGGTGTCCCCGCGGCCGATTCGATGAACCTCCTCCGGATTGTGATCACGGCCGGCGGGGAATGTCATGGCCTCGGGCTCCGAACGCGCGGTAGCGCCGGTACGCGGGTGAACGTTTCATCCGCCGGTACGGCAGGCGTACGGTGAGTGCGAGGGGCATCACAGGCAGCGGCGAGAGGGGCCGCCATGGACGCCATCGTGATCGATTCTCTGGAACCACTGATCGCCGGGTTGCGGTCGCGGGGCTTCGCCGTCGTGGGCCCGGTCGTGCGCGACGGCGCGATCCGCTTCGAGGAGATCGCTTCGGCCGGCCGGCTGCCCCGGGGGGTCACCGACGACCAGGACCCCGGCCGCTACCGGCTGCGGGAGACCGGCGACGAGATGATCTTCTCGTTCGCGGCGAGCCCCGACTCGGCCAAGCGGTACACCCAGCCGCCCCGCCAGGCGCTCTTCCGCATGCGCGGCGAGCGGATCGAGGAGGCGGAGGAGGAGGCGCCCCGGATCGCCCTGCTCGGCGTGCGGGCCTGCGACCTGGCCGCGATCGGCGTGCAGGACCGGGTCTTCCTCGGCGGCCGGCACCCCGACCCGGCCTACCGGCGGCGGCGCGAGGCGCTGCTGCTGATCGCGGTCAACTGCGCGGTGCCCGGCGGCACCTGCTTCTGCGTCTCGATGGGCACCGGGCCCAAGGTGACGGCGGGCCACGACCTCGCCCTCACCGAACTGGCCGCGCCGCACCGGTTCGTCGTGGAGATCGGCGGCGAGCGGGGAGCGGAGATCGTCAGGGCGCTGCCGCACACGCCCGCCTCCGCCCGCGACCTGGCGGAGGCCGAGGAGGTGTCCCGTACGGCCGCCGGGCGCATGGGCCGCCACGTGGACACCGAGGGAATCCAGGAGCGGCTGTCCGCGCACGACTCGCCGCGCTGGCAGCAGGTCGGCGCCCGCTGCCTCACCTGCGCCAACTGCACGATGGTCTGCCCCACCTGCTTCTGCACCACGGTCGAGGACTCCACGTCCCTGACCGACGGCACGGCCGAACGCGTCGAGCGCTGGGACTCCTGCTTCACCCTGGAGTTCTCGGAGGTCAACGGGACGCCGGTGCGGGGCTCCAACCCCGGCCGCTACCGTCAGTGGCTGACCCACAAGTTCTCCACCTGGATCGACCAGTTCGGCATGTCCGGCTGCGTCGGCTGCGGCAGGTGCATCACGTGGTGCCCGGTGGGGATCGACGTAACCGAGGAACTGGCGAACCTGCCATGACCTCCCACCCGATGACTCCCGCCCTCTATCGGGTGCGCTCCCGGCGCCCGGACCGGGTCGACACGGTGACGCTGACGCTGGAGCCCGTCCGCGGTGCCTGCCCGCCGTTCCTGCCCGGGCAGTTCACCATGCTGTACGCCCCCGGGGTGGGGGAGATCCCGGTGTCGATCAGCGGCCGGTCCCGCTCCGGCGGGTACGCCCAGACGATCAGGGCGGTGGGCGCGGTGAGCGCCGCCCTGTGCGGCAAGCGCCCCGGCGAGGTGGTCGGCGTGCGCGGGCCGTACGGGCACGGCTGGGGCGTGCCCGCCGCGGCGGACCTCGACGTGGTCGTCGCCGCGGGCGGCCTGGGCATCGCCCCGCTGCGGCCGGTCGTGCGGGCGCTGCTGGCCGGCCGCCACCGGTACGGCCGGGTCAGCGTGATCGCCGGCGCGCGGTCGCCCGCCACGCTCGTGTACCCCCGGGAGCTGGCCCGGTGGGCCCGGCAGGGCGCCGACGTCCAGGTGATCGTGGACCATCCCGACCACGCCTGGCACGGCCCGGTCGGGCTGGTCACCCGGCTCGTCGACCGGATCGTCTTCGAGCCGCGCCGTACGCACGCCTTCGTGTGCGGGCCGGAGGCGATGATGCGGGCGACGGCCGAGGAGCTGGTGCGGCGCGGGGTCGCCCCCGGACGGGTGGAGCTGTCGCTGGAGCGCAACATGAAGTGCGCCGTGGTCCGCTGCGGCCACTGCCAGTTCGGCCCGCTGTTCGTCTGCGAGGACGGGCCGGTGCTGCGCTACGACCGGGCGGGGCCGATGCTCGCCGTGGAGGAGCTGTGATGGACGAGCCGGCGCCGCGCCTCGCGGTCTGGAAGTTCGCCTCCTGCGACGGCTGCCAGCTCACCCTGCTCGACTGCGAGGACGAGCTGCTGTCGGTGGCCGCCCGGCTGGAGATCGCCTACTTCCTGGAGGCGTCCAGCGCCCCCGGCCCCGGGCCGTACGACCTGTCGCTGGTGGAGGGGTCGATCACCACCCCCGAGGACCTGGAGCGCGTCAGGCACGTGCGGCGCGTGTCGAGGCGCCTGGTCACCATCGGCGCGTGCGCCACCGCGGGCGGCGTCCAGGCGCTGCGCGACTTCGCCGACGTCAAGGAGTTCGCCTCCGTCGTCTACGCCCGGCCCGACTACATCGCCACCCTCGATCGCTCGACCCCGATATCGGCGCACGTGCCGGTCGACTTCGAGCTGCGCGGGTGCCCGATCGACCGGCGGCAGCTGCTGGAGGTCATCTCCGCGTTCCTGGCGGGCCGGCGGCCGGTCGTGCCCGCGCACAGCGTCTGCGTGGAGTGCAAGGCCAGGGGGAACGTCTGCGTGATGGTCGCGCACGGCACGCCCTGCCTCGGGCCGGTCACCCAGGCGGGCTGCGGCGCGCTGTGCCCGTCCTTCAACCGGGGCTGCTACGGCTGCTTCGGCCCGATGGAGAGCCCCAACGCCGCCGGGCTGAACCACTGGCTGCGCGGGCTGGGCATGAGCACCCCCGAACTGGTGCGGATCTACCGGACCTACCACGCCACCACCGAGCCCTTCCGGAGAGCGGCCGAGGAAGCCGGGGAGGAGGGACACGAGTGACCCACAAGACGGTGCGGATCGGCGGCCTGACCCGGGTGGAGGGCGAGGGCGGGCTGGTCGTGCACGCCCGCGACGGCCGGATCACCAGTCTGGAGCTGCGCATCTACGAGCCGCCCCGGTTCTTCGAAGCACTGCTGCGCGGGCGCGGCCACACCGAGCCCCCCGACATCACCGCGAGGATCTGCGGCATCTGTCCCGTGGCGTACCAGATGAGCGCCTGCCAGGCGATCGAGGCCGCCTGCGGCGTGGAGGTGACCGGCCCGCTGCGGGACCTGCGGCTGCTGCTGTACTACGGCGAGTGGATCGAGTCGCACGCGCTGCACGTCCACCTGCTGCACGCGCCCGACTTCCTCGGCTACGACAGCGGCATCGCGATGGCCGCCGACCGCCGCGACCTGGTCGAGCGCGGCCTCGCGCTGAAGAAGGCCGGGAACGAGCTGATCGCGGTCGTCGGCGGGCGGCCCATCCATCCCGTGAACGTCCGGGTCGGCGGCTTCTACCGGGTGCCCGCCCGGGCCGAGCTGGCCCCCGTCGCCGAGAGGCTGCGCCGCGCCCGCGACGACGCCGTCGCCACCGTCACGTGGGTGGCCGGGTTCGACTTCCCCGACGTCGAGCACGACTACCGGTTCCTCGCCCTCAGCCATCCGGAGGAGTACGCCATCCTGTCCGGCAGGGTGGCGACCGGCGACGGCCGGGGCACACCGGGGGGCTTCGCGGTCGAGGACTGGCCGGAGCACGTGACCGAGGAGCAGGTGCCCCACTCCACGGCGCTGCACGCCCGGCTGGACGGCGAGAGCGGCTACCTCGTCGGCGCCCTCGCCCGCTACGCGCTCAACGCGGCGCGGCTGTCCCCGCTCGCGCGGGAGGCGGCGGCCGCCGCCGGGCTCGGGCCCGTGTGCCGCAACCCGTTCCGCGGCATCGTCGTACGCGCCGTGGAGATCGTGCACGCGTGCGACGAGGCGCTGCGGATCCTGGACGGCTACACCGAGCCCGACCGGCCCTCGGTGCCGGTCGAGCCCCGTCCCGGAGCCGGTCACGGCGCGTCGGAGGCCCCGCGCGGCACCCTCTACCACCGCTACCGGCTGGACGAGGACGGCCTCGTCGCGGAGGCGGACATCGTGCCGCCCACCGCGCAGAACCAGGCGCGCATCGAGGCGGACCTGCGTGACCTGCTCGCACCCCGCCTCGCCCCGGGCCTCGACCCGCCCGAGGCGGAGCTGGCCGCCCTGTGCGAGAGGGCGATCCGCAACCACGACCCCTGCATCTCCTGCTCCGCCCACTTCCTCGACTTCCACCTGGATCGCGGGTGACCACGGGGGAGACGGTCGTCGCCGGCCTGGGCGGCGATCTGCGGGGCGACGACGCGGCGGGCCTGGCGGTGGCCCGGCTGCTCGGCGACCCGCCGCCGCCGGGCGTCGCCGTGGAGGCCTGCGGCGACGCCGCCGCGCTGGTCGAGGCGTGGTCGGGCGCCGCGCTCGCGATCGTGGTCGACGCCGTCCGCACCGGCGCGCCCCCCGGCACCGTGCACGATCGCCTGCCGTCCCTCCCGGAGGCGGGATGGCACGCGGGATGGCACGGGGGCACCCACTCGCTCGGCCTCGTCGACGCCGTCGGCCTCGGCCGGGCCCTCGGCCGCCTGCCGGGCGAGCTGGTCGTCGTCGGCATCGAGGGCGGTGACTTCACACCGGGGGCGCCGATGACCCCGCCCGTCCTGGCCGCGGTTCACCGTACGGCTCGTGAGCTGCGGGAACGGCTGACCCGGGAACGGCCTGGCGCACGTCGAAGGTGATCCGCGGCGGCACCCGCAGCGTGGTGCAGAGCGCGCAGTGCTCCAGGACCGACAGGAGAGAGGCGCGCAGGCCCTCCGGGAGGCCGGGGGCGTCCACCGACAGCTCGACACGGTCGATCCGCCCAGGACAGACGCCCAGGCCGTACCGCGCGGTGACGCCGACCCCGGCGGCGAGCTGCCGCTGGCGCAGGAAGCGTTCGGCGCAGTGCGCGACGCCCGCGGCCAGCCCGCCCACGAACAGCTCGGCCGGCGTGGGGCCGGTGTCGCTCCCGCCGACGTCCCTGGGCTGGTCGGACCGTACGGCGTGCCGGCGGACGTGGACGTCGAAACGGCCGGCTCCGTGCCAGGCGACCTGGATGACCCCGTCACGCTGTTCAGCCGGCATGGTCCACCCCCAGTTCGAGTATCTCCGGGCGGTCGGGCCCGCCGAGGGCTCGCACTGGTAAGAAGCCCGTCGTGACCTGGCAAAGAGCCGGTGTCCGGACTGTTCTGATTTGCGACACTTTCAGATGTGGCCCACATGCCGCGGCGAGGACGAGGGTGAGCGCGGTGATTCCGCGCACGCGCCTGGACGAGCTGGTGACCGAGCTGCACGCGCGGCTGCAGGCGGTCCTGGTGACGCGTGACCGGGTGCAGGCACTGCTGGAGGCGGTCGTCTCGGTGGGCGGCGACCTCGATCTCGAAACCGTCCTGCGGCGCATCGTCGAGACCGCCACCACCCTGGTCGACGCCAGGTACGGCGCACTCGGCCTGATCGGGGAGGACAACACCCTGGCCCGGTTCGTGCCCGTCGGGATGAGCGAGGAGGAGATCGCCCGCATCGGGCACTGGCCCCACGGGCTGGGCCTCCTCGGCCTGCTGATCAAGGAGCCCCGGACGCTGCGGCTGCCCGACATCTCCCGGCACCCCGAGTCGTACGGCCTCCCGCCCGGCCATCCCCCCATGCGCGGCTTCCTCGGCGTTCCCGTACGGGTGCGGGGCGAGGTGTTCGGCAACCTCTACCTCACCGAGAAACGCGGGGGAGGGGAGTTCGACGAGGACGACGAGGCGATCGTCGTCGCCCTCGCGGGAGCCGCCGGAGTGGCCATCGAGAACGCCCGCCTCTACGAGGAGACCCGCCGCAGGGAGACCTGGCTGCAGGCGTCGGGCGAGATCACGACCAGCCTGCTGTCCGGCGCCGAGACGCCCCGCGTGCTCACCCTGATCGCCCGTCGCGCCCGGCGGATGGCCGGCGCCGACACCATGGCGATCCTGCTGCCGGACCCCGGCGGGCACACCCTCCGGGTCGCGATCGCCGACGGCGCCCTCCCCGAGACCTGCGCGGGGGCGCGCCGGATCCCCGTCGACGGCACGCTCGCCGGGCAGGCCTTCACCCTGGCGGAACCCCGCATGGCCGCCGACGCCGCCGACGACGAGGGGCCGGTGTGCGCCGTCCCGCTGGGGACCCCGGGGGCCGTACGCGGGGTGCTGTGGCTCGGCAGGCGGCCCGGCCGCATTCCGTTCAGCCGGTCGGAGGTGTGCATGCTCCACGCGTTCGCCGGGCACGCGGCCGTCGCGCTGGAACTGGCCGAGGCGCGCAAGGACGCCGAGCGGCTCGGCCTGCTCGAAGACCGCGACCGCATCGCCAGGGACCTGCACGACGTGGTCATCCAGCGGCTGTTCGCGATCGCGATGACCCTGACGGCCGCCGCTCGGGTGGTCGAGCGCCCGGAGGCGTCCGCCCGCCTGCGGTACGCGATCGACGAGCTCGACGGCACGATCCGGGAGATCCGCTCCACGATCTTCGCGCTGCAGACCCCCGCCGGCGCTCCCGGGCTGCGCGCCCGGCTCGTCGCGCTGGTCGAGAGCGCGCGGGCGCAGCTCGGCTTCCTGCCCGCCCTGCGGCTGGACGGCGGGCTCGACACCCGCGTCCCCGGTGGCATCGGCGACCATCTGCTGGCGGTGGTGCGCGAGGGCCTGTCGAACGTCGTACGGCACGCCCGCGCCACCCGCACCACGGTGAGCGTGTGCGTGGAGGGAAGCCGGCTGACGCTGGCCATGGAGGACGACGGGATCGGCATCCCGGCACAGGGCCGCCGCAGCGGCCTGCTCAACCTGCGGGAACGGGCCGAGGCCCTGGGAGGGAGCTGCACGGCCGGGCCACGCCCGGACGGAGGCACCTGCCTGCGCTGGAGCGTCCCGCTGCCGCCACCTGGAGAGGCTTGCGATGAGGACTAGTTTCGCCGACCGCCCGATCGTGGCGGGCACCGACGGCACGACCGTGGCCATCCAGGCCGTGGAATGGGCGGCCGACGAGGCCCACCGGAGGGGACTGCCCCTGCGGGTGGTCCACGCCGCCGACCGCCTGCCGTACGACGCCCCCCGCTATCCGATCCCCGACTGCTACGACCGGATGATCCCGTCCGGCCGGCAGCTTCTCGACCACGCGGAGAAGGTCGCCCGGGACCGGTGGCCCGGCCTGGAGGTGAGCACGGAACTGGCCGACGGGCGGCCCGGCCGCGTGCTGCGCGAGCAGGCCGGCCGCGCGGCCGAGCTGGTGCTGGGCGGCCACGGGCCGGTCGGCGCGCGGCTCGCCGGTCGCGTGGACGTGCCGGTCGTCGTCGTACGCCCGGCGTCTCCCGGCGCCGGCGCGGAGATCGTGGCCGGATTCGACGGCACGCACGCGGCGACGCCCGCGCTCGCGTACGCGTTCGACGAGGCCCGGCTGCGCGGGCACCGGCTCAGAGTCGTCTGCGCCTGGGAGCCGCCGATCTCCTCCGGGCCCAGGATCGCCGTGGACGTCGGCGAGATCGGGCGGATCCGGGAGGACCGGGCGCGGCGCCTGCTGACCGTATGGCGGGACAGGTACGCGGACGTCGAGACCGAACTCGACATGGTCCGCGCCCATCCGGTCTCCGCGCTCGTCGACGCCTCGGCCCGGGCCGCCCTGCTCGTCGTCGGCTCCCACGGCAGGAACGCCCTCACCGCGGCCATGCTCGGCTCGGTCAGCCGCGCCGTGCTCGAACACGCGCGCTGCCCGGTGGCCGTCGTCCGGCACGCTCTCTGACCGCTGGGCCGCCGGTGTCAGCGGCGGGCCGGCCGTACCCCGGGGACCGCCCGCTCCAGCAGGTCGGCCACGTGCTCCGGGCCCTGGCCCTCCGGGCCGCGCAGGTCGATCTCCCCGTTCCGCACGCTCACCTCCCAGGTCTCGGACGGGTAGCGCTCGCGGAGCGCGGCGAGGACCGCGTCGCGAAGCTCGGCGTCCGACCTGGCCAGTAGCGCCATGAGGTCCCGGCGGCTGACCATCCCGACGACCCGCTCGTCCCGCAGCACCGGGACGCTCTTGATCCTCCTCGCGATCATCAGGTCGGTCAGCACCGCCGTGTCGGTGGTCTCCTCGACCGTGCTTACCTGCCGCGACATGACGTCCGCCACCGTGGCCGGCCCGGACATGCCGGGCGCGAAGGCGCCGCACAGCAAATCGATCTCGCTGACCATCCCCACCAGCTCGCCGTGGTCTCCGAGCACGGGAGCGGCGGTGATGTCGTGGTCGTACAGCACCCGGATCGCGCGTCGCACCGTGTCGCCCCGGCCCAGCGTGATCACCGGGCTGCTCATGACCTCACCGGCGAGCATGGCCACCTCCCACCTGAGCGTCGACCGTCTCCACCTTCGCTGTCTCCATCCTCGCCCGGGCGGCGCCGGTGCCCGCCGGGCCGCAGGTCCCCGCGGCTCGGGACGTTCGGCACCTGCGCCGGACCGCGTCCCGGTGTCCCATGGAGATGGCAGACGCGTGCCCCGGCAGAGAGCCGGGTGCGCCGCCCGCGGGAGGTGGACGACGATGACCATGGAAGCCATGACCGCCGCCGACGTGATGAGCCGCGTGCTGGTGACCGTGAAGCCGGACGAGTCGCCGCTCATGGCCTGGGAGCTCATGCGCCGCGGGTCGATGCACCATCTGCCCGTCGTGGACTCCGGGTCCCACATCATCGGCGTGCTCACGAGGGAGGACATCGCCGCCCACTGGTCCGGCGGCCCGGCGGAGCAGTCGAGCGCCCAGGTGCGGCAGCTGCTCGGAGGGCGCAGGTGCCCGCACGTGTCCCCGGACGAGCCCCTGCCCGGGGTGGCGGCCGCGATGCTGGAGTCGGAGGTGGACGTGGTGCCCGTCATCGGGGCCTCCGGCATGCTGAAGGGCATCGTCACCGTGACCGACCTGCTGGCGGCGGTGGCGGGCAGACGGGTGGCCGTGGCACAGGACGCGGACTCGTCGGCGGGACTGTTCCGGCTGGAGCCGGTGCTCCCGCCCAAGCCGTCGCGGGCGGACTGAGTTCCTGCCCGCCGAGCCCCTGCCCACAGAGCCCTGCCCACAGAGCCCTGCCCACAGAGCCCTGCCCACCAGGACTCCGCCCGCCGAGATCCTGCACAATGGGGGCCATGCGCAACTCGGTGGTGATCTTCTCGTGAGTGCCCGTATCGACCATGCCGTCACCTCGGGCACGTTCAGCCTGGACGGCCAGACGTTCGACGTCGACAACAACGTGTGGGTGCTCGGCGACGACGCCGAATGCGTGGTGTTCGACGCGCCGCACGACGTCAAGGCGATCACGGACGTGATCGCCGGTCGGCGGGTCCTGGCGATCCTGGCCACCCACGCGCACGACGACCATGTCCGGGTCGCGCCCGAGCTGGCCGGCGCCACCGGGGCGCCCGTCCTGCTGCACCCGGCCGACCTGCCGCTGTGGCGGCTCACCCACCCTGACCGGGAGCCCGAGGGCGCCCTGTCCGACGGGCAGATCATCGAGGTGGCCGGGACCCGCCTCGAAGTGCTGCACACGCCCGGCCACGCCCCCGGCGCCTGCTGCTTCCGCGCACCGGACCTGGGTGTCCTCTTCACCGGCGACACGCTGTTCCAGGGCGGACCAGGAGCCACCGGCCGTTCGTTCTCCGACTTCGGGGTCATCATCGGCTCGATCCGCGACCGCCTGCTGACCCTGCCGCCCGAGACCGTCGTGCACACCGGCCACGGCGACAGCACGACCATCGGCGCCGAGCAGCCCCACCTCGACGACTGGATCCGCCGAGGTCACTGATCCCACCCAGGGCACCGGGAACCGCTTCGGCGGGAAAACGAGGGGAAAAGGCCCGCCCGAAAAGCACGCCCTTAACCTTGACGTGATTTCTGCCCGGTGTCATAGTCTGGGTTGCTGATCAGCGCCCGACTCCCATCCCTCGTCCGCCGTCCAGAACAGCTAGGTATGTTAGCGCAAACATTTGTTAGCGCTAACAATCGGCTACGAAGCCGAGCAGGATGTATGGAGGAACGATCCAACATGGCGAGACCCCCCATCCGTTCCGTACACCGGAGAATCCTGACCGCCGGTGCGGCGATCGTGACGGCGCTGGCCGGCGTCACGATCGCGACGGCGCCGACGGCGCAGGCTGCGCCCCCTCCGGCCAGGCCGCAGGGCCCGTGTGACATCTACGCCGCCGGCGGCACCCCCTGTGTGACCGCCCACAGCACCACCCGGGCGCTGTACGCCTCCTACGACGGCCCGCTCTACCAGGTCAGGCGGACATCGGACGACAGGGTCAGGGACATCGGCGTCGTCGCCCCCGTCGGCGGGGCATACCCCGACGCGGGCGGATACGCCGACGCCGACAGGCAGGACTCGTTCTGCGAGGACACGGTCTGCCTGATCACCACGATCTACGACCAGTCCGGCAAGGGCAACCACCTCTACCAGGCGCCCCCCGGCACCTTCCGGGGTCCCGCCGTCGGTGGATTCGACACCCTCTCGATCGCGGACATGGCGCCGATCACGCTCGGCGGCCACCGGGTGTACGGCACCTACATCATGCCGGGCATGGGGTATCGCAACAACAACGCCACCGGCCTCGCGAAGGGGGACGAGCCGGAGGGCATCTACTACGTCATCGACGGCAAGCACTACGACAGCGGCTGCTGCTTCGACTACGGCAACTCCTCGACGAACGGCCGCGCCGTGGGCACCGGCACCATGGAGACCACCTACTTCGGCACCGCCACCGCCTGGGGGAGCGGTAGCGGACCCGGTCCGTGGATCATGGCCGACATGGAGGCGGGCCTGTTCTCCGGATACAACGCGAAGCAGAACCCGGCCGACCCGACCATCGACTCCTGGCGGTTCGTCACCGCCGTCGTCGACGGCGGCGGCGGGAACCAGTGGGACCTGCGCGGAGGCAACGCACAGGAGGGCCCCCTCACGACCTACTACAGCGGAATCCGCCCCGGTTCGCTGACCAACGCCAGCTACTACCCGATGCACAAGAAGGGCGCCGTCCTCCTGGGCACCGGCGGCGACAACGGCAACGGCTCGTCCGGCACCTTCTACGAAGGGGTCATGACGACGGGCTACCCGTCGGAGGCCACGACGGACGCGGTGCAGGCCAACATCGTCGCCGCCAGGTACGACGTGCAGCGGCTGGCCCTGTCGCGGGTCACGACCTTCACCCCGAACTCGTCGCAGGAGGTCACCGAGACGTTCACTAACACCACGGGGGAGGCCGCGCTGAACGTCAACCTGAGCCTGGCCGCGCCCAAGAAGTGGACCGTCCGGGTCAAGGGCACCGATGACACATCCGCGACGTTCGGCCGGGTCGAGCCGGGTGAGAGCGTGCGGGCCGCCTTCACCGTCACCTCGGCGGCGGAGACCGGCGCGGGCTTCCTGGTCGGCGAGGGCAAGTACGTCAACTCCGCCGGCCGGAACAGGCAGTCCACGGAGATCACCCAGGCGGTGCGGAGCGCCCTCCCGATCAGGATCAACGAGGTCCGCTTCCGTACCAGCACAAACGCGACCGACCAGTTCGTCGAGCTCTACAACGCCTCGGGCGCCGAGGTCGACCTCTCCGGCTGGACCCTGACCAACACCCCGAGCGGCTCGGCCGCCACCACCCTGGCGCGGATCCCGGCCGGGACGAAGCTCGCGAGTGGCGACTACTACCTGCTCGGCCTGTCCGGCTCGGGAGTGGCGGCCCCGGTGAGCAAGGGTGCGACCGTCGTCAACGTCAGGAGCACGACCGGCTTCGCGGCCGGCCAGCAGGTCGACATCGACACCGGCTCCGGGCGGGAGACCCGTACGGTCCAGCAGGTCGGGACGGCGGCCACCGCGGCGACGACGCTGTTCATCCCCGTCTCCACCGGACCGTGGATCACGATCCCCCGCGGCTCGTCCAACGTGCCGGTCACGAACGCGGCCGGCTTCGCGGTCGGCGACCGGATCGGCATCGACACGGGCGAGAACTACGAGCAGGCCACGGTCACCGCGGTCGGCAAGGCGGCCACGCAGACGACCCTGTCGGCGGCGGCGTCCGCGGGCGCGACCAACATCAAGGTCGCGGCCGACGCCAACATGACGGTCGGCGACACCCTGACGGTGGACACGGGCGAGAACAAGGAGGAGGTCACCGTCGCCGCCGTCGGCACCACCGGCGCGAACGGCACGGGCGTCGACCTCGCCGCCCCGCTGCGGCTCGCCCACGAGCAGGGCGTCGACGTGTCCGACCGCGGGACGGGCATCAGCTTCTCGCCGCGGACGAAGGAGCCGCACACGAGCGGGGTGTCCGTGCAGGCGCTCGGCAGCGGCATCACCCTCGACCGTCCGCTCGACAACGGTCACGAGATCGGCGCGGCCATGGTGAATCCCCTGGTCACGACGACCGGCTACCAGGGGCAGCCGGCGCCCGACCAGTGGTTCGGAGGCGCCCTGTCCACCGGCGCCGGATCGATCGCGCTGCGGGACGGCACCGGCGCGGTGGTCGTCGACGCCGTCGTCTACGGATCCCAGCAGAGCAGTTCGAGCGGCAACGGGACCATCACCAGCCCCGAGCTCGCCGTCCTGGAAGCCGACCAGGGCGGGGGCGGCTGCATCGCGGTGGTGGCGGGCGCGGCCGCCGGCGCCGGACGGAGCAACGCCCGCTGGCCCGACGGGAACGACACCGACAGCCTCTGCCGCGACTTCGTCACCACCAACGTGCCCACGCCCGGCGCGGCCAACGCGAGGTGACCTGACTCATCGCCGGCCGCTTCCGGTGCCCGCCGCGAACGGCTGGCACCGGAACCGGCGGCCCGAACGCGGGCGACGTGAGCGGACGACCACAGGCGGAAAGCTCCTGTGGTCGTCCGTCTGTGTTGCCCGTCTGTGTTCGCCCGCCTCTGGCCGTCCGCCGCTGCCGACGAGGCCGGCCTAACGTGGGGCGGTGCGCACCCCGGTGACGGCGAACCGCTCGACGTCGGCGATGTGACCGCCGGTGCTCGCGACGATGGTCACCGTCCGGCCCGGGGCGGCACGGAAGTCGAGGGTGGTGGACCAAGGGCGGTTCTCGCCGCCCGCCGAGACGCAGCAGCGCTCGCCGAGCGGGCCGGTGCCACCGGCGCCGCGCGCCTGCACCCGGACGCTCTCGTCCACGCCGGTGATCCTGCCGCCGACCTTCACGGGGGAGGAGACGGAGCTGCCGTACCGGGGGGTGGTGAGGGAGAAGGTGGTGTCGTCGGTGCCCACCACCTCCCAGGGAGCGTCGCCACCGGTGCCGAACCTCACCAGGTGGATGACGGAGGCGATGCCGGGACGACCGCCGCCCTCGCCGCGGATGCCGACGGAGACGCGGGCGTGCGCGCCGTCGACGGTGCTGCCGACCAGCTGGTCGATCCCCTTGAACCCCAGGTATCCCTGGGTGAAGGCGAGAGCGGTCTGCCCGGCGTCCAGGTGCCAGGGCTGGTGCCCGCCCGCGCGGTAGCTCCGCTGCCAGTCGCGCACCTGCGTCTCGTCGGCGAACGGCCACAGCGGCTGGTAGCGGCCTGCCACCAGGGGGCCGCCGGAGGAGGTGGCGAGGGCGGGCGAGGGAGCCGGAGTGCCGGTCACGGCCGCCGAGGGCGCCGGGAGAGACGAGCCGGACGACGGGCCTGTGAACGTCGCGGCTGACGTGGCGCCCGATTCGGCGGCGGGGGACGACCCCGGGCCCGTACCGCACGCCGCCACGAGGAACCCCAGCGTGGCCAGCACCGGGGCCAGCACCGGGGCCAGTACGGCGGGCGGCCGGCGGCGGATCCGGCCGGGCGCGGACGGCGCGCCGGAAAGGGGCGTGCCTGCCACGGGCGTCCGCCGGAGGATGCCGCCGGGTGCGGGCGGCGGGCCGGACAGGGGCGCGTCCAGGCGCGCTCCGCTCCGCGACCGGTGAGTTGCGTTGGTCCTGTCACCACACGGCATTCCGCCAGGCACGATGCTCGCTCCCGCCCGAGACGTCTCCTGACAGAGAGCATGCCCGCCGGAAGCCTCTCGATCCATGGAGTTCGCGATGTCTGGCGGGCCTGCCGCCCAGGAGGCACGGCAGGCGGCGGAAGTCCCGGGGCGAAGGGACTTTCGACCGCTGCGCGACGGGCAGCGGACACGGTGCGATGGTCGCCGGGAGCGGTGTCCCCGCGCCCGCGAGTCGCACGACGTCCGCGAGCCGCCGAGCACCGCGAGCCGCTGAGCACAGGGAGGAAACGGACCATGACCGGACTGGTCGTCGCCGCCGTCGACGGATCGAAGCCCGCGACGGCGGCGCTGGAGTGGGCGGCGGACGACGCGCGGCGCAGGGGGGCCGCCCTGCGCATCGTCCACGTACGCGAGCCGTGGGCGCACCAGTACCCGTTCCACGCCGTGGAGGGGTTCGCCGACTCCTACGGCGAGTTCTGCGAAGGGGTGCTCGCCGCGGCCGCGGAGCGCGCACGTCAGGTCGCCCCGGACCTGGAGGTGACGACGGAACTCGCCGAGGGGACGGTCGTCGAGACGCTGCGCGCCGCGTCGGCCGGGGCCGGCGCGCTCGTGGTCGGCAGCCGGGGGACCGGGGGCTTCTCCGGCCTGGTCCTCGGGTCGGTCGGCCTGGGCCTCACCGGGCACGCTCCGGTCCCCGTCGTGGTCGTACGCAGGCCGCACCGCGACGAGTACCACGAGGTCGTCGTCGGTTTCGACGGATCGCCTCACTCGGAGGCCGCGCTGGAGTTCGCCTTCGAGGAGGCGCGGGCGCGCCGGGCCCGGGTGCACGCCGTGTACGCGTGGGAGGCGCCGATCTTCTCCCCCTTCGCCGCCGGCTATATAGCGACGATGCACGAGGTCTTCGACGAGGAGTCGCGCTCGGCCCGGCTGCGGCTGGCGCCGTGGCGCGAGAAGCACCCGGACGTCCCGCTCGTCGAGTCGGCGGTCTTCGGGCACCCGGTTCCCGCGCTCGCCGAGGCGTCGCTCGTCGCCGACCTCGTCGTCGTCGGGTCGCGGGGGCTGGGCGGCGTGCGCGGCGCGCTGCTCGGCTCGGTCAGCCACGCCGTGCTGCACCGCGCGCACTGCCCCGTCGCGGTCGTACGGCCCCCGGAGGAGACGCGTTGATTTCAGAATCTACAACGTAAAGGCGGCGGCCTTGTGCCGATCCCTCCCGCCGGGTCACCACGAGTACCGTCACCCGCGGCGACATCGCCGGACGAGAGCGTGGGAATGCCGATGACATGGACGTCGAGGCGGGCACGTACGCGCTGGGGCCCAGGTCGGGGCGGTTGCTGGTCCTCACCGGCCGCGCCGGTCTGGGCGCGAAAGCCGGGCATGACCTGACGATCGAGGTCACCAGATGGCGGGGCGAGGCGGTGGTGGCACCGGACGACCCGGCGGCCTCCCGGGTCTCGCTGGAGGCCGAGACGGCCTCGATGCGGGTCAGGGAGGGCACGGGCGGGGTCAAGCCGCTCACCGACTCCGACCGGGTCGAGATCGAGAAGAACATGCGGGAGAAGGTCCTCAGGCCGGACCGGCATCCCACGATCACGTTCCGGTCGACGCGTGTGGGGGGCGACCCCGGGGCGTTCCGCGTCGAGGGCGACCTGACCATCGTGGGCGTGACCCGGCCGGTCGCCGTCGAGGGAGTGCTCGCCGGCGGGCGGGCCCGCGGCCGGGCCACCGTCGTGCAGTCGGAGTGGGGCATCCGCCCCTACTCCGCGTTCTTCGGCGCGCTCAGGCTGCGCGACGAGGTCGAAGTGATCTTCGACGTGCGGCTCGTGCCGGGCTGAGGCGCCCATCATGCACCATGGAGGGGTGAACCGGCTTCCAATGGCGCAAGCCATCAAGCAGGCCAGCGAGCGGACCGCCGAGCAGACCGGCGAGCGGTGGAGCATGCTGGCCGATCTCGTGGCGGACGGCGACGTGGTGGTGCTCAGCGGGGCTGGCCTGTCCACCGAGTCCGGCATCCCGGACTACCGCGGAGAGACCGGACGCAGGCGCAGAGCCGACCCGATGACCTATCACACCTTCGTGAGCAGCGCCTCCGCCCGCCGGCGCTACTGGGCCCGCAGCCATCTGGGCTGGCGGCACATCGTGGAGGCCGCCCCCAACGCCGGTCACCGCGCGGTCGCCGAACTGCAGCGCCGCGGGCTCGTCGCCGGGGTCATCACCCAGAACGTGGACGGCCTGCACGAGGCCGCCGGCGCGCACGGGGTGATCGAACTGCACGGCAGCCTGCACCGGGTGCGCTGCCTCGGCTGCGGTCACCGCGGCGCCCGTCACGAACTGGACCGGCGGCTGCGTGCGGAGAACCCCGGCTGGCACTCCCGCACCGCGCTGATCAACCCCGACGGCGACGCCGTGCTGACCACCGCCGAGATCGAGACGTTCCGTACGGTGGACTGCGAGGGCTGCGGCGGCGTGCTCAAACCGGACGTGGTGTTCTTCGGCGAGAACGTCCCGCCGTCGCGGGTGCAGGAGTGCTACGCGCTGACCGAGCGGGCCGGCCTGCTGCTGGTCCTGGGGTCCTCGCTGACCGTGATGTCCGGTTACCGGTTCGTCCGGCACGCCGCCGCCCGCTCGATCCCTGTCGCGATCATCAACCAGGGGCCGACCCGGGGCGACGGCGAGGCGCTGATGACCTTCGACGCCCCGCTCGGCCCGGCCCTGACCACCCTCCTGGGAGACCTGGCCTAGTGTCCGATGAACGATCACGGCTGGTGCGGTCGATGATCGCTCGTGGTGAGACGTGGTGAGCCAGTGGGACCTCGGCCTGCCGCAGGGCAGGCCGAGGTCCACCGATGACCCGAGTTCCCGTCAGGAAATGGCGCAGCTGACGCCGTTGAGGGCGAACTGGTCAGGCTTGCCGGTATTGCCGGTATGGGTGGCCTGGAAGCCGATGTCGGTGGATCCGCCTGCTGCCAGCGTCTCGTTGTAAGAGACGTTGCGCGCGGAGATCTGACCGCTGGAGCCGGTGTAGGTGGCGTTCCAGCCGTTGGTGATGGTCTGCCCGCCAGGAAGGGTGAACGCCAAGGTCCAACCGTTGATCGTTGAGGTGCCACGGTTGGTGATGTGGATGCTGGCGGTGAACCCGTCGTTCCAGGAGTTCATCGTGTAGCCCACCTCGCAGGCGCCGGCCTGGCTCGGCGACGGCGTGGGGCTCGGCGACGGCGTGGGGCTCGGCGACGGCGTGAGGGTCGGCGAGAGCGAGGGCGAGGGCGTGGGGCTCGGCGAGGGCGTGGGGCTCGGCGACGGCGAAGGGCTCGGGGCCGTGGAGAAGGTGATGTTGGAGACGTAGGAGTTGATGTTCCAGCTCGCGTCCGCGTCGGTCGAACTGGTGACGGGTTTGCCCTGGACGGTGAAGTTGGTGAAATGTACGCCGTTGATGTTCACGGTCGACGAACGACCGTGCAGGTTGACGACCTTCTTCACGTCGGAGGAGACGTTGGTGAAGTAGGCGTCGCGGATCGTCGACGTGTTCTTCACGGTCCGCCAGGACGGCGGCCGGTCCTCCTGCAGGTCGATCAGGCTGTCGGTGTTCTCCACCCTGACGTTCTCCCACCGGGTGTTCGAGACAACGGCCGTGTCGACCGCGTCGATCACCATCGAGCGTCCCGCCTTCACCACGTCGATGTCACGGAACGTGACCCCGTCCATCGACCGCCCTTCCGTCTTGGTGCCGATCTTCGCGCAGCCGGAATTGCTGTAGCAGACGACATGCTCGTGAACGACGTTCTTGGTGTCGATCGCACCGGCGGTGGTTTCCTCGTTCTTGGTCGCCATGTTGTCGTCACCGGTGTAGAGGAAGGCGTTGGACAACAGGCCGTTGGTCGACTCGTCGAAATCCACACCGTCGGTGTTGTTGTAACCCGTCGTGGGCCGACAGTTGATCAGCTTGTAGTTCTTGATGGTGACCTTGTCGCTGCGGTAGACGAGCGTGTTCCAGTAGCTGGAGTCACGGACGATCGGGCCGTCGACCTGGATGTTCGAGCTCTGCTCGATCTTCAGCAACGCCAGATTCAGGCCCTGCGCCCGCAGCGACTTCCCGTTGCCGTCGATGACACCGCGGCCCAGCAGCTTCGCGTTGCTGACCTGGTACACCCGCAGGGAGGCGTGCTGCATGCCCTCGATGTTCACCCCGCCGCTGCCGGTGTTGAAGTCCGCCTTGTTGTTCGAGCCGTAGAGGACGGCGCCGGCGGCCAGATACAACGTCATGTTGCTTTTCAGCCAGAGCTCGCCGACCAGGTACTTGCCCGCCGGCACGTACAGGACGTTGCGGGTCGCTCCCGACGCGGCGTTGATGGCACTTTGGATCTTGGCCGTGACGAGTGTCCCCCCGGTGTTGTCGACCCCGTAGTCGGCCAGGTTCTTGACGTTGGCGTCCCCCAGGTGCGGCGTATCGGACTCGGGCGCGTCAATGAGGATGAACAGCAGCTCTGCGGAGTCGAACTGGACGACCAAGTAGTTCGGGCCGCTGTCGAAAGTGATGGTGTTGCCGCTTCTGGTGACCGCCAGCTTCCGGCTCTTGGGGCTGACGGTGTACGAGTTGAAGCTTTGGGCGACGGTGACGGAGAACCTGGCGGTGCCCGCTTCCGCCATCGAGCAGTGCGCGTAGTGCACCTGCATCTCGGGAGCGAACTTGGTCATCTTCTCGACGAACAGCGGGGAGCCGTCCGCCGTGACGGTGTAGAGGGAACTCTTCATGGCGCCCGGCAGCGTGGGATCGGCGACGCAGCCGCCGGCTGCCAGGGCGGCCGAGTCGTTGCCGGCCGGGCCGGTCGCCGCGATCGCGCCGTACTCCGGCGTCACCAGGGCGGTCGTCCCGACGCCAACGCCAACGGCAAGCAGTGTGCTGATCAATAGCTTCGCCAGTGGTTTTATCTTCACGGGGATTCCTTGTTGTGGGGGGCATGGAGTGCTGAGCGACTCGCATCACGACCGGTAGTCGATCACCTCCTCTCGAAAGGGGCTGATCCCAGCGGATCAGTGGTGTGAATACGTGCGTTTCCCCGCCCGTCAGGCCGGACCGGGAGCGGTCGATTTCCTCACGACGAGTTGCATGGGCACGATCCGGCGCGAGTTGCCGGGCCGTCCGCGTTCGTTGAGCAGGTCGACCAGAAGATCGACGGCCGTTCGGCCACATTGCTCTTTCGGCTGGCAGACGGTGGTGGGTGGAGGAGTCACGAGGTCGGCCGTGGGAATGTTGTCGAACCCCACCCGCTGACGTCTTGCGGCACGCGGACGCGGCGCGCGGTCATGTGGCTGATCAGGCCGAGGGCGATCATGTCGTCGTAGGCGATCACCGCGGTGACGGAGGCAGCGAGGAGGACATCGGCGTCGGCGACGCCACCCTCGAACGTGGGCGACACGGCACCGGCTTCGAAGATCGCCGTGGGTCGTTCCGGGCCGCGCGGACTTTTCGTGTGCCAGCCGTCGAACCATCTCAGAACGGAAACTTTCCACCTGAAAAGCACGAAAGGTAACCTAGGGGTGAGGCGCCTCTCGATCCACACGCCCTCGGCGCCGTCACCCTACGCGGGGCGGCCTCGCCCTCTCATCGACGGGTCCGCTGCCCCTATGACCATTGCCTTTGTCATCGACGCCGATCTGAGGCGCCCGTAAGTAGAGAAACTTTCCAGGCAAACTTTCCTGAATCTTTCAGAGCGGATTCGGCGTACGGCGACGGCCACGCGTCCCAGCACAGCCCAGGCCGGTCCGGCCGCTGATGGATCCTTGATGAGGAGGTACAAATGCCGTCGCGGGCGGACGGGTTATCCTTCCGAATTGGCGGACACGCTCTCGTTCAAGGGCGGGCGCCGGGGTCAGCTCCAGGGCAGGGCGGCGCGGCGGGCCCAGTAGGTCTCCGGATCCTCTGCCGGCTCGGCCAGCGTCTTCTCGGCCTCGTCGTCCCAGATCACGCCGAGCGCCGCGAGATTCTCGCCGAGCTGGCCGATCGTGGCCGCGCCGCTCAGCACGGTGCCCGCCCACGGGCGGGCGAGCACGGCGGCCAGCGCGAGGGCGTCCGGGGTGACGCCCCGCTCGCGGGCGGCGCGGACCAGCGCGGGGGGCGCGCCGCGAGCCGTCAACCGGCCGTTGGCCACGCCCTCCTTGACGATGACGCCGAGTCCGGCGGCGTGCGCCCGGGCCAGGGCGTCGCCCGCCGAACGCTCCAGCAGGTTCCACGTCGACTGCACCGTGTCGAACAGTCCCGTCGCGACCGCCTTGTCGATCGTGTCCGCCTGTGCGGGCCCGGTGGTGGACAGGCCGACGGCGACGCCCCGGTCGCGCAGCGCACGCAGCTCGTTGAGCACGTCCTCGTCGTCGAGCACACCGCTGCCGACCGTGGCGGAGTGGATCTGGTAGAGCGACAGGTGGTCCCCGAGCAGTTCCCGCGTCTCGCCGAGCTGGCGGCGCAGCCGGGCGGCCGACAGGTCCTTCACCTCGTGGCGGTCGGCGTCCATCCGCCAGCCGCCCACGTACTCGTACCCCCACTTGGAGCCGACGACGACCTCCCGCGCGGGGACCCCCCGGTCGGCGAGCCAGCCCGCGAGGAACTCCTCGGCGCGTCCGTAGGAGCGCGCGGTGTCGAAGTAGCGCACGCCGGCCGCCCAGGCGGCGTCCAGCACCTCCCAGGTGCGCGCCCGCATCGCCGCGACGTCCCGGCCGGGCCCGAGGTCCTCCTCGCGCCCGAGCGTGATGTACGCGGGACGCCCGAGCGCCGCGAGCCCGAGACCCATCGGGGTGACCTGGAGGCGGCTGCGGCCCAGCGGCCGGCGGAGCATCTCGTACACGACGCCCCACGTTAGTGGACCTCCGCGATCGGGTACGCCGACAGGCCCCGGCCTGCCCGACGATGCACCCGAGCCAGAGGCGGTGGGAGCGTGACGGAACCGGTGGTGGCGCGTCCGTGCGCCGCGGACGTGCTCACCCGCACGCGCGACCTAATCGATCCCGCGCTGCGCCGCGCGGTGGGCACGCTGCCGCACTCGATGCGCCGCGTGGCCGGGTATCACTTCGGCTGGTGGGACGCCCGGGAGCGGCCGGTCGGCGGCGCGGGCAGCGGCGCGGGCGGCGGCAAGGCGCTGCGGCCGGCGTTCACGCTGCTGGCGGCCGAGGGCGCCGGGGGAGAGGCGACGGCGGCGCTGCCCGCCGCCGTGGCGGTGGAACTGGTGCACAACTTCTCGCTGATCCACGACGACGTGATGGACGGCGACCGGGTCCGCCGGCACCGGCCCACCGCCTGGGCCGTGTTCGGACGCGCCCAGGCGATCCTGGCGGGCGACTCGCTGCTGGCGCTGGCGTTCGCCGTGCTCGCCACCGGAACGGACGGCGGGCCGGACAGCGCGGCAGACGGCAGGACGGACGGCGTGCCGGTGCTGGCCGGGCACGTGCAGTCGCTGCTGGACGGCCAGAGCGCCGATCTCGACTTCGAGGAGCGCGCCGAGGTGGGCCTGGAGGCGTGTGTGCGGATGGCGGAGGGCAAGACCGCGGCCCTCTTCGGGTGCGCCTGCGCCCTCGGCGCGCTGTACGGCGGCGCCACCCCCGATCAGTCCGTGCTGCTGAAGGCGTACGGCGAGCGCGTGGGGCTGGCCTTCCAGATCGTGGACGACCTGCTCGGCATCTGGGGCGACCCGGCGGCCACCGGCAAGGCGGTGCATTCCGATCTGCGTAACCGGAAGAAGTCCCTGCCGGTCGTCGCCGCGCTGGCCTCGGGCACCCCGGCGGGCGCCACGCTCGCCGCCCTGTACCGCCGTCCCGTCGCGGAGCCCGACCTGGCGCGGGCGGCGCGGCTGGTGGAGGAGGCGGGCGGGCGCGCCTGGAGCCTCGCCAGGGTGGACGGCCTGCTGACCGAGGCGCTGGAGTCGCTGCGGGCGGCGGGGCTGACGCCGGAGGCCGCCGCGGGGCTGGAGGCGCTCGCCCGGCTGGCCGCCGACCGCGACCGCTGAGGCGGCTGAGGTTCAGCCGAAGGTGAGCACGACCTTGACTTCGTTCTCCCGCCTCTCGTAGGCGCCCGCATAGCTGTGCAGGGGAACCCTCCGGGAGATCAGCCGGGCGAGCCAGTCGCGGTTCGACACGGCGAGGGCGCCGGCCGCGGCGGTGAAATGGCGGAGGTTGGAGTCGATCGTCCCGATGACCACGGCGTTCTCCAGGACCATCTCACGGTTGAGCATGCCCACGTCCACGGTGATCCGGCGGGAGCCGGGGGTGACTCCGGTCAGGCAGACGATCCCGTAGGGGCCGATCGCCGAGAGGGTGCCGGTGAAGACCTCGGCCGCGCCGCAGGCCTCGACGACCACGTCCGGCTTGAGGGCGGTCACCACATCCTCGATCCAGCCCGTGTGATAAGTCGCGCCGAGATCGGCGACCAGCGCCGCTTTGGGCCCGCCCTTGACGAAGTCGAACACATGCACGTCGAGGCCGCGCTGGACGCCGAGCAGCGCGGCGAGCATGCCGAACGGTCCCGCGCCGGTGACCAGCACCCTGCGCGGCTCGTACCAGGACCGCCTCCCGATCTTCTCGATCTGCTCCCAGGCCTTGGCGACCACCGACGCCGGCTGCAGCAGCACGCCCGACTCGCCGAGACCCGAGTCGAGACGTACGGCACGGTCCGTCTCCACGGACCACAACTCGCTCGCGTAGCCGTCCAGTTCCTTCAACCCCCGCATGGTGTACCGCCCGTTGCGGCACATGTCGGGCTCGCCGTGGGCGCAGGCCACACACGGCACCGGATCCGGATAGCGCACCAGGCCCACGACGAGGTCGCCGGGGGAGAAGCCGGACCCGGCGGGGGCCTGCCGCACGCGGCCGAGGGACTCGTGCCCGATGATCAGCCGCTCCCGGCCCGGCGGGGCGTATCCGTAGTCGCCGGCGATGACCTCCCTGTCGGTGCCGCACACGCCGACGGCGACGCTCTCGACGAGGAGGTCGCCGGGGCCGGGCACGGGGTCGGGCACCTCGGTCAGCGCCAGCGACCCGGCCCGGCGCGGCACGACGGTGAGCGCGCGCATGAGGCATTCCTTCCCCGGGACCGCCCGTCCCACCTGCGGCACCGCCCCCGGCCGGACAAGGAGAACACCAAGGGGAGGGAAAATGTCCTCAGCCCTCCGGGACGTCGTCGAGCAGCCCGGCGTCGTGGGCCAGCAGCGCGATCTGCACGCGGTTGTTGAGGCCGAGCTTGGCGAGGATGCTCGACACGTGCGTCTTCACGGTCGGGACGCTGAGGTGGAGCAGCGCGGCGATCTCGGCGTTGGGCCTGCCCTGCCCGACCGCCACGGCGATCTCCCGTTCCCGGTCGTTCAGCGGCGCCAGGCGTTCCTCCGCCCGCGCCCGCCGTAGGTCCCGGCCCGACTCGGCCACCCGGGCGATGAGCCGCCGGGTCACCGCCGGGGACAGCACCGGATGGCCGCGGGCCACCCGGCGGACGGCGTCGACGATCTCGTCCGGCGGGGTGTCCTTCAGCAGGAACCCGGCCGCCCCCGCGCGCAGGGCGCGCAGCACGTGCTCGTCCGCGTCGAAGGTGGTCAGCACGATCACCTCCGGGGCGCCCTCGCGGGCGCGCAGCGCCTCGGTCGCCGTCAGGCCGTCCATGACGGGCATCCGGATGTCCATCAGCACCACGTCGGGGTGGTGCCGGCGGGCCAGCGGCAGGACCTCCGCGCCGTCTCCCGCCTCGGCGACGACACGGAGGTCGGGTGCGCCGCCGAGCATCATCACGAGGCCGGCCCGGACGAGCGGGTCGTCGTCGGCGATGAGCACGCCGATCGGCGCGGAGTCGGGCGAGATCATGCGGGCCACGGTAGCCAAACCCGCACCTGCCAGGCACCTGGGCCGGTGCCGCCGTCCCGGCGCACGGGCCCGTGCTCCAGCCGTCCCCCGGCCAGGGTGACCCGCTCGGCCAGGCCGATGAGCCCGTGACCCCCTTCGGTCTCCGGCGGGCCGGTCGCGGTGGTGTCGTTGACCACCTCGATCGTCAGGCCGTCGCCGGGCGCCCCCGCCAGCCGCAGGCGGACCTCCGCCCCCGGCGCGTGCCTGCGCGCGTTGGTGAGCGCCTCCTGAACGACCCGGTACGCGGTGCGGCCCGTCCGGTCGGGGACGGCCTCCCGGGGCCGTCCGCCGAGTTCGTCGCGCAGCCTCACCCGCATGCCGGCCTCGCCCGACTCCGCGAGAAGCCGGTCCAGATCGGCCAGTCCCGGCAGGCCGGGCCGCGTGGGCGCGGACCCGCCGGACGGGTCGCCCGACGGGTTGCCTGCTGTGCCGCCTGGTGTGCCGCCGGAGGGGGCGCGCAGCACGCCGATGACCTCGCGCAGGTCCTGCAGTGCCTGGTGGGCGCTCTCCCTGATCACGCGCGCCGCGCGGGCGACGTCGGCGGGGTCGGCGCCGGGGTTGAACTCCAGCGCTCCCGCGTGCACGCTCAGCAGGGACAGCCGGTGCCCGAGCACGTCGTGCATCTCCCGGGCGATGGCCTCGCGGACCAGATGTTGCGCCTGCTCGGCCCGGAGCCTCGCCTCCGTCTCCATCCGGGCCGCGCGGTCGCGCTGCGCCAGCACCAGCCGCCGCCGGTGGTGGACGAACAGCCCCCAGCCGGCCGCCGCGCCCTGCAGGGCCAGGCCCAGCATGAACGTCGCGAGCGGCGGCGTGCCCGGCTCGGGGCGCAACCACGTGAACACGACCGCGGCCAGCACGCTGAGCGCGAACACCACGCCGGAGGTCCGGGGACGCCGGTGGACCGCGACCGAGAAAAGCGCGGCCAGCATCGGGCCCGCGACCATCTCGAAGACGGCCGACAGCGCGACGAGCGTCACGGCGAGCCCGACCGGCCACCGGCGGCGCAGCCACAGCGCGGCGCAGCCGAGCGCGCCCACGACCTGGTCGAGGGGGAACAGCCATCCGGGCGGCAGCGGCACGGTGCCGAGGCGCTCCGCCGACATGAGCAACGCGAACGCCGCGGCGAGCAGGAACATCGCCGTGTCCACGAGCCAGTCACGCCGGGTCCGCCGACGCCGGGGGGTGGCGGGAGCTTCCATACGGCCGCAGCGTACGGCTTCGAGGGAGACGCGCCCACGCGGAGGCGCGAAGTCGATACCGAAGTCGGGGGACGTCCGACTTCGGTCGGAGAGCACGCCGCGCCCGGGCGACCTTCGCCGGACGGAGGGATGCCGACGCCCGATGCCCGGCGGTCCCGCCGGTCCCTAGCGTCGGCGTCATGCGCAAGGTCATCCAGCTGGCCGGGGCGTTCCTGGTCGCCGCGGGAGTCAGCGGCACCATCGACCGTCTGGCCGTGCAGCCGTTCAACGGAGCGATCCTCAACGTCTTCAACCGTCAGGTCATCCCGCGCCTCGCCTTCCTGACCGGCTACGAGGTGTACGCGAACCTGCTCGTCGCGGTCGCCGGCGCCGTCGTGTTCGCCGCCGCGAGGAGGCGCGATGAGAACGCCTGACGCGCGCCGGGCCCGCTGGTCGCTCGCGGCCGGGCTGATGGTGCTCTCGCCGATGTGCGCCGAGTACCTCGCGGGCTACGACGACAGCACGGGCGATCCGTTCGTGCTGATCGCCAGCCTGGTGATCTTCAGTCCGCTGTACGGCGCGCCCGCGTTGCTGATCCGTGAGACGGCCCGCAGGCTGGGGCTGCGCTGGCCGGAGATCCTCGCCCTCGCGGCCGCCTTCGGCGTGCTGCAGGCGGGCGTCATCGACCAGTCCCTGTTCAGCGAGGGCTACCGGGACATCCCGTACTGGGAGGAGATGATCCGCCCGACGTACGTCGAGCCTCTGGGGCTGGCGGCCCACACCGCGCTGGCCTTCGTCGGGGGCCACGCGATCTGGAGCTTCGGCGTGCCGATCGCGCTGACCGAGGCGCTCGCCCCTCGGCTCTCGCGTACGCCCTGGCTGCGCGCGCCCGGGCTGGCCGCCGCCGTGGCGCTGTACCTCGCGGCGGCGACGTTGGTGCTGACCGACCATCTGCGGACCGAGTCCGACCACGCCTCGGCGGCCCAGATCGGGGGCGCGCTGGCCGTCGCCGCGCTGCTCGCGCTTCTCCCCGCCGCCCGCGCCCGGCGCCGGCCTGTGCCCCCTGCTCCTGCCGTGCCGCCCCGGCGCCCGCCCCGGCCGGTCGCCGTCGCCGCGGCCGGCCTGGTGGCGGGCCTCGCCTTCGACCTCCTGCCCGCGACCTGGGCCGGGGTCGCGGGCGGGCTCGCCCTGCTCGCCCTGACCGCCGCCGCGGCCGGACGGCTCGCCCGCTCACCGGCGTGGACCTACCGCCACGTCGCCGCGCTCGCCGCCGGAGCCATGACCGCGCGTGCGGTCGTCGGGTTCTTCGTGGTGCCGCTGGGGAATGTCGCGCCGGTCGCGAAGTACGCGCACAACGTCGCCTTCCTCACCGGCGCGGTGCTGCTCGGCGTGCTCGCGACGCGGCGGCGCGGCACCGTGGACCCGGGTGTGGACCCGGGTGTGGACCCGGGCCGGTGAGCCCAGCGTGCCGCCCCTCCGCCCGGCCCTCCCTCATCTCTCCCTCATCCATCGGCGCGGACGACCTCGCCGGGGTCCTTGTCGTCGCGCAGGCCCCGCCAGGAGGGGTGGCGCAGCCGTCCCTCGCCCGTCCACTCGGCGAACTGCACCTCGCCGACCAGCACCGGCTCCACCCAGCCACAACCTCTGGCCTCCTCGCGGGTGATGCCGGAGAACGGGGGCGTGTCCCGCCGCAGCGGCGCGAGGCGCTCGCCGAGCCGCCGCAGCGCCTCGTCGGTGAAGCCGGTGCCGACGCTGCCGGCGTACCGGAGCAGGCCGCCGTCGTTCACGCCCACCAGCAGCGAGCCGATCGTGTCGGCGCGGCGCCCCTCCCCGGGCCGCCAGCCGCCGACCACGACCTCCTGGGTGCGGACGTTCTTGACCTTCACCCAGTCGGGGGAGCGGCGTCCGGGCAGGTAGGCGGAGACGAGCCGTTTGGCGACGACGCCCTCCAGCCCCAGGCGGCGGGAGTCGGCCAGCGCGTGCTCTCCGCCGCCGGAGTAGTAGGGCGGGATGGCCCAGTGGCGCCCGGCGCGCACGAGGTCCTCCAGGACGCGCCGCCGTTCCGTGTAGGCCGCTCTGGTCATGGTGCCCGCGTCGACGTGCAGCACGTCGAACAGCAGGTACGTCACGGGCGTGGTGACCACCAGATGCCTGACCTTGAGCGGGTCGCGCTGGTGCATGCGCGGCTGGAGCGCCTCGAACGAGGGCCTGCCCTGTTCGTCGAAGGCGACGATCTCCCCGTCGAGCACGGTCGCCCGCCCGCCGGTCGCGCCGGCCAGCCCGGCGATCTCGGGGTAGGCGGGGGTGATGTCCCTGCCGTTGCGGGAGACGAGCCGGAGCGTCCCGTCCTCGACGTACCCGAGGGCGCGGACCCCGTCCCACTTCATCTCGTGCGCGTAGTCGCCCTGCGGCTCGGGCAGCGGCCCGAGCCGGGCCATCATCGGTGCGTACGCCGGAAGGGCGGCCATGCCCCGCTGGTACCCCGGCCGGTCTCCGGATACCCCCCTGACCTGCGCTGACATGCGGCCGGCAGGGCAGGACGCCGTCGCCTGCGCGCACCGCCATCCTCCGAACGGGTGATGCGGGGCGACGTGCCGGGTGATGCCGCGTGATCGGCGCCGCCCCGAACCTTGAGGCATGGAAGCCATCGAGGTGACAGACCTCCGCAAGTCCTACGGGGACACCCGCGCCGTGGACGGGGTGACGTTCACGGTCCGGGCCGGTGAGACGTTCGGGATCATCGGCCACAACGGCGCCGGAAAGACCACGACCGTCGAGTGCCTGATCGGGCTCAGGCGAGCCGACGCGGGCACGGTCCGGGTGCTCGGCGAGGATCCGGCACGCAGGCGGCGGGCCCTGGCTCACCGCCTCGGCGTGCAACTGCAGGACAGCTCCCTGCCGGAGCGGATCAAGGTGGCCGAGGCGTTGCGCATGTTCGGCGCCTTCTACCGGGGCGCGTCCGACTGGCGGCGGGTGATGGAGCGCTGGGGCCTGCGGCCGCTGGCGAGGAAGGCGTACGGCGACCTGTCGGGCGGTCAGAGACAGCGGCTGATGCTCGCGCTGGCCCTGGTCGGCAACCCGGAGATGGTCGTGCTCGACGAGCTGACCACGGGCCTCGACCCGATCGCGCGCCGCGAGACCTGGCGGCTGATCGGCGACCTGAAGGCGGCGGGCACCACCGTGGTGCTGGTCAGCCACTACTTCGACGAGATCGAGGCGCTCTGCGACAGGGTCGCCGTCCTCGCCCGCGGCCGGGTGGCGGCGACGGGCACCACGGGCGAGCTCGTCGCCCGGACCGGAACCGCCTCGCTGGAAGAGGCCTACCTCGCCCTGGAGGGAACGGACCGATGAAGGCGTTCACGGCTCTGACCGCCGCCGAGCTCAGGCTGCTGTCGCGCGACCCCGCCTCGTTGTTCTTCATGGTGGCCTTCCCTTTCATGCTGCTGGTGCTCAAACGCGGCGACGGCGGCGCGGTCCCGGGCTACCTCGCGATGATCGCCGCCATCGGCGGGATGGGCGCGCTGCCGGGCCTGCTGGCCTCGTACCGCGAGCGCAAGGTGCTCAAGCGGCTGGCCACCACGCCGATCTCCCCGGTCCTGTTGCTCGGGGCCCAGCTGGTGTCACAGGTCGCCGCGGGCCTGGCGGGCTCCGCGCTGCTGGTGGTCGTGACGGTCGCGGTGTTCGGCGCGCGGGCGCCCGGCGACGTCCTCATGCTGACCGCGGCCTTCCTGCTCTGCTCGGTGATGGCCTGCGCGCTGGGCTTCGTGATCGCCGCGGTCGTGCGCAACACCAGAGGCGCGAGCCTGATCGGCATGCTGGTCATGTTCCCCATGATCTTCCTGTCCGGCGCGGCCGTGCCCAGGAAGGCCCTGCCCGGCTCGCTGCGTCAGATCGGCGACTTCCTGCCCCTGACCCCGGCCGTGGAGGCCCTGGGAGGCGCCTGGTCCGGCACCGCCGCGCCCTTCCCCCTGCTGATCCTGGCCGGGATAATCGTGGCGGCCACGGCCACCGGCGCGGCGCTGTTCCGATGGGAGTGAGGACGTGAACGTCTGGGAGGCGCGCTGGTCGCGCGCCTTCCACGTGCTGTACTACGCCTGCCTGGCGCTCGGGCTGATCCTCTCGTACGGGGACGGCACGGGCGAGGGCACCGGCCCCGGCCCGCTCACGCTGGGAATCGTCGCGCTCATGGCGGGCTGGCACGGCTTCTTCGTCGTACGGCGGCCGCGGCTGCTCGGGCGGCTGAACCCCATGGCGTTCCACCTGGCGGTCGTCGGCGCGCTCTACCTCGCGCTGGTGGCGCGGGACCGGTCCTTCGACGTCGTCGTCTTCGGGTTGATGCCCCAGCCGTATCTGATGCTGGCGAGCCCCTGGTCCTACGTGGGCGCGGTGGCGACGGTCCTCAGCACGTTCGCCGCCAGAGGCTATCTGGACGAGCCCGGCGTCCTGTGGCGGCTCGTCGGCAGTTCCGGCCTCGTCGTGGCGATCGGGCTGTTCGTCGACTACGTGTCCCGGCAGAGCGCGCAGAACCGGACGGTCGGGGTGCTGGAGGAGCGGGCGAGACTGGCCAGGGAGATCCACGACACCCTCGCCCAGGGGCTGAGCGGCATCGTCACCCAGCTGGAGGCGGCCGAGCAGGCGATGCCCGACCTGGGCGCCGTGCGGAAGAGGATCGCGCTGGCCAAGGAGCTGGCGCGCGACAACCTGCGGGAGGCGCGGCGCTCGGTCGACGCGCTGCGGCCGGGCCCTCTCGCCGGCGCGGGTCCCGAGGCGGCGCTCGCGGAGGTGGCCGCGCGGTGGTCGCGGACGTCGGGGGTGGCGGCGGCCGTGTCGGTGGAGGGGACCCCCCGGCCGCTGCCCGGCGAGGTGCAGACGACGCTGCTGCGGGCGGCGCAGGAAGGGCTGTCGAACGCGGCCAGGCACGCCCGGGCGGGCAGGGTCGCGATCACGCTGACCTACATGGACGACGAGGTGACGCTGGACGTGTTCGACGACGGGGTGGGTTTCGACCCGGACGCGCCCGGCGCGGGGTACGGGCTGGCGGCCATGCGGGAGCGGGCCGGCGGCGTCGGGGGAACGCTGACCGTGGAGTCCGCACCGGGAGAGGGGACGGCGCTGTGCCTGCGGATCCCCTCAAACTGATGATCGTCGACGACCATCCGGTTGTCCGCGACGGACTTCGCGGCATGTTCGACCACGTGGCGGACATCGAGGTGGTGGCGGAGGCGTCCGACGGGTTCGAGGCGCTGGCCATGGCCAGGCGGGCGCGGCCGCACGTGGTGCTGATGGACCTTCGCATGCCCGGCCTGGACGGCGTCGGGGCGATCCGGCGGCTCCGGGCGGACCACCCGGAGATCAAGGTGGTCGTGCTGACCACGTACGACACGGACGCGGACGTGGCGCGGGCCATGGCCGCCGGGGTGGCGGGCTACCTGCTGAAGGACGCGCCGCGCGAGGAGCTGCACAGAGCGGTCCGTACGGCCGCCGCCGGCGGCGCGGTCCTGGCGCCGTCGGTCGCGTCCGCCCTGCTGAGCAGGCCCGCGGCCCAGGAGCCGAGCCCGCGCGAGCTGGAGGTGCTGCGCCTGGTGGCGCGCGGCTCGGCGAACAAGGAGATCGCCAGGACCCTGCTGATCAGCGAGACGACGGTGAAGACGCATCTCAAGCACGTCTTCGCCAAGCTCGGTGTCGACAGCAGGGCCGCGGCCGTCGTCGTGGCCATGGAGCGAGGGCTCATCTAGGGGAGGATCTCCAGGCGGACGTCGAGGCCCTCGTACAGGTAGGGGGACGGGGTGATGATCCGCCAGTCGCGGCGGGTGGCGTGGACGACGGCGTGGGCGGCCACGAGCACGTCGGTCAGGCGCGCGTCGGCCGCCGCGGGCCGGTGCCGGCGCAGGCTCGCCCTGATCGCCTGCGCGTACGGCCCGCCCTCGACGGCGTCGTCGGGCGACAGCGCGCCGGTGACGACCATCGACATGCGCAGGAAGCGTTCGAGGCGGGGCTGGATCGGGCCCAGCGAGAGGACCTGGACGGCGAGCGCGGGCACGAGGAGGGTGACACCGTGCGCCGAGGACTGCCGCACGACGGCCCTGCCGTACATGCTCTTGCCCTCGATCAGGTGGACGACGGCGTCGAGGTCCAGCACGTGGCCGGACAGGACGCCGGCCGGTGGGACGGGGTCGGTCACGCGGCGTCCGCCTTGGCGTCCCCGCCCATGAGGCGGGCCGCGCGGGCGCTGTCGTCGTCGGTGATCCCGTCCTGCCAGCCCGGCCCCCATAAATCGGCCATGATGGCCAGGTCGCCCTGGACGCGCCGCCGCTCGCGCAGCGCCGCGGCGATGTAGGCCGAGGCGTTGCCGGACGCCTGCGCCTCGTCGGCCAGTTCGTCCGGCAAAGAGATCGTAATCTTCTTGGTCATACTCGGAAGGTTACTCAGTCATACCGCCGAAGGTCCACCGGTTCACGGGAAGAGCGGCAGCCGATCCCCGGGCGGTGGCCGCGTCCGCGGGTACAGCCACAGTGGGGAGGACGGATGCGGCTGGCGGGGGCACGGGTGCTGGTCACGGGCGCGTCGTCGGGCATCGGCACGGCGATCGCGCTCGAACTGTGGGCCCGCCGTGCCCGCCTGGTGCTGTCCGGGCGCGACCGGGAGGCGCTCGCCGCCGTGGCCGCCCGGACCGGCGGCGAGGTCGTCCCCGCCGACCTCGCCCACGACCATGCCGGAACCGGGAACGGCACAGGGAACCCGGTCGAGGACCTGGCCGCACGCGCCGGGCCGGTGGACGTGCTGGTCGCCAACGCGGGCGAGGGCTGGAGCGGGCCGCTGACGCGGATGCCCGGTGCCACGGCGGAACGCCTGATCGCGGTCAACCTGACGGCCCACGTGCAGCTCACCCGGCTGCTGCTGCCCGCGATGGCCGAGCGCGGCCGCGGGCACCTCGTCTACGTCGCCTCGATCGCGGGGGTGGTGGGGGTCCCCGGGGAGGCGGTCTACGCCGCGACCAAGGCGGGCCTGCTGGCCTTCGCCGAGAGCCTGCGGTACGAGCTGCCCGGGATCGGGGTGACCACCGTGGTGCCCGGGGTGGTCGACACGCCGTTCTTCGCCCGGCGCGGCACGCCGTACGCGCGCCGCAGGCCCGCGCCCGTGCCGCCGGAGCGGGTGGCGCGGGCCGTCGCGGTCGCCGTCGAGCGCGGCCGCGCCGAGGTGTACGTGCCGGCCTGGCTGCGGCTGCCCGCCCGGCTGCGCGGCGCCGCGCCGGGCCCGTTCCGCGTCCTCGCCCGCCGCTTCGGCCGGCCCTGAGATCGCGTACGGCACGGACTCAGGGGCTGCGCGGTTTCTCAAGGGCTGCGCAGCGCGCGCAGCGACTCGCGCAGCGAGCCGACGGTGGCGAAGACCGCCGTCGGCTCGTAGCCGCAGTGCGCCATGCAGTTGGCGCAGCGCGGGTCGCGGCCCCGCCCGTAGGCGCTCCAGTCGGTGTCGTCGGCCAGTTCCCGGTAGGTCTCGGCGTACCCGTCCGCCATGAGGTAGCAGGGCCGCTGCCAGCCGAAGACCGAGTACGACGGGATGGCCCAGGCCGTGCAGGGGAAGTCGATCCTCCCCTCCAGGAAGTCCAGGTACAGCGGCGAGTGGTTCAGCCGCCAGCGCCCGCGGTTGCCGCCGGCGAACGCCGCGCGGAAGAGCTCGCGGGTCTGCCGCACCCCGAGGAAGCAGTCCTGGTCGGGCGCCTTCTCGTACGCGTACCCCGGCGAGATCATCATCTGGTCGACCCGAAGGTCGTCGTTGAGGTAGTCGAGCACCTCGATCACCGTGCGCGGGCTGTCCCCGGCGAAGAAGGTGGTGTTCGTGGTGACGCGGAAGCCGCGCCGCCGGCACTCCCGGATCGCCGCGACCGCCTCGTCGAACACGCCCTCCTTGCACACCGACGCGTCGTGCCGCTCGCGCAGCCCGTCGATGTGCACCGCCCAGGCGAAGTACGGCGAGGGCGTGAACTGGTCGATCTTGCGTGGGATCAGCAGGGCGTTGGTGCACAGGAAGACGTACTTCCGCCGGGCCACCAGCGCCCGGACCATCTCCGCGATCTGGGGGTGCATGAGCGGCTCCCCGCCGGCGATGGACACCATCGGCGCGCCGCACTCCTCGACGGCGGCCACCGCCTGGCCGACCGGCATGCGCCGCCTGAGCACGTCGGCCGGGTGCTGGATCTTCCCGCAGCCCGCGCACTTGAGGTTGCAGGCGAACAACGGCTCGAGCTCGACCAGCAGCGGGAACCGCCTGCGCCGCCGCAACCGCTGGCGCAGGACGTACCCGCCGACGCGAAGGCTCTGGCGTAAGGGCATCGGCATCAGGGCCGCACCTCCTTCGGAAGTGTGAACTCGACGTTCTCCTCGGTCACCCGCCGTTCCTCCACCTCCAGCGGCCCGAGCCCGCCGAGGGCCGCCACGACGGCGTCCACCAGCGAGGCGGGCGTGGACGCGCTCGCGGTCAGCCCGACCGTCCGCGCGCCGCGCAGCCACTCCAGGGCGATGTCACCGGGGCCGTCGACCAGGCGGGTGATCGGGGCCCCATCAGGACCCGAACGGGCGGCGACCTCGGTCAGCCGCCGGGCGTTGGACGAGTTCGCCGACCCGACGACCAGGACCAGCTCGGCCTCGGCGGCCACCGCCCGCACCGCGCGCTGCCGGTTGGTCGTCGCGTAGCAGATGTCGTCGCCCCGCGGCCCCTCCGCGCCGGGGAAGCGCCGCCGGACCGCCGCCGCGACCTCCTCGGCCTCGTCGGCGGCCAGCGTGGTCTGCGTCAGGCAGGAGACCCCGCGCCCCTCGGCGAGCGACGCGGGCAGGGCCTCCACCGCGGCCTCGTCCTCGGCCGGCACGCCCGCGCCGGGCATCTCGCCGAGCACGCCCTCGACCTCCTCGTGCCCGGCGTGGCCGATCAGCACGACGAGGTCGCCCCGGGCGGCGAACCGGCGGGCCTCCGCGTGGACCTTCGCGACCAGCGGGCACGTCGCGTCGACCACCCGGAGGCCGCGGCGGCCGGCCTCCTCCCGTACGGCGGGCGACACCCCGTGCGCGGAGAACACGGTCACCGCGCCCCCGGGAAGCTCGGGCACCTCGGCCAGGTCGTCCACGAACACCGCGCCGCGCCGCTCCAGGTCCCGTACGACGTGGGCGTTGTGCACGATCTGCTTGCGCACGTACACCGGCGGGCCGAACCGGACGAGCGCCCGTTCCACGGTCTCGATCGCCCGATCGACCCCCGCGCAGAATGAGCGGGGGGAGGCGAGCAGCACCCGCCGGGGGCCCATGGCCGCCGCCCACCGCGCCAGCACCGGGCCGATCCGGGTGAGCGTGCGGCACGCCGCGACCGCGCCGCCCATCGTGGCGAGGCTCAGCAGGGGGGCGGCGGGGGTGTCCACGATCACGCGTACGGCGGCGAAGGGCCGCCCCCGGGCGGCGGCGGCCAGCGGCGCGCTCTCCATGTCGACCGCGATCCCGCCCTCAAGGGCGAGCGCGCGGCGGTCGCGGCCCGACACGACGCGAGGGGAGGTCACGAGCGGGCCGGTGACGGCGCGCAGCCCGGCGCGGGCCAGTTCGCCGGCGAGCAGCGGAGCGGACGGGCACGGCCACACGCGGTCCCCGGAGCGGACCTCGGTGGCGACGAGCACGTCCCCGGGGCGCAGTCCGTCGTCCAGGGCCCCCGCGAAGCCGGTGACGGCGAGGGCGCCGGCGGGCGGGAGCAGGGCCGCCGCGCGCGCCGCCCGGTCCGGCCCCATCCCGACCCGGACGACCCGGACGCGGGAGTGCTCCCGCGCCGGCCGCAGCCCCCGGGCCACGGCCCGGGCCTCCATGCCCAGCGCGGTGCACACGATCAGATCCGTCATGGCGTCCCCTCCTGTGCCCCCTCTTCGGCCCGCAGGTAGCGGCCGAGCGCGCTGACCGGGAACACGAGCCGGTAGAGGTGGTAGTTGATGAAGAAGTCGCCGGGGAACCCGGTCCCGGTGTAGTGAGGCTCGTCCCAGGTGCCGTCCGGGCGCTGCGTGCCGGCCAGCCAGGCCACGCCGCGCTCGACCGACGGGCCCCGCTCCCCGGCGGCCAGCAGGCCGATGAGCGCCCAGGCCGTCTGCGAGGCGGTCGGCTCGCCCCGCCCGATCCAGGCGGGGTCGCGGTAGGAGCGCATGTCCTCGCCCCAGCCGCCGCCGGGGTGCTGGTGGGCCTCCAGCCAGGCCACCGCCCGCCGCACGCAGGGCGCGGCGGGCGGCACCCCGGCGGCGGCGAGGGCGGGCAGCACGGCCCCGGTTCCGTACACGTGGTTCGCCCCCCACCTGCCGAACCACGAGCCGCCGGGCTCCTGCGCCCGCAGCAGCCAGGTCACCGCCCGCCGTACGACGGGGGAGCGGGCCAGGCCCTCGGCGGCGAGCGCCTCGACCACGTGGGCGGTGACGTCGGCCGACGGCGGGTCGATGACCGCGCCGAAGTCGCAGAACGGCAGCCGCAGGCACAGCGCGCGCGTGTTGTCGGCGTCGAAGGCGGCGAAGCCGCCGTCGCGGGAGGCCATCCCCGCCGTCCAGCGCAGCCCCCGCCGGACGGCGTCCCGGGCGGCGGGACGGCCCCACCGGCCCAGTGCGAGGATCACCTCCGCCGTGTCGTCGACGTCGGGGTAGCCGTCGTTGTCGAACTCGAACGCCCAGCCGCCGGGCGCGAGCCCCGGGCGCCGCACGGCCCAGTCGCCGGGCCCCCGGATCTCCTCGCGGAGCAGCCACTCACCCGCCCGGTCCAGCGCCGGGTGATCCCGCGGCAGGCCGGCGTCCAGGAGGGCGATCATCGCGAGCGCGGTGTCCCAGACCGGCGACTGGCACGCCTCAAGCCTGCGCGAGCCGTCCTCCCTGATCGTGAACCGGTCCAGCCCGGCCAGCCCGCGGCGCATCACGGGGTGGGAGACGTCGTACCCGGAGAGGTGCAGCGCGATCAGTGAGTAGACCCAGGGCGGCTGGATGCCGCCCCACGACCCGTCGGCCTCCTGGCGGGCGACGACCCACTCGGCGGCCCGCCTGAGCGCGGCGCGGCGGAGCCCGGCGAGCGGCCGCCGTTCGTACCGGTGCAGCACGTGGTCGAGCGCCGCGAACGCCGCGTCCCAGCCGGTGCGCGGGCCCCGCCGCGCGGGCCTTCCGGTGCGCAGCTCGGCCAGGTTGAACGGCAGCGGGCGGACCGGCCGGTGCGCGGTCACGATCGTCAGCGGCACGATCGTCTGCCGCGCCCAGCAGGCCCAGTCGTACACGTTCAGCGGGCACCACGGGGGCAGGAACACGATCTCCGGGGGGATCACCGGCAGGTCCTCCCACCGCCACTGGCCGAACATCGCGAGCCAGATCCGGGTGAAGACCCTCGTGGACTCGACACCGCCCAGATCGCGTACGAGGGCCGCGGCGGCGCGCAGGTGCGGGGCCGACGGCGGGTCGCCCGCGAGCCGCAGCGCGGTGTACGCCTCGACGGTGGTGGACAGGTCGGCCGGGCCGTCGTGGAAGTTGGCCCAGCCGCCGCCCGCCTGCTGCTGCGACCTGATCCACCGGGCGGCCCCGGCCGTCTCGGCCGCGGTCCGCACGCCGAGGAACTCGCGCAGCAGGAGGTCCTCGGCGTCCATGGTCACGTTGGTCCGCAGTTCGCCCTTCCACCAGCCCTCCGGCGACTGCAGGGCGAGCAGGTGGTCGCGGGCCGCCTCGAGCGCGGTGGCGGCGCGGGACGCGGCGGTGAGGAGCGCGGTCATCGGGCCCACTCTGCTCGCGCGGGCTCCCCGACATGGCCGACATGGCCGAGGTGGCCGAGGTGGCTGAGGTGCAGCCGCACCAGGCGGGCCGCCTCCAGGCCGCTGCGCACGGCGCCCTCCATCGTGTCGGGCCAGCCGGTGTCGGTCCAGGCGCCGGCCAGGAACAGCCCCGGCCAGCGGGTGGCCGCGCCGGGGCGCAGCGCGCCACTCCCCGGGCTCTGGCGGAAGGTGGCCCGCCGTTCCCTGGTGATGAAGAAGTCGAGCAGCCGCACCGTCCGGGTGGCCGGGAGCACCCGCTCCAGCTCCGGGACGAACACCGCGCGCATCGCTGACGTGGGCACGTCGATCCAGTGCCGGGCCGCCGACACCGACACCGTCAGGTACTGGCCCCGGGTCAGCCCGCCCGCCGCCGTCCTGTCGAAGATCCACTGCACCGGCGAGCCGACGACCGCGGCGAACGGCAGGCTGGTGACCGGCCGGTCGTAGACGACGTGCACGTTGACGATCGGGCTCGCTCCGAGCCCCGCCCACGCGTCGCGGTCCGGCGCCGCCTCGGCGGGCAGGAGCCGCGCGGCCTGCCCGTGGGGGACGGCGACGACGACGGCGGAGGTCTCCACCCGCGCGCCGCCGACGAGGACCGACGGCCCCGGCAGGCCGGGCGGGGCCGGCAGGATCGCCTCGGCCTTCGCCGGCAGCCGCACCGCGCCGCCGGCCCGCGCGACGGCGGTCAGCGCCGCGCCGCCGTGCAGTTCGCCGAGCGGGACGGACGGCACCCCGATGTCCGCGGCGTCGGGCCGGCCGAGCAGGGCCGTGCGGAACACCATGGCCGCCGGCCCGAGCGCCGCCTCGTCGGCGGCGATGTTGAGCGCGGCCACGGCGAACAGGTCCCACAGGGCGCGCCGCACGGTGTCCCCCTGACCCCTGGAGGCCAGCCAGGCGCCCAGCGCGGCCCGGTCCAGCGCGGGCGCGGCCGGGTCGAGACCGCGCAGCGCCAGTGCGCCGCGCACCGCCCGGAGACGGTCGGCGGGGGACAGCAGCCGGTAGCGCGCGAGCGCGGGGAGCAGGTGGAACGGCCCGGGCAGCGAGGCCCGGCGCAGCCGCCCCCGCTCGCCGTGCGGGGTGAGCACCCGCACGTCGAAGCGCTCCTGCAGGCGCACCCGCCCGGTCCCGCCGAGCCGGTCGAGCAGGCCCAGATACGCCGTGCAGCAGCGCAGGAAGACGTGCTGGCCGTTGTCGGCGGTCAGGCCGCCGCGGGCGAAGGAGTGGGTGGCCCCGCCGAGCCGGGGCCGCGCCTCGTACAGGGTCACCGGCCACCCGGCCTCCGCGATGGCGAGGGTCGCGGTGATCCCGGCGAGGCCGCCGCCGATCACCGCGACGGGCGGGACGCCGTCCGGGCCGGTCAGGGAGCCGGTCAGGGAGCCGGTCATCGGGCCGTTCGCGGGGCTGCTGATCGGGCTGTTCATGGGGACTCTCCCTGGGACCCGGCCTCGGGCTCCGCCTGGGCCGCGCCCGTGACGGCCCGCGCCGCGACCATCGCCTTGACCCACGGCGCGAGCGACAGCCGCCCGGCCAGGACCCGGGCCGGGTCGGTGGCGATCCGCCCCAGCAGGCGCCGGTAGATGCCGGCCATCGCCGCGGTGCAGGCGGCGCTGCGCCGGTCGAGCAACGGGATCAGCCGCATGCCCTCGGCGTACCAGCCCAGTGCCCGCGCGGCCTCGAACCGGATCAGCCCGGCCAGCCGCTCGGGCGGGTCGGTGAAATCCCCCCTCGCGTCCAGCCCGAGTGTGCAGCCGAACCTCCGCAGGTCGTCGGCGGGCAGGTACACCCGCTCGGCGCAGCGGTCCTCCCGCAGGTCCCTGAGGATGTTGGTGAGCTGCAGCGCCACGCCGAGGGCGTCCGCCCGGCCCGCCGCGCGCCGCAGCACAAGCTCGCCGTCAACGGGTCCGCCACCGGTCCCGTCGTCTCCGTACGCGCCGCCGGCGAGGCCGAACACGCCGAGGGACAGCCGCCCGATCGACCCGGCCACCTGCCGGCAGTAGCCCACCAGGTCGTCGTGGCACCGGTAACGCGCCCCGGCGACGTCGGCGGCGCACCCGTCGATGAGATCCTCGAACGCCTCAAGGGGAAGGGGGAAGCGCGCGGCGGCGTCGCCCAGCGCCACCAGCACCGGATCGGCCGTCACCGGATGAACGGCCCCCGGACCAGGCCCCGAGTACCCAGGCCCCGAGGAACCGGGCCCCATGGAGTCAGGTCCCGAGGAACCGGGCACGGTTTTCAGGGCCCTCAGCAGTTCGCGCTCCCGCTCCAGCCGCTCCAGTCGTCCGGCCACGGGCCCGGCCTCGTCGCCGAGGTCGTCGATCCGCCGGGCGAGCGCGTAGACGGCGCTGAGCGCGCGCCGCTTCGGCGGGGGCAGCAGGCGGATGCCGTACGCGAAGTTCCGCGCCCGGGTGCGGACGACGCGCTCGCAGTGCCCGTAGGCCCGCGACACCGGCATCGGTCCCGGCCCGGCCCGGGGCGCCCGCCCGGCCGGGAGGTCCGCCGCCGCGCCGGCCAGGGGCTCGGGGACGGGATCAGGAATCGCGCCGGGAACCGTCACCGTCCACCTCCTTCAGCACACGCACCCACTCGCGCAGCACCGCGTGACGGCGGGCACGCGGGGCGCCGGCCAGCACGTCGTGCCGGCGGCGTTCGAGCGCCGCGAGCTGCGCCCGGCCGCCCGCGACGTAGCCGGCCACCGCCGTGCGCGTGAACCCGCGCAGGGTCTCCAGGAGCGGCGTCCCCTCGTCGAGGAGGGTCGCCGCGCGACGGGCCTGCAGGGCGATCACCCGGCGCAGTCGCGGGGAGGTGTGCGCGGCGGTCAGATCGGCCTCCCCGGCGCCGAACCTGCGCAGGTCCTCCGCCGGCAGGTAGACGCGGCCGCGGGCGTGGTCCTCGCCCACGTCCTGGCAGTGCTCGATCACCTGGAGCGCCGAGCAGACGAGGTCGGACAGCCGCGCCCGCTCGGGCGTCGCCAGCCCGAACACGTGCAGCACGATCCGGCCGACCGGGTTGGCCGACAGCTCGCAGTAGCCCAGCAACTGGGCGAACGTGTCGTAGCGCCGCACCACCTGGTCGCGCCGGTTCGCCTCGACCAGGTGCAGGAACGGAGCGCTCGGCACGGCCCGGCGGGCGACCAGCGGCGTCAGCGCGCGTACGGCCGGCAGGCGCGGGACGCCGCCCGCGTACAGGCGGCCGATGTCGGCCTCGACGGCGTCGAGCAGGGCGGGCCGCTCTGCCGGGTCCGCCTCGTCACCGGCGTCGTCCACGTATCGGGCGAAGCCGTACACCGCCATGAGGTCGCGGCGGTACCCGCGCGGCAGCAGCCGGGAGGCCACCGGGAAGTTCTCCCGGCGCGCGGCGTCGCGTACGTCCGCTGCGGACATGTCAGGAGAATCTCCACCGAAAATCACCCCAAAACCCGACAGATCGGGCAGTGGCTTTGCGTGTGCGACCTGACGGGCAACCCGGCGTACGCGGACGGGGGCGGACGGAAAGGCGGGCCAAAGAAACGCCGGGCGGGGCCGCCGGGGGCGGGCGGAACCGTTGCCCGCCGTTGGCGCTTCCGGCCGCCGGTAAAAAGCTCTCCCAGGAGGCGCTCTGCGCTCAGGGGAGGTGGGAGCCGAGCGGCCCGACCCGCAGCCCGGCGGCGCGGCAGCGGCCGACCACCTCGGGCAGCGCGCCGAGCGCCGAGCGCCACGACCCGGGGGCGGAGGTGTGGTCGCAGTCGTGCAGCAGCAGCGTGGCGCCGCCCCGCAGGCCGGGAGCCAGGGTCCGCAGCACCGACTCCGGTGTGGCCCGCCGCGTCCAGTCCTCGCCCCACGCCGTCCACAGCACCGGGCGCAGGCCGTGCCACCGCGCCGCCAGCAGCGCCTCCGCGCTCAGCACGCCGTACGGCGGGCGGTACCAGGCGGGCCGCGCGCCGGTGACCTCGGCGACGAGGCGCGCGGCCCGGGCCGTCTCCGCCGCGATCCGGCCCGGCCGGGCGACCAGGGCGTTCACGTGGTGCCAGCCGTGCACGGCCACCTCGTGCCCGGCCCGCGCGACGCTCCGCCCGAGGCCGGGATGGCGGTCGAGCAGCTCGCCCAGCATGAAGAAGGTCGCCCGGCAGCCCAGCCGGGCGAGCTCGTCGAGGAACAGCGGCGTCGACCGGGGATCGGGCCCGTCGTCGAAGGTCAGCGCGACGTGTCCGGGCCGCCCCTCGCCCGCGAGGGCGGGCAGCAGGCGGCGTACGGCGGGCAGCCAGGCCGCGCCCGGCGCGACGTGCACCGCGACGGGCAGCAGGGCCGCCCCGGCGGCGGCCACGCGACGTCTCATCGGATTCAGTATCGCCCGTCCTGTATCAGGTCCTGTGTCCGGATTCGCCAAGCCGGGAACGAGACGGGAGAGGGCGTCCGGTGCCGCGCGTGACCTGGCGGCGCCTCGCCGCGTCGTCGTCCACTCCCTGGGAGGGGCCCATGACACCGCCGGCGGCGAAGGTGCTGATCGTCAGCGCGTCGATGGGGGCCGGTCACGACGGCGTGGCCGCCGAACTGGCCCGGCGCCTCGCCGCCGCCGGGGTCCGGGTGGTGGTCGTGGACGTGCTCGCCCTGCTGCCGCTGCGGCTGGGCACGGTCCTGCGCTGGTGGTACCGCACCGTGATGCTCCGGGCTCCGTGGCTGTACGCCATCGTCTACCGGATCTTCTTCGTGTCGCGGCGGGCCCGGCGAGCTCGCGCGGTGTCGCCGCTGACGGTCGTGGTGGCGGCCGGGCTGAGCAGGGTGGTGCGCCGCCTGCGGCCCTCGCTGGTGGTGCCGGTCTTCCACGTGGCCGCCCAGGCCGCCGGGCACCTGCGGTCGCGGGGGCGGCTGGCCGTCCCCAGCGTGGTCGTGCTGACCGACTTCGCCGCGCACCGCCTCTGGCTGCACGGGGGCAACGACCGGTATCTGTGCCCGGACGCGGCCACCGCCCTTGCCGTGACGGCCGCCACCGGCCGCCCGGCCTTCCGGCACGCCCCGATCGTGCGGCCCGGGTTCGCCGCCGTACGGGCGCCGGGGCGGAGCGGCCACGCACGGCTCGGCCTGCCGGACGGCGACCGGATCGTGCTGGTCGGCGCGGGCGCGTGGGGGGTCGGCCGGGTCGTGCGGACGGCCCGCGCCCTGCGCCGCTCCGAAGCGCGGGACAGGCCGGGAGACGGGCAGGAGAGCGGGCGGTACGTGCCCGTCGTGCTCTGCGGGCGCAACGAGCGGCTGCGCCGCCGCCTGTCGCGGCTGTTCGGCGAGCCGCCGGGGCCGGCGGGCCTCGCCCTCGGCTGGCGTGACGACCTGCCCGGCCTGCTCGCCGCGGCGTACGCGCTGGTGGACAACGCCGCCGGGCTGACCTGCCGGGAGGCGTTCGCCGCGCGGGTGCCCGTCGTGACCTGCCTGCCGATCCCCGGCCACGGCCGGGACGGGGTGCTCGCGATGGCCAGGGCCGGGGTGAGCGTCCACGTCCGCCGTCCCGCCCGGCTGCTTCGGGAACTCCACCGGCTCGCCCCCGGTTCGCCCGCCCGCGCCGCGCTGACCGCCCGCGCGGAGGCCCTGTTCGACGCCGAACCGGCGGAGGCCCTGCTGCTCCGCTTCGCGCGGCCGGACGGCGCGGCCCTCACGGTCTCCTGACGGCCTCGTGCAGCGGCGCGTGCCGGGACAGCAGCACGCTGCCGTACAGGATGAGGGCCATGCCGGTCAGCTCGGGCAGCACCCACGGGCCGGTGCGGATGCCCTCGCCGAACAGGGCCACGCCGTACGCCGTGCTGGCGACGGGGTCGGTCACGGTCAGGGCCGGCTGCACGGCGACGAGGGGCCCGCTGTGCAGGGCGTTCTGCAGCAGGAAGAGGCTGCACAGGCCGGCGGCGACCATGGCGTACAGCGACCAGGCGCCGGACAGGGCCCGCAGCCCGTCGGGCAGCACCTCGACGGTGCGCTTCATCAGCACGGCGGTGTAGGCGAAGCCGAGCCCGGCGGAGACCCCGAGCAGCACGGCGCGGGTGGCGCCGCCGGAACTGATCGCGACCGCCACGCAGCCGGCCACGAGCCCGGCGGTCACGCCCGCCGAGATCGTCCAGCCCAGCACACCTGGCAGGCGGTCGCCCGGAGAGGGGGAGGCGGCCCCCAGGAACCCGGCCAGTCCCGCCGTCAGCGCCGCGACGGCCAGCCACGTCATCGGGGAGACGCGGATCCGGAACATCCAGCCCGCCACCAGCATCGTGATCGGCAGTTCGGCGACGAGCAGGGGCTGCACGAGGGCGAGCCCTCCGGACGAGAGCGCGGCGGCCTGCAGCAGGAACCCGGCGATCAGCGCTCCGATGCCGCCCAGCCAGGCGGAACTGCGCAGCAGGTGCAGGATCAGCCCCAGCCGGAACGCCTCGCCGGGGGGCATGCGGCGGGCGGCCCGGCGCTGCAGCACCGACGCGACGGCGTTGGCCGCCGCGGCGAGCACCGCCAGAACTACAGCGATCATGGCCCCCTCCGCGTCGCCGCCCCCTCAGCCGGACCTCATCGGTACCCTCCCCGGCCGCACATACCGCTATCTCCCAATGAATGCTCTGAAGGCAATTTATCCCGCAAAACCGATTAATAAGCGAGATATTACGCAAAGTAGAGAATTGCTGGATTTGTGCGGGTATGGCCGTCCGCGCAAACGCAACCAGCAGGAAAGGCGGGACCAGTCATGGTTGGACCTACCGGCATCGAGCGTCACCCCGACATCGCCGAACTGCGTCAGACCTACGACCGGGCGGGTTCGACGGCCCCCGCTCAGGTACTGGAAGGGCTCTCCTTCCTGGCGGGTCTCTATCTGGCGCTCTCGCCCTGGATAGTCGGGTTCTTTCGCTTCCCCGGGCTGACCATCAGCAACCTGATCACGGGCCTCGTGGTCAGTGCCCTGGCCCTCGGGCTCGCGTCCGCCTTCGGACGCACCTACGGCATGGGGTGGCTGATCCCGCTACTCGGTGTCTGGGCGCTGGTCTCGCCCTGGGTGGTGCGCGGTGGAGGCGAGGCCACCACCAGCACCGTCTGGAACAACGTCGTGACCGGCATCGTGATCTTCGCGCTCGGCGCCGCCGCGCTGGGCATGGCGCAGGTGTACCGCCGGCACGAGCGGGGCGAGCGGAGCGGGCACCGGCTCGGCAACTGGTGACCGGCCGTCCGGCGGCCCGCCGCCCCGCGCGGCGGGCCGCTCGGCCGCGCCCTGGCGGAGCGTCACGCTGAGGCGGGCCGACGCGTCCCTGAGATAGCCGACGAAGGCGCGCAGGGCGGGATTGGGATTGGTCGGCCGGATCGCGGCGCCGACCCGGCGGTAGAGCCGGGGGCCCTCCACCTGGCAGACCTGGACGCCCGCCGCGCCCTGCACGCCGAGGCTCGGCACGAGGGCCACGCCCAGCCCGGCCCGCACCAGGCCGAGCGTCACCTCGTAGTGGTCGCTGCGGCAGCGGATCGCGGGGGTGAAGCCCTCCAGGGCGCTGGCCCGCTCCAGCACCGACACGGGGGTCTCGGTGCCGAACGTGGTGATCCACGGATCGTCGGCCAGGTCGGCCAGCCGTACGCGGGGCCGGTGCCCGGCGGGATGGCCGAGCGGCATCACCAGGAGTTGCGGCTCGTCGAAGAGGTGGACGACCTCCACGCCCTTCGGCGCCTTCCACGGATCGAGCGCGTGCTCGAACACGACCAGCACGTCGAGCTCACCACGCTCCACGTCGGCCAGCAACTCGTGCGGCTGCCCGAGCACCAGGTCGAGATCGACGCCGGGATGGCGGGCCGTGAACGACGACAGCGCCATCGGCAGCAGCCGGTAGCCCGCCGAGGCGAAGAACCCGATCCGGAGCTGCCCGGCGTCCGCCCGCGCCTGCGCGAGCAGGTCCTTCTCGGCGGACTCGATGAGGTCGAGCACCTCCTGGGCCCGCCCGGCGAGGCGGCGACCGGCGGCCGTCAGCCGAAGGCTGTGCGCGGCCCGCTCCACCAGCCCGACCCCCGCCTCCTCCTCCAGCCGGGCGAGCTGGTGCGAGACGGCGGACGGCGACAGCCGCAGGGTCTTGGCGGCTCCGGCGATGCTCCCGGTCCTGAAGACCTCCAGGAGCACCCTGAGGCGGTGGCTGCTGAGCATGCCACCCAGTATCGGGCCGCGTCCGCGCTGGTCACGCCCGAGCGGCGGCGCCCGTCACGGTGGCGGCGACAGCGACGCCCGCCTGCCGCACGGCCCGCACGAGGGCCTGCTCGGAGCCTTCCGGCCCGTGCGCGAGCACCGCGTAACCCTCCCACCTGGCCGCCGCGATCACGCCGACGTCGGCCCGCGTCCCGGCGTCCGTGCCGGTCTTGTTCGCCACCCACACCCCGGCGGCGTACGGCAGGACCCGCGGCGGCTCGCGGTCCTCCGGCTCGTGCGGCAGGAGCGCCGGGACCAGGCCGCGGTCGGTGTTGCACGCCATCCAGCCGAGCAGCAGCCGCTGCCACGGCTCCCGGCCGTACGCCACGGACCGCATGAGACCGGCGAGCTCACGGGCCGTCCCGGTGGCGAACGCGGGCGGGTGCGCGGGCAGCCGCGGTTCCCGGATCCTGTCGTGGACGCGTGTCCCGGCCAGCCCGAGCGCGCCGGCCGCGGCGTCCACCCGGGCAAGCCCGAGGCGCCGGAGCAGCGCGTTCGTCGCGGTGTTGTCGCTGACGGACGCCGTCAGCACGGCGAGGTCGCCGATGGTCCAGCGGCGGGCCGACAGCTCGGTGAGCAGGCCCGAGCCCCCCGCGTAGTCCTCGTCGAGCAGCGCGACCGGCTCGGCCGGATCGAGCGCGCCGGACGCGACGTCCCGCGCGAGCGCGGCGAGCAGCAGCACCTTGCCCGTGCTGGCGAGCGGCAGCACCACGTCCTCGTTCACCCCGAGCAGGCCGGGCACGCACACGGCCAGCGTCCCGGGGCAGGACGCCGCCAGCTCCGCCAGCGAGCCGCGCGCGGCGCCGGAGACGTCCCCCGGCCCGGCGTCGCGGGGGAGCCCGCCCCCGTCCCCGGCGTCCCCCGCGTCCCAGATGTTCACAGCGCCAGCACCCGTCCCGGGCGGGCGCCCGTCTCCTCGCCGTCACGCACCACGACCGCGCCGCCGACCACCACCGCGTCGACGCCCGTGGGCGGCAGCAGCGGCTCGGTGAAGGTGGCCCGGTCGGCCACCGCCGCCGGATCGAACACCACCAGGTCGGCGTGCGCGCCGTCGCGGATCACGCCCCGCCCGGTCAGCCCGAAGCGCGCCGCCGCCATCCCGGTCATCTTGTGCACCGCCTCCTCCAGGCCGAACAGCCCGAGCTCGCGTACGTATCTGCCGAGCACCCGGGGGAAGGTCCCGGCCCAGCGCGGATGCGGGCGACCGCCCGGCTTCGGCACGCCGTCGGAACCGATCATCGCGTACGGCGCGGCCAGCACCCGCCGCACATCCTCCTCGATCATGGAATGACTGATGATCGTCACCTCGCCGTCCTCGGCGACCAGCAGGTCGGCGGCCACGTCGAGGGGATCGGCGCCCGCGGCGGCGGCGAGGTCGGCGATCGTCGCGCCCTCGGCCCGCGGATGGCGGGGCGCGCAGGCCACCGAGATCCGGTCCCAGCCGCCGTTGCCGACCGTGTTCTCCCAGCCGGGCACGCCCTCGGCGATGGCCCGGCGCATCCGGTCCCGCTGGGCGGGGTCGCCGAGCCTCGCGGTCAGGGCGCGCAGCCCGCCGTCGTTCGCCCACGGCGGCAGCATCGCGGCCAGCGCCGTGCTGCCCGCCGTGTAGGGGTAGACGTCGCAGGTGACGTCCATGCCGCCCGCGCGCAGCTCCGCGAGGCGCGGCAGGGTGCGCTCGGTGCGGCCCCAGGCGTACCGCCCGGCGGTCTTGTGGTGCGACACGTGCAGCGCCGCGCCGCTGCGCCGGGAGATCTCGACGGCCTCCTCCAGCGCCTCCTCCACCCGCGACATCTCGTCGCGCAGGTGGGTCACGTACGGCTTGCCGTGCCGGGCGGCCACCTCCGCCAGCGCCACCACCTCGGCGGTGCCGGCGTACGAGCCGGGGGTGTAGATGAGGCCGGTGGACAGGCCGGCGGCGCCCTGCGTCAGGGACGCGTCGAGCAGCGCGCACATCGCACGCAGCTCGGCGGGCCGGGCCGGCCGGTCCACCGGGCCGAGCACGCCCGCCCGGAGCGTGCCGTGGCCGACGAGCGAGGCCAGGTGGTTGGCCCGGGGCACCCCGGCGTGCGCGGCGGCGAAACCCGCGAAGTCGGCGTACGCGCCGACGTCGCCGCCGAAGGTGATCCGGGTCTCCGCCCGCATGGCGGCCAGCCGCTCCTGCAGGGCAGGGAACAGGCTCGACCCGCAGTTGCCGCAGATCTCGGTGGTGACCCCCTGCAGCACCGAGGCCCGCACCAGCTCCCGGCCGGACCCGTCTCCTGATCCGTTCCCCGGCCTGTCGCCGTCGCCGGCCGGGCCGAGCAGAGCCACGCCGTCGGAGTGCGTGTGGACGTCGACGAACCCGGGGGAGACGACCCGCCCGCGCGCGTCGAGCACCTCGGCGGCGTCGGCCGCCGAGCCCGGCGACGACCCGGACCCCGGGCCGGACGACGAGCCGGGGGGCAGCACGGTCAGCCGCCCGCCGGAGACCCCGACGTCGGCGGGCCGGGCCGGGCGGCCGGTGCCGTCGACCACCAGCCCGCCCCGGACGAGAAGGTCGAAGCGGGTCCCCGCCCCCGTCACGGAAGCCTCCTCGTCACCCGATCCGTCCCCGTCACTGTCCCCGAGATCTCCGGGGTCGCGGGACGCCGCCCGCCCGGCCGTCCCGTACGAGCGGCCGCGCCCGGGTTCACAGGACCTGTCCCAGGAAGGCGCGCAGCCGGTCGTGCCGGGGCGCCGCGAGCACCTCGCGGGGGTCGCCCCGCTCGACGACGACGCCGTCGTCCATGAATACGAACTGGTCGCCGACCTCGCGGGCGAAGCTCATCTCGTGGGTGACGACCATCATCGTCATGCCGCTCGCCGCGAGGTCCCGCATGACGGCGAGCACCTCCTGCACGAGCTCGGGGTCGAGCGCGCTGGTCGGCTCGTCGAACAGCATCAGGCTGGGCCGCATGGCCAGGCTGCGGGCGATGGCCACCCGCTGCTGCTGCCCGCCGGACAACTGCGCGGGGTAGTGGTGCGCGCGGTCGGCCAGGCCGACCCGCTCCAGCAGCTCCGCCGCCTGCCGCCGGGCCTGGGCGGCGGGCGTGCGGAGCACGGTGACCGGCCCCTCCATGACGTTCTCGATCGCGGTGCGGTGCGGGAACAGGTGGAACCGCTGGAACACCATGCCGATGCCGCGCTGCTGGCGGGACAGCTCGGCCGGGCGCAACGCGTGCAGCCGCCCGCCGCGCTCGGCGTAGCCCATCAGCTCGCCGTTCACCCAGATGCGGCCGGAGTCGATCGTCTCCAGGCGGTTGACGCAGCGCAGCAGCGTCGACTTGCCCGACCCGGACGGCCCGACGACGCACACCACCGAGCCGGCGGGGACGTCGAGGTCGATGCCCTTGAGCACCTCCAGCGGGCCGAACCGCTTGCGCACGGCGCGGATCCGCACCATCGGCAGGCCGGACGGCTGCCCGGGTGGCCGGCCGGGTGACTGAGCGGGGGCGCTCACGAGGGCTCCTTGGACGTCAGGGGCCGCAGGTTGCGGCGTACGCGGGAGGACAGCCGCACGTGGCCGCGTTCGAACCGCTTCTCCACGAAGTGCTGCCCGACGCTCGCGATCGTGGTGAGCACGACGTACCAGATCGACGCGACGACGAGCATCGCGATGACCTCGAAGTTGCCGAGGTAGATGCGCTGCGCCACGGTGAGCAGCTCGGCCCCGGCGATGACCGAGACCATCGACGTGGTCTTCAGCATGGAGATGAACTGGTTGCCGGTCGGCGGGATGATCACCCGCATGGCCTGCGGCAGCACCACACGGCGCAGCACCTGCCGGTGCGACATGCCGAGCGACTCGGCGGCCTCTCGCTGGCCCGGGTCCACGGAGCGGATGCCGGCGCGGACGATCTCCGCCATGTACGCGCCCTCGTTGATCGCCAGGCCGAGCAGCGCCGCGGTGAACGGCGTGATGATCTCGTTCGCCTGCCACTCGATCAGCTTGGGCCCGCCGAACGGAACGCCGATCGCGAAGGTGGGGAAGACCAGCCCGATGTTGAACCAGAAGATCAGCTGCACCAGCAGCGGCGTGCCGCGGAAGAACCACGTGTAGAGCGCGGAGGTGCCGCGGAGCACGGGGTTGTCCGACAGCTGCATGACGGCGGCGAGCACGCCCAGCGCCAGGCCGATGGCCATGGACAGCACGGTGAGCTGGATGGTCACCCACAGGCCGCCGAGGATCCTGCCGTCGGCCAGGTAGGCGACGATGACGTCCCAGTGCAGGTTCTCGTTGACGATGACCGTGTAGGCCAGCCACACGAGAAAGAGCAGGGCGGCCGCCGCGCCGAGCCACCGGCCGGGCCGCGCGGGGCGCACGGCGTCGATCGGCAGTTCGGCGGCGGGCGCCTTCTCCTGGGTCACTTCCACGGCTGGGTGTTGACCAGCACGCCGTCGACGGCGTTGGCCGTCACGCCGTAGGAGTCCAGCACGGCCTTGTAGCCGCCGTCGGCCTGAAGCTCCTCCATCGCCTTGGCGACGGCGTCGCGCAGCGCGGTCTTCCGCTTGTCGACGGCGATGCCCCACGGCCCGGCGTCGTACTGCTCGGACAGCACATCGTACTTGCCGGTGTCCTTGGCGTACATGACGGCGACGGGGTAGTCGACGATGGTCGCGGTGGCGCGCCCGGAGTCGATCGAGAGCAGGCCGGTGGGCGCGTCCTCGCTCTGCATGATCTTCATCTTGGTGGCGCACTTCTCGTTCTGCTTCTCGCCGATGGCGAGGTTGGAGCTGCCCTTGGCCAGCACGACCGTGCGGCCGCACAGGTCGTCGAGGTTCTTGATCCCCTCGGGGTTGCCCTTCTTGACCATGATCGCGCCGCCGGCGTTGAAGTAGTCGACGAAGTCGACCGCCGCGCGCCGCTCCTCGGTGTCGCTCATCGAGGACATCACGATGTCCCAGCGCCCGCCCTGCAGGCCCGGGATGAGCCCGTCGAAGGCGGCGTTGGTGATCGAGAACTTGAGCCCCAGCTTGGCCGCGATGGCCGCGCCGAGGTCGGGGTCGACCCCGGTGAGCTCCTGGGTGCCCTTCTTGTACATCTCCATCGGCGGGTAGCCCTCGGAGGTGGCGACCCGCAGTGTGCCGGTCTTGCGCACGTCCTCCGGGACCAGGTCCTTGGCGGTCTTGTTCGCCGTCGCCGCCGCGTTGTCGCCCGCGGCGGTCTCCGACGACGAACGCCCGCAGCCGCCGGCGAGCGCCGACACGACCAGCGCGCCGACTATGGCTACAGATAGGCGCTTTGTCATGGAACCTCCTGTTTCGCGAACGATTGAGCTTATGCTGGCGACAGGAGGTCACGCTCGTAAGGATCGTGAACGCTTGCGGCCCTGAGCATCGACGTTCTCGATGCTCAGGGCTCCGTGGTCAGCCCGCGCGGGTGGGCAGGGCGTGGGAGTGGGCCGGGCGGGAGGCGGTCGCCGCCGGCCGCAGCCCCGCGCGAACCCCGCCCCGCAGCCCTGCCCGCACCCCGCCCCGCATCACCGCTCCGACCACCGCCACCTGGGGGCGCTGGCCGACCGGCGGCCGTGCCGGACGGGCTCCGGCCGTCCAGCAGACGGCGCCCGCGGCGACGGCCGTCACCAGCGTCAGCCACCCCAGGGCGCGGCCCGTCCGCAGGCCGTACCCGGAGGCGAGCCAGTAGAGCGAGAGCAGCAGCCTGGCCCGGCCGCGGGAACTGCCGAGCCGCCGCATGTCCATGGCGCCGAACGCGAAGTCGGCGGAGGTCCTGGCGTCGTCCACGCCCGGCCGCAGCCGCTCGTACAGGACGGCCAGCCGGGCGGCGTCCGGCGATCCCGGCGCCCATGGCGACCTCGGCGACTCCTGTGGCGGCTTCCGCGACCGAGATGCTCCCTGCGGCCGGGACTCCTGCGGCCCGGCTGATCCGTGGGACCGTGGCGAGGGCGGGGCCGGGGATTCCGGAGACCCGGCGAACCCCGCCTCGTCCCAGCCGCGCCACAGGTGCTCGTCGGCGAGGACGCGGCGGCGGCTCCACCACCGGACCGGCGGCCAGCCCAGCCGCAGCCGCATCCCGCCGGGCGTCGCCGCGAACAGGCACTCCCGCAGCCGCAGGCGTTCCGGGCGGCGCAGCCCGCCGAGACCGCACCCGCGAAGGTCGGCCCCCGTGAGCGTGAGCGCCGCGGCGTCGAGACCGTCGAGCGAGGTCACCCGCAGCCGGCCGGAGCGCCGGGTGACCGCCGACGTCCCGGCGAGGACGGCGCCCCGCAGGTCGAGATCGGCGTCGGACAGCCGCGCGACGAGCGGCCCGGCGACGTCCGCCGTCCGGAGGATCACACGGCACCCGCCGGTCTCCACGTGCAGCGCCGCCCCGGCCCGCACGCCCGCGAGGGACAGCCGCCGCCCGACCCGCATCGGGCCCAGGTAGGCCGCGTCCTGGAACCGCGTTCCCTCGAAGGCGGCGGTCGCCGCGCAGACCGCGCCGCGGAAGGAGACGGCCCGGTGGAAACGGGCGCCGCGGAAGACGACGTCCCCCGCGAACACCGCCGCGTCGAACGCCGCGAACCCGCGGAACTGCGTTCCCTCGAACGAGACGTCCCGTCTGCCGTGGAACGAGGCGTTCGGTGCTCCTGGGAACGAGGCGTTCCGCGCCTCCGCGAGCGGGGTGCTCCGGGTCCCCTCCGAAGAGACGTTCGGTGTGGCCCGGAAGGGCGGGGCGCCGGGGGACGGCGTGCCGCCGGGCGTGCTCCCGGCGGGGAGGTCGCCGCCGAAGCGCGCCGCGCCGAACAGGGCGTCGCCGCGGATCGTGGCGTGGTCGAAGGCGGCGTGGCCGCGCACCCGCGCGTCGTGCAGGGACAGCTCGCGCGCGAACCGGGCCGCGCGGAAGGAGACGTTGCGCAGGAATCTGGCGCCGTAGAAGGAGGCGAGCCGGTCGAACCGGGCGTGGTCGAAGGTCGCGTCCCCGGTGAAGGCGACCTCGCCGAAGCGGGCCTGGCCGGTGAAGACCGCGTGGTCGAACCTGGCCCGTCCGACACGGCGCTCAAGACGGTCCAGCAGGTGGGCGAGCAGGTCCTCCGCCACGGTGGTGCCGCGCAGGTCGAGCGCCTGGCCCGGCGCGAGGTCCCGCAGGACGGCGCCGGTCTCGGCGGGGGTCAGGTGCGCCAGGCACCGGCCGTACGGCTCGCGGGCGATGCCCGGGCAGCCGGGGGAGGCGCCGCACGTCCTCCAGACGACGTCCAAGAGGGCGATCTTCGGCCGGGATGTCATGTCAACGTCATACATGATGTCCCATCTCGGGACGCTAAAGCGTGATGGATAGGTAACACTGTGTATCCGCCGGGCGACCGTCCCACCGCCGCGTCCTGCCGTTTGCCCTGGCCGGGCAGGGGTACGCGGGGTGCATGTCTGAGCAGTCGAACTCCACACCGCCACCGCAGACGCAGTCGTATCCCGGCCGGACGGGCGAGATGAGCCCTGAGCCGAGAGACGAGATGCGCGACTACACCGGCCGCGACCTGCTGGCCGGAAAGCGGGCCCTCGTCACCGGGGGCGACTCCGGCATCGGCCGGGCCGTCGCCGTGGCGTTCGCCAAGGAGGGGGCGGACGTCGCCATCGCCTACCTGAGCGAGCACGAGGACGCCGAGCACACCAGGAAACTGGTGGAGCAGGAAGGCCGCAACTGCGTACTCCTCCCGGGCGATCTCGCCGACCCTCGCCACTGCGAGGAGGTCGTCGAGCGCACGGTCCGCGAGCTCGGCGGCATCGACGTGCTGGTGAACAACGTGGCCACGCAGACCCCCGTGCGGGGGCTGGAGGAGCTGTCCGACGAGCAGTGGGAGCACACCTTCGCCGTCAACATCCACAGCTACTTCCGGGTGACGAAGGCCGCGCTGCGGCACATGCCCGAGGGCGGGTCGATCGTGAACACCTCGTCGATCAACGGGCTGCGCGGCAACAAGCAGCTGATCGACTACTCTGCGACCAAGGGCGCGATCAACGCGTTCACCTACGCGATGGCCCAGGTGCTGGTCGACCGGGGAATCAGGATCAACGCCGTGGCTCCGGGCCCGGTCTGGACGCCGCTCATCCCGGCCACCTTCCCGGAGGAGAAGGTGGAGAAGTTCGGCGAGCAGGTGCCGATGGGCCGCCCGGCCGACCCGGACGAGATCGCCCCGTCGTACGTGTTCTTCGCGGCCAACCGGCTCTCGTCGTACTACACGGGTGAGGTCCTCGCGCCGATCGGCGGCGAGACGCTGCCCGGATAGCCGGGCGAGGACGGCGTGGGCCGCCCGGGTGGATCCTCCCACCCGGGCGGCCCCGGTCGTCCGCCCGCCCGGCCGCCGCGGACGGGGCGGCGACGGGACGGGTGGCGGCGGTCACCCGTTCTCGTTCAGGCGGCGGCTCTGGTCCTGCAACTCGTCGATCAACGTGGAGGCCTCGGCCTTACTGAGCCCCTCGGGCACGTCACGCCCGGCCTCCCGGGCCAGTGTGCGCAGGTAGGACTCCTGCGGCGCGGTCATCGGCTCGTCCCCGGTCGCCCAGTCCTCGGGGTCCTTCTCCACCGGTCCTCGGTCCATCGTCCCTCCAATGTCGAACTGCCGTTCGCTCTACCCGTCGCCGGGAGACGTAACCCGGTGGAGGGGAGAGGCCGGCACCCGTCACCTCGCGGCGGGATGACGGAGGTAGCGGGCCCGGGTCAGTTCGGACACCTCCTGCTCCGGCGGGCGCCGCAGCACCCGCGAGGCCAGCAGGCCGCCGGTGGCGCACCCGGCCGCCAGCGCCGCGGCCGCGGCGAGGACCGACCCCGCACGGCCGGCCCGGGGCTCGGGCCGTACGGCGCCGGCCCGCCAGGCGCGCAGCCACAGCGCCTCGGCCGCCGCGTCGAGGAGATAGGTCGGCCTGATGCGGCCGGTGGGCACGCAGAGCAGGTCGGCGGTGAGAAGCGTCGCGGCGGTGGCCATGCCGAGACGGCGCGCCTGCCGGACGCCGTCCGGCGTGCGCGCGGCGCGGACCTGGGTCCAGCCGATCCCCACCAGCAGGCCCGCGACGGTCCGTTGCAGCCAGCGGTCGGTCTTCGGGCCGTACACCTTCTCGAAGCTCGTCAGGTGCAGGAGCGGCCACAGTCCGCCCGCGATGTTGAAGAGGCCGTGGGCGCGGGCCAGGACCACCGCGCCCCTGTCGTCCTGGGTGGTCATAGGCCCTCGATGCCCACCCTCAAAACGGACAAAACGCGGGCCGGTTCGCGGCGGAGGCCAAGGGTAGGCCGTGGAAGGAGCGGCGGCGGGAGGTCCTCATGCCAGGAAATTTCAGGGTTCGTCCACTCGGCGGCGCGACGGGATGCATCCTTATGATCATCATCTCGATCGTCGCGTCGATCCTGCTCACAATCGTGGTGAACGCCCTGATCCGGTGAGGATTCCACGGCTGGAGCGCGCGATGCGCTCGCATAAACCAAAAAGCGGGTTTCGGTTGGCATAATTCACGTCGTGATGGGAAAACGCGTTCCCATTCTCGCCTTGATGATTCCCGGGCGATGACAAATGAAACAAAGCGCCTATATCATCGCCGACCGTGGCTGAAAGCGATCTTTCGAGCCCGTCTCTTGTCGATGACTTGTATTTCGTCCTGCACGACAATGCGACGGGTCATCCACACCTGCATTCACGGCTCGCGGGGCTGGCACTGGCCGGCGGCGTCCTCGCCGAGCTGATGCTCGCCGAGCGGGTGACCCTGGATCTCACGTCGAACCCCGAGCGCCTCCACGCGGCGGCCGGGGAGGACAGCGATGACGCCTTCACCAGGAGGGTGCTCGGCCACGTCGTCGCCGAGCCGTACCATCCGGTGAGCACGTGGCTGCTGTTCCTCGCCCGTACGGCCGAGGCCGAGGTGACCGCCAGGATGATCGCCGCGAAGCTGCTCAAACCACCGGTCAGGCACCTGCTGAAGCAGCAGCCCCCGGCTCCGGCGGACATGAGCACGGCCGCGTGGCCGCTCGCCCGCCTGAACCTCGCCGTCCAGCGCCGCACGCCGCCGAACCCCCGGGACAGAGTCCTCCTGGGACTGCTGGACGCCGCCGGCTGTGCCCAGCGGGTGCTGTCGGAACACGATCCCCGCTTCGTGGCCGCGGTGATCGCCATGCTCCCGGCCCCCATGCAGAGACTCGTCGCCCAGACCAAGGCCGCCGTCGGCCAGGCCGTCCTCAGCCGCCGGTGACCGCTCGCCCCCCAAATCCCCTCACGGAGTTCCAGGTGTCCCTGACAGAGCAACGGCCGAGCGCCGTCTCCGCCGCACTGGCCCAGGACCGGCTCGGTGTGCCGTCCATCGTGTTCTTCGTCATCTCCGCGGCGGCGCCCCTCATGGTCGTCGCGGGTTCGGTGCCCACGGCGTACGCGGTGACGGGCGTGATCGGCGTGCCGCTCGCGTTCCTGCTGCTGGGCGGGGTCTTCTCGCTCTTCGCCGTCGGCTACGTGACCATGGCCAGGCACGTGGTGAACGCCGGCGCCTTCTACGCCTACGCCGCGCAGGGTCTCGGCCGGACGCAGGGCGTGGTGACGGCGTGGGTGGCGCTGCTCGCCTACAACGCGCTGCAACTCGGCCTGTACGGCATCATCGGGTCGGCGGCGGAGCCGCTGCTCCTGGACTGGTTCGGCGGTTCGCCCCCGTGGTGGGTCATCGCGCTGGGGGCCTGGGCGCTGACCGGTCTGCTCGGCCTGCTGCGGGTCGACATCAACGGCCGGATCCTGTCCGTCCTGCTGGTCAGCGAGATCGCCGTCGTCCTGCTGTTCGACCTGGGCGACCTGTTCGGCGGCGCGCGGAACGGCGTCAGCTTCGAGGGCTACAGCCCCGCGGCGCTGTTCGTGCCCGGCGTGGGCGCCGCCCTCGCCACCGTCGTCGCGGGCTTCGCCGGCATCGAGTCGTCGGTCGTCTTCGCCGAGGAGTCCAAGGACCGCCTCCGCACCGTGCCCGTCGCCACCTACCTGGGCATCGCGGTCATCGCCATCCTCTACTCCATCTCCGCCTGGGCCCAGACGGTGCCGACCGGCCCGGACGGGATCGTCAAGGCGGCGACCGAGCAGGGTCCCACGCTCGTCTTCGGCCAGGCGGCGGAGCACCTGGGCGGCACCGTCGCGACGGTCGGCTCGGTGCTGTTCGTGACCAGCAGCATCGCCTGCATGATCGCCTTCCACAACACCACGGCCCGTTACATCTTCGCCCTCGGCCGGGAGAACGTGCTGCCCTCGGTGTTCGGCCGCACCTCGGCCCGCACCGCCGCGCCGATCTCCGGGTCGGTGCTGCAGACCGCGCTCGGCCTGATCGTGATCGCGATCTACGCCGTCTCGGGACTCGACCCCGTGACGAAGCTGTTCTTCACCTTCGGCGCCTTCGGCGGCCTCGGGCTGCTGACCCTGCTCACTGTCACCTCGATCTCGGTGATCGTGTACTTCTCCCGCGACCTCCGGGGAGAGACGGCCTGGCGGACCCGTTTCGCCCCGGCCCTGTCGATCGTGGCGCTGCTCGTGATCATCGCGCTGACGCTGGTCAACTTCGACACGGTCCTCGGGGTCGCGCCCGACTCGCCGATCCGGTGGATCCTGCCCTCCATCTACGTCGTCGCGGTGGTGTTCGGCGTCGTCTGGGCCCGGGTGATCAGGGCGACCCGGCCCGAGGTGTACGCCGGCATCGGCCTCGGCGCCCAGGCCGCGGCGGGAGGCCCCCGGTGAGCGCGGCGGACGCGGCGGGTCCGGTGATCAGCCGGATGACGGACGCGGAGGCGACCGGCCACCTGATCGCGGAGACCTTCCACGTCGACGCGATCACCGCGTGGCTCGTCCCGCGACAGGAGGACCGCCTGCCCCTCCAGCGGAGGTTCTTCACCATGTACGCCGCGCACGCGATGGAGCACGGCGACGTCTACGGCATCCACGAGGCGGGCGAACTGGCCGGGGTGGCCGTCTGGTTCACCGCGCCGTTCCCGGAGATCCCCGGCGAGCGGGCGGAGATCGACGCCTTCACCGGGGAGAACGCGGGGCGCTACCACATCCTGGGCGAGCTGCTGGAGAAGCACCACCCGCGCGAGCCGCACCACTACCTGAACTTCATCGCCCTGGAGCGGGGGAGGACCGGCCGCGGCCTCGGCACCATGCTGCTGGAGGAGCACCATCGCCGGCTCGACGCCGAGGGGGCGCCCGCCTACCTGGAGGCGAGCAGCGAGGCGAGCCGGCGGCTCTACCTCCGCCACGGCTACGTGGACATGCCGGAACTGATCCGGCTGCCCGGAGGCCCGGTCATGTATCCCATGTGGCGCGAGCCCCGGCCGCCCGCGGAATAGCCGTACGGGCGTGGCATCCCGGCCGCCGGTGACGTCCCGCGCCTCACGGCTTCCAGCCGGTGGTGCGCAGCCAGGTCTCGAACGTCGTCAGACCGGGATGCTCGGCCCGCAGGGCCTTCAGGTCGACACCGCCGGCCGGGTGCTCGTCGAAGAACTCGAACATCCGGGCCAGGTGCTCGTCGAACGCGCGCACCTGCTCGATCGGCGTCTGCTCGAAGTGGGCCGGCAGGCCGCTCACCCGGCCGAACGCGGCGGCGATCTCCGGCGGGGTCAGCTCGTCCGCGCCGATGTCGACGGTCCGGCCGACGTACCCGCCGGGACGCTCGAAGGCGAGGGCGGTGAAGACCCCGATGTCCCTGACGGAGATCAGCTGCATCGGCGTTCCGGGCCGCGCGGGAAGCCGCAGGACCAGGGTGCCGTCCTCCACGGAGGGACGACTGTAGGTGAGGAAGTTCTCCATGAAGGAGACCGGGCGCAGGATCGTCGCCGGGAGCCCGAGCGCGTGGATCTCCCGCTCGATCCGTGCCTTGCTCTCGAAGTGGGGGATGCCGGAGTCGGCGTCGGTGCCGGGGAGCGAGCTGTACACCAGGTGCCCGAGGCCGGCCTCGGCGGCCAGCCGGACCACCGTCAACCCCCGCCGTTCCTCGGCGGCGGCGCCCTCGACGGTGATCCTCGGTCCCTGCATCATGGTCAGCGCCAGGAAGACCCCTTCGGCGTCCCGCATGGCGCGGCGCAGCGACGCCTCGTCGTCCAGGTCGCCCACCGCGAGCTCGGCCCCCGCCTGCTCCAGGGACGCCGCGGCGGGGGAGCCCGGGTCGCGCACCAGGGCGCGCACGGTCCGCCCGCGGGCGAGCAGTTCGCGGGCGGTGGCGCCGCCCTGCCGCCCGGTGGCGCCGATCACCAGTACGCGATCACTCATGACACCCGCCTCCCTGGGAGACTCGCCCTGTGAAGGATCATGGCCGTCACGATAACGAGGCGGCGTCCGGCGGTCCTGGCACTCGTGCTGCCAGTCTCGCGCCCGGCCGCCGCGTGAGGGACTCGGACCGCAGGGCCGAGCTCGGCGCGTTCCTGCGTGCCCAGCGGGCCCGCCTGCGGCCCGCCGACGTCGGTCTGCCGGAAGGCGATCCGGCCCTGCGCCGCACCCCCGGACTGCGGCGCGAGGAGGTCGCCGAGCTCTCGGGCGTCGGCGTCACCTGGTACACCTACCTGGAGCAGGGGCGGGACATCTCGGCGTCGGCGCAGGTCATCGACGCGCTGGCCCGCGCGCTGCGGCTCGACCCCGACGAGCACCACCACCTGCGGGACCTCGCGGGCCTCGCCCCGCCCGACACGCCGCCTCCCGGCGGGGAGCAGGCGGCGGCAGCGGCCCGGCTCCGGCGCCTGGTCGACGCCGCCGCGCCGAACGCCGCCTCCCTCTACGACGCGTGCTTCGACTATGTGGCCTGGAACACCTCCTACACCCTGCTCCGTCTTGATCCGCTGACGTTCCCGCCGTGCCGGCGGAACCTGCTGTGGATGATGTTCACCGACGCCGCGAACCGCGCCCGCATGGTCGACTGGGAGCCCGCGGCCCGCGCCGTGATCAGCCAGTTCCGCGCCGCGATGGGACGCAGGCCCGGCGACCCGCGGCTCGCGGCGCTGGTTGAGGAGCTCAGTGAGGTAAGCCGGGAGTTCCGCGAATGGTGGGCCGACTACCCCGTGCGCCGCTTCCGGCCGGCGACGGTAGGGATCGACCATCCCGAGATAGGGCGGCTCGACCTGGAGATGTTCAAGATGCGCCCGATGGGACACCCCGATCTCGTGCTGGTGCTCCAGGTGCCGGTGGGCGAGGACGCCCGCAGACGGGTCGCCTCCCTACTCGGCCGGACCGGCCGGGACTAGCCGCCGCCGGTCTCCTCGGCCCGGGTGGAGACGTAGGCCCCCTGCCCCTCGATCGTGTACACGAGGCCCTCGCCGCTCAGCACGCCGACGGCACGGCGGACGTCGCCGGGGCTGAACCCGTGCTCGCGCACCAGGCGCTCCTCCGAGGGCAGGGGACGGTCCGGCTCGATCCGGCCGTGCACGATCTCCTCGCGCAGCATCGCCGCGAGCCGCCGGTACGCCGGGACCGGCTCGCCGGAATCGTCGGTGACAGCCACGTCATGGCCCTGCCCGGCGGCCGGCGGTCCAATCCTGCCCGTTCCGGTCCTGCCGCGCCGATCCCGCGCCGATCCCGCGCCGATCCCGCGCCGATCCCGCGCCGATCCCGGGCCGATCCGTTGCCGATCCTGTGCCGATCCCGCGCCGGGACCGGCCGCGGCTCAGCGGTGGCTCAGCGGCGGCCGGGCTCGACCAGGACCTTGAGCCCGCGCCGCGAGACGGCGGCGGTGAACGCCTCCGCCGTGGCCGTGAGCGGGAAACGCTCGGTGATCAGCGCCGACACGTCGACCAGCCGGTCCGCGGCCAGCCGGATCGCCCGGGGATAGGTGAGGTTCATCCGCCGGACGAGGGCGATCGTCAGGCCCTTGCGCCGGGCGAGCGACGCGGGGAAGCAGGTGCGGTCCTCGTCGGGGATCCCGGCCAGCACCACCCGCCCGCCGGGCCGGACCGCGGTCATGGCGAGGCGTACGGCGTCGTCGTCGCCCGCCACCTCGAACGCCACCCGGACGCCGAGGCCCGCCGAGCCGTCGACCTCCCGCCACACGCCGGGCTCCGCCGCCTCCTCGGGCGACAGCGCCAGGCCGGCTCCGTACCTCAGGGCGGCGGCGCGGCGGTGCGGCAGCGGGTCGACGGCGACGACGGCGCAGGCTCCGGCGAGCCGGGCGAGCCGGATCACGAGCAGGCCGATCGGCCCGCAGCCGACGACGGCGACGGGCGCGCCCAGCGGGACGTGCCCGAGGTCCACGGCGTGGATCGCGACGCCCAGCGGTTCGAGCATGGCACCGTCGCCGTCGGAGAGCGCGGCGGGCAGCGGGTGCAGCAGGTCGTCGGGCCAGGCGATCCGCTCCCGCAGGCCGCCGTCGAGCGTCCCGTGCCCGGCGAAGCGGACGTCCGGGCAGAGATTGCCGTAGCCCGTGGCGCAGACCGCGCAGCGGCCGCACGGGATCGCCGGGTCCACCGCGACCCGCGTGCCGTCCCGGGGACCGCCCTCGATCACCCCCGCGATCTCGTGTCCCACCACGAGCGGCGTGTCCAGCACCGCGTCGCCGATGCCGCCCTCGGCGTACCAGTGCAGGTCGGAGCCGCACAGGCCGACCGCGGTGACCCGCACCAGGCTCTCGCCCGGGCCCGGGACGGGCGGCGGCTCGTCGCTCAGCCGGATGTCGCCCACCTTGTGCAGCCGGGCGGCCTTCACGCTCCGCCCTCCGCGTCCCTCGGCGCCATCGCCGCCCCCTGAGATCGTCTTCCCGTCGATCGTAACCCCGGTGATCGCAAGCCTGCGGCCGTGAGTTCCGTGATCGCCGGCCCGGCGGCCGCGTGGGCGGTGACACGCCCGAGGGCCGGCCCCGTCCACCGGAGCCGGCCCCCGGCATCACCCTGTCGGTGATCGCGGGCCCGGTGGTCGCGGGCCCGGTGGTGACACGCCCGAGGGCCGGGCCCGTCCACCGGGCCCGGCCCCCGCGACGGTCACTGCGACGGTCACTGCGACGGTCACTGCGAACGCGACTGCCCGGTCATCTGCCTGGCCTGGTCGCGGGTGTCCTCGGTGACCTGCCTGGCCTGGTCGCGGGCCTCGTCGCGGGTCGTCCTGGTCGCCTCGGCCGCCGTGTCGCGCACCTGCTGGACGGCCTCCTTGGCGTCCTCGCCGACAAGCTGCGCGGTCTCCTGGACGGCCTGCTTGACCGGCTCGGCCAGCTCACCCGCCCGATCCTTGACCTGCAGGGCCGCCCGCTCCTCGGCGGCGGTCTTCGGCAGCAGGCTCGCGGCCAGCAGGCCCGCCCCGAAGGCGATCAGCCCGGCCGCGAGGGGGTTGCCCTGCGTGCCGCGCAGCGCCTGGCGCGGCGCGCTCCGCACGGTCTCCGCGGCCTGCTGGGCGCCGTGCCGTACGGTCTCGCCGGCCTCGGCCGCCGCGTGCCGCACCGTCTCGCCCGCCTCCGCGGCCTTGTCGCGGACCGTTCCCACGGTGTCGCCGGCCTGGTCGCGAACCGTGTGGGTGGCGTGTGCCGGCACCCCCATCACCTTCTCCCTCACCGATCGCGCCGTCTGGCGCAGACTGTCCGTACGACGCCGCACGATGCGCGACGGGCTCGTCCTGTCGGCGAGCCGGTCCACGTCGGCGGCGAGTTCCGCCCGAGTGGCATCGATCTCGGCCCTTATCTCCTCTGGGCTCGCGCCCATCGCACGTCCTCCTTCAGGGTCTCGATGGTCTGCTCGGGCGTGGGGTTCACCTCGCGCATGCGCTCCTTGCCCCGCGCGAACAGCACCCCGCCGATCACGGCCCACACGGCCGCGACGATGAGCGCGGCCCAGGCCAGGTCCATGACGTTGCCGAGGCCGAACACGACGGCCAGCGTGACGAGGAGCGCCACCATGTATCCGGCGAAGCCGGCGCCGCCGAGCATTCCGGCGGCCTTGCCGGCCTTGCCCGCCTCCTGGCGGATCTCGGCCTTGGCGAGTTCCACCTCCTGGCGGAACAGCTTGGACAGGTCCTCGCCGATCTCGCCGACCAGCTTGCCCAGTGAGGGCTCGGCCGGTGGGCTGGGGTAGCTCATCGCGGTTCACCTCCGGGGAGACCGCCGGGGAACCCACCGCTGTGCCCGCGGCCGTTCCCGTCGCCGTCCGCGTACCCGTCGCCGCGCCCGTTCGTGTACCCGTCCGTGCGGCCGTCGGTGCGGTCGTCACGGAACTCGCCGGCCGGATACCGGGCGCCGGTCTCGTATCCAGTGCCGTTGCCACTGCCGGTTCCGTACGACGGGGAGGCGACACCGGTGCCCGGACGGCCGGTTCCCGGGCCACCGGTGCCCGTGCTGATTGATTCCCCGGTCAGGCCGTTTCCGGCGCCGTCGCCGTACCGGACCGGGGAGGGGGACCCGGGAGCGTATGCGGTGCCGCGCCCGTAGTCAGGGGCGGAGCCGTATGCGGTGCCGGAGCCGAACCGCCGCGCGTCGTCCGTTTCCGCCGGGTCCTCGGCCGTGGCGACGGCCTTCACCGCGCGTCCGGCGAGGAACCCCGCCACCAGGGCGCCCGCCAGGAACAGGCCGGGACGGCGCCGCGCGAAGTCCTGCACGTCGCGCACCGCGCCGGTCAGGCCTTCGGTCTCCAGGTAGTCGGCCGTGCGGCGGCCCCGGTCGGTCACCTGCCTGACCACGTCGCGCACGGGGGAGTCGGGCGTGACGCCGTCGGCGGCGGACTCCAGCTGCTCGGTCCACTGCCGGATCGCGCCGGCCGCGCGCCTGCTCTGCTGCCACGCCTGCTCGTCGGTACGCCTGCGAAGCTGGTGGACCACGTGCCGCGTCTGGTCCTTGGCCTCCTGGGCGACCGTGCGCACCTGGTCCTTGGCGGTCGCGGCGACCTCGCCGGCGGCCTCCTTGGCCTGCTGCGCCGTCTGCTGAGCCGTCTCGCGGACCTGCTGCGTCGTACCCTGCTGACCGGTGCCCTGCGTCACGCCCTGCTGGGTCGTCCCCCGCAATGCCGTCTCCCGGGCCGCCTCCTCCTGCCGGAGCGTGCCCTGCGGCTGCCCGCTTCCCCCCGCGTATGTTCGCGTCTCGGGATGGAAGTCGCTCACGAAAGCCTCCTTGGGTCGAATTCGTCCCTGAGCCGCGAGCTACCCTCGATATTGGAACGGACGCCCATAAAGCGGAAAAAGGTAAAAAATTCGTCTTGACAGGATCAAGAGGGGCAAACGGCCACGCGGTCGAACCCGGCCGGCGCTCTCCGGTCCCGTCGGCGGGGCAGGATGGGATCATGTCCGAGACCTTCCTCCCCGGCGCGATCAAGCTGCCCGACGGCACCCCGATCCGCGGACGCGGTCTGCGGTACCCCGCTCCCGAGGGCGTCCCGCCCGAGCGCGGCCTCTATCTGGGCGGCGCCCGGCTGAGGCGCCGGCACGACTCCGGCCTCACCTGGGCGCACGAGTGGATCGACTGGCCCGACTTCCTGCTGCCCCGCGACGGGGAGAGCGCGGCCGGCCTCATCCGGGCGCTGCACGGGCACGCCCGCGCCGGCCAGGCGGTGGAGGTGGCCTGCGGCGGAGGCGTCGGGCGCACGGGCACCGTCATCGCGTGCCTGGCGATCCTGTCGGGCCTGCCCGCGCACGAGGCCGTGGCCTGGACCCGGGCCAACTATCACCGGCGCGCCGTCGAGACGCCCTGGCAGCGCCGCTGGGTGCTCCGCTTCCCCGCGCTCTGAAGACCGGGCCGCGGGCGCCGCCGCGGAACCGGGCCGCCCGGGTGGAGACCGGCGTGAAGCGGCCGGCGTCACACCGCGCCGTCCCCCGGTGCCGTCATGACGTGTGTGAGAGCGGGAGGGCGGTGACGGGCGACTATGGCCCATATGGTTGGGTTCGTCTGTGTTTGTCGACGTGCTGGGGCTGGCCGCCGTGGGTCTGGTGGCCGGAGTGGTCAGCACGGTGGTGAGCCTGGCCTCGATCGTGTCGTATCCCGCCCTGCTGGCCTTCGGGCTGCCGCCCCTGGCCGCGAACGTCACCAACACGGTCGCGTTGCTGTTCACCGGCGTGGGCGCGGCGGCCGGTTCGCGGCCGGAACTGGCGGGCCAGCGCTCGGTCGTCGGCCGTCTCGGGCTCTTCGCCGCCCTGGGCGGCGCGGCCGGCGCGGGCCTGCTGCTGGTCACGCCCGCGCGGATGTTCGAGATGGTCGCTCCATGGCTGGTCGGCGGCGCCTCGCTGCTGTTGCTGCTGCGCCCGCCCCGCGCGGGACAGGTGAGCCTCGGCGGGGAGAGCGGCCTGGCGCTGCGTGTCGCCGTGTTCTGCGTCGCGGTCTACACGGGCTACTTCGGCGCCGCCGGAGGGATCATCATGTTCGCGGTGCTCGCGGCGGCGCTCGACCGGTCCCCGGCGGGGGTGAACGCGGTGAAGAACCTCGTGGGCGCGCTCGCCAACGCCGTCGCGGCCGTCTGGTTCGCTCTGTTCGGCCCGGTCGACTGGGCCGCGGTGGGGCCGCTCGCCGCGGGGTTCCTCCTCGGCGGCTGGCTGGGCCCCGCCATCGCCCGCCGCCTGCCCGGCGACTCGCTGCGCCTCGCCGCCGCGATCTGCGGTCTCGCGGTCGCGGTCAAGCTCGGCGCCGACGCCTACCGGAGCGGCTGAGCGGCGACCGCCTCGGCGTGCCGGGCGCGCAGCCGCGTCCGGATCTCCTCCGGCGTGTAGGCGCGCCGACGGCGCTCCGCACGGGCGATCACCACGCCGGTCGCCGCGACGCCCGCGAACGCCGCCAGGCCGAGTATCTTCCACCACCGCATGTGCCTAGGCTACTGCCGTGGCTCGTACGCGGATAAGCCTCGACAAGGCGCTCGAACTGGTCCGTACCGGTGACGTGTGGGTGTTCCGGGGGCGCAGCGCGCCCGACCGGGCCATCCAGGTCACGACCAACAGCCCGGTGAACCACGTGGGCATGGCGGTGGTCATCGAGGACCTGCCGCCGCTGATGTGGCACGCGGAGCTCGGCCGGTCGCTGCCCGACATGTGGTCGGGCACCCACCAGCGCGGCGTGCAGCTGCACGACATGCGTGACGCGGTGTGCGTCTGGGCGGCGAGGTACGGCCAGCGCGCCTGGCTGCGCCAGCTGGAGCCGCCGGTGGGCAGGGAGATGGAGGACGCGGTCCTGCGGACGATCGCCCGGCTGGACGGCACGCCGTTCCCGTCCACCGCCCGCCTGGCGGGGCGCTGGCTGCGCGGGCGCCTGCCCGCGCTCCGCCCCGTCTCCCTCCCCGGGCTCCGCCGGGGGAAACGCGACGCGGAGGGACGCACGGCGCGGGACAGGACGCTGGAGACGGCCTACTGCGCGGAGGTCGTCGCCGTGACGTACGAGGAGATGGGCCTGCTGCCGGGTGGCCGCCGGCCCAACTGGTACGACCCCGGCAGGTTCTGGAGCGGCGACAACCTGGTCCTCGACGACGGCCGGCGGCTGGGCGGCGAGATCGCGGTCGACGTCCCCGGCGGCGAGGTCCGGCCGCTCCGATAACGCGCCGGCCAATATTTCTCCCGGCCGTCAACCTCCCGGCGTCAAGGCGCGTCAGGTGTAGGCACCGTTCGTCCAGACCCGGAGGAAAGGTCCCATGCCTGCTCCTGATATGAGACGCGAAGGTCTCGCCGACGCCAGCGACGAGGAGAGCCGGGCGCGCAGCGCGCTCGACGCGATCCGGCGGCAGGGCCCGGAGGCGGTGCAGGAGGAGACGCTGCGCATGAAGTCGGAGCTGCTCCGGCTGTGCGGCTGGGAGGGCTACCAGCGGGTCATCGCGAAGATGGAGAGCGACCTGGCCAGGCTGCGCGAGTCGCGCTGACGTGCCGGGCCGCGCCCGTCCCCGGCAGACTCCGCTCAGCCGGGGAACACGCCGGTCAGGTGCCGGTCGAGCCAGTCCGTCACCCGCCTGACGAACGTGACCCGGTTGGCCCGCCGCCGGATCTCGTGCCCTTCGTCCTCGAACAGCAGGACCTCGCAGGGCACTCCCGCGGCTCTGGCCGCGCGGACGACCTGCTCGGCCTCGTACACCGGGACGTTGGTGTCGCGCGCGCCGTGCACCACCAGCAGGGGAGCGGCCAGCCGGTCGAAGGCGTGCAGGGGCGACAGGGCGTGCAGCAGGTCGCGGTCGGCCTCCGGATGGCCGTACTCGCTCACCGCCGCCGCCGCGATCCACGGCTCCGTGCGCTCGTAGAAGGTGGCGAAGTCGGCCATTCCGCAGACGTCCACCCCGGCGCGGAACAGGCCCGGATACGTGACGAGCGCGGCCAGCGTGAGGTAGCCGCCGTACGACCAGCCCAGGCAGGCCAGCCGGGCGGCGTCGGCGAGACCGGCCCGCACCAGGAAGGCGGCGCAGTCGGCCACGTCGTCGATCGCGCGGAAGCGCAGCGCGTGGTCGTCCGCCTCGCGGAAGGCCCGGCCGAAGCCGGCCGACCCGCGCACGTTCGGGGCGAGCACGCCGATCCCGGCGGCCAGCAGGCTCTGGTACAGCGGGTTGAACGTGGGCCGCTCCTGGTCCTCCGGCCCGCCGTGCAGGAACACGGCGTACGGCGCCGGGCCCACGGCCGCGGGCGGCCGGTAGAGCCAGCCGCTGAGCTCCAGCCCGTCGCGGGCCGGGAGCCGTACGAGCTCGGCGTCCACCGCCCCGGCGATCCGGCCCGCCCCGGCGACCCGCCGGTAGCGGCCCGTCTCCAGGTCGCACAGCACGACGTGCGGCGGCTGGGCCGGTCCCTCCACCGTGAGCACGGCGGCCCGGTCGTCCAGGGAGACCCTGATCGAGGTGACCACCTCGCCCGGGGGAGGGGGGAGGGGACGCCGCGCCGGGCTCCCGGCCCCGCCGGCCCGCTCCGGCGTCTCCAGCGGCTCCGGCGCCCCGGGCGCGTCCAGCACCTCCAGTTCGGAGCGGCCGGCGGCGTTCCACACCAGCACCACGCGCCGGCCGTCGGCCGTCAGCGCGAACATGTCCAGTTCGGCGTCCGGGCGTTCGGCGAGCACGACCGGGCGGCCGTCACCGGCGACGGCCAGCAGCGCGGCGCGGTCCCGCCCCGCGTCCGACAGCAGGTAGGCCGTCTCGCCGCCGGGGGACAGGACGCCGTAGCCGGTGGAGCCGGGCAGGTCCGCCAGCAGCGGCCGCTCGCCTCCCGGACCGGTGGCCTCCGGCGACAGCTCCCTGACGTACATCCGCCGGACCCCGCGCGGCCCCCGCCGCAGCAGCACCCGGGCGTGGTCGCGGCTGACCGCCTCCGGATGCAGCAGGGGCCCGCGGGCCACCGTCTCCCGGCCTCCGGTCGCCGCGTCGACCAGCAGCGCCTCGGCCGTTCCGGACGCCGCGACCTCGGCGGCCAGCAGCAGGTCGCCGCGGCCGGTCCAGTGGACGAACCACGCCGACCCGCCCTCCGGCGCGGCCAGCGGGCGCAGGTCGCCGCCGTCCGGCCGGACGGTCCAGACCTGCGTGTGCTCGCCGCCGCCCGGCGTGAGCAGGACGGCCAGCCGTTCTCCGGACGGCGACCAGCTCACCTCCGCGACCGGTTCCGGTCCCGTGGCGACCGGGCGCGCCCGCCCGCCCCGCCGCAGCGGCCTGACCCAGACCCGCGGCACGCCGTCCCGGTCGCTGACGTACGCGACCGCGCCGCGGTCGGGGGCGAGCGCCGGCGCCCGGCAGCTCCAGGCGCCGAGCGCCGCGTCCCCGGCGGATTTCGCGGCGGCCTTCGCGGCGGGCTTCCCGACGGACTCCCCGAGGGGCGGAGTCCGTACGCCGAGGGCTTCCGCCGCCATCACACTCCCTGCGCCTGCAACCACATCTCCAGAAGCCCGAGCTGCCACAGCATGTTGACTCCCGTCGTGGTGCGGCTGGTCTCCCTGTTCTCCAGCAGCCCCTCGACGTACGCCTTGTCGAACAGGCCCCGATCCCGGGCGGCGGGCGCGGTGAGCGCGTCGCGCACCAGGTCGAGGAACGGCCCGTCGATGTGCCGGATGGCGGGCACCGGGAAGTAGCCCTTGGGCCGGTCGACCACCTCGCGCGGCAGAAGCGCGCGGGAGGCCTCCTTGAGTATCCCCTTGCCGCCCCCGACGAGCTTCAGCTCCGGCGGGCACGCCGCGGCCAGCTCGACCAGTTCGTGGTCGAGGAACGGGGTGCGCCCCTCCAGCCCGTGGGCCATGGTCATGTTGTCCACCCGCTTGACCGGGTCGTCGGGCAGCATCAGCCGCGTCTCCAGGCGCAGCACCGCGTCCAGCGCGGTCTCCGCGCCCGGACGGCCGAGGTGGCGGCGGATGACCTCCCCGCTCACGTCCTCGTCGACGAGGTGCTCGGGAGCCACGATCCCCGCCAGGTCCTCGTGCGGGTGGTCGAAGAACTCCCTGGCGTACGTCGCGAACGCCTTTTCGCGGGGCACGGCGGCGAGCGGCGGGAACCAGCGGTATCCGGCGAACACCTCGTCGGCGCCCTGCCCGGACTGCACGACCCTGACGTGCCTGGCCACCTCCTGCGACAGCAGGTGGAAGGCGACGCAGTCGTGGCTGACCATCGGCTCGCTCATCGCCCGCACCGCGTCCGGCAGGCCCGACAGCAGCCGGGAGTCCTCGATGAGGATGCGGTGGTGGTAGGTGCCGAAGTGATCGGCGACCAGGTCGGAGTAGCGGAACTCGTCCCCCGAGTCGCCCCCGGCCGCGTGGAACCCGATGCTGAACGTCGACAGGTTCCGCTGGCCCTCCTCGGCGAGCATCGCGACGATGACGCTGGAGTCGAGGCCGCCCGACAGCAGCACGCCGACGGGCACGTCCGCGACCATCCGCCGCCGTACGGCCGCCCGCAACCGGTCGTGCACGGCGTCGCGCCAGTCGGCGGCGTCCATCGCCTCGTGCTCCGGCAGCCGGGTGAACGGCGGGTCCCAGTAGACGGTGTCGCGGGAGGAGCCGTCCGCCTCGACCGTGCGGACGGTGGCCGGGGGCAGCTTCCGCACGCCCGCGAGGATCGTGCGCTCGCCCGGCACCAGCGAGTGGAAGGTCATGTAGTGGTGCAGCGCGACCGGGTCGATGTCCGTGTCGACCTCGCCCCCGGCCAGCAGCGCGGGCAGGGTCGAGGCGAAGCGCAGCCGGTCGCCGTTCCCCGACACGTACAACGGCTTGATGCCCAGGCGGTCGCGGGCGAGCGTCAGCCGCCCGGTCTCCTGCTCGAACACGGCGAAGGCGAACATCCCGGCGAACCGGCGCACGCAGTCGGCGCCCCACCGGTGGAACGCCTTGACCAGCACCTCCGTGTCGGAGGTGGAGAAGAAGCGGTAGCCCTCGCCCCGCAGCTCCTCACGCAGCTCACGGTAGTTGTACAGGCAGCCGTTGAAGACCGCCGTCAGCCCGAGGGCGGGGTCGGCCATCGGCTGCGCGGCCTTGTCCGAAAGGTCGATGATCTTCAGGCGCCGGTGGCCGAGGGCGACCGGCCCCCACTCCCACAGCCCCGAGCCGTCCGGGCCGCGCTCGTGCATGGCGTCGGTCATCCTGCCCACCACGCCGATGTCCGCCGGCCGCCCGTCGAAGCGGATCTCACCGCTCAGTCCGCACACGCTCCTACCTCCCGGCCGCCGCGGCGCACGGGCTCGCGGGTCTGGTTCGGGGCCCGGTTCGGGACCTGGTCTCGGCCAGGACGAGGTCCACCACGTCGGTCAGGCGGCCGGCCCGCCGGAACGCCTCGCGCTGCCGCGCGGCGGAGCCGCCGCGGTCCAGCGCCTCGGTGGCGAGCGAGCTGACCAGCGCCCAGTCGCCGTACGCCTCGAGCTGCGGCCGCAGGCCCTCCAGCAACCGGCTCACCACGGTGCGGGCGGGCTTCGGCACGCCCTCGACGGGGTCGACCAGCTCGCCGTCCAGGCCGGACCGCGCCGCCCGCCACGAGGCGGCCCGGACCAGCTCCGGGCGTACGGTGCCGGGGTCCAGGGGAGTGGGCGCACCGGTGGTGAGGGCGTGGAGCTCCCGGGTGACCAGCGCGCGGAACAGCCCGGCGATCAGCACGATGTCGTCGATCCGGGGGCAGGAGTCGCACAGCCGCAACTCCACGGTCGGTACGTGCGCCGAGGGCCGGACGTCGAAGTAGAGCATCCCGGGATCGCTGATGACCCCCGACCTGACCAGCTCCCTCACCATCGCGTCGTACTCGTCGGCCGACTCGAACCGCTCCGCCGGGCCGGCCGTGGGCCAGCGCTGCCACACCATCGACCGGAAGCTCGCGTAGCCGGTGTCGGCGCCCATCCAGTATGGCGAGCTGCAGCTCAGGGCCAGCAGGGGAGGCAGCCACGGGCCGAGCCGGTGGATGACGGCCACGGCGAGGTCCCGGTCGCGCACCTCGGCGTGCACCTGCGTGCCGCAGATGAGCTGCTCGCGGGCGAGCACCTGGTAGTCGTCCAGCATCTGCTCGTAGCGCGGGTCGGGGGAGATCTTCATCGCCTCCGGGTCCAGCAGCGGGACGGTCCCGGCCGCCGCGATGCCGAGGCCGAGCCCCTCCGCCGCCGCGACCGCGTCGGCGCGCAGCCCGGTCAGCTCCCCGGCGAGGTCCTCCAGCCGGGTCCGCGGTGTCGTCCCGGTCTCCAGGACCGACCGCTGCAGTTCCTGGGTGAAATGGTCGGATCGCAACTGCTGGAGCAGCAGGCCGGCTCGGGGAACGAGTTGCCGGGTCGCGAGGTCCACGATGTGGAACTCCTCCTCGACGCCGACCGCCATGTCCTCTGCGAAGTCCGTCATGTGGCCGCTCCCCGCCCGTCACGAATCATTTCGTCTCTTCTGCCCCGAAAGTCGGCTTACGCACGTCATCGGCTCAGGAGGGTGATGAAAGTTACAGGCAGTCACCAAACGGTGCGGACTTCGCACGCAGCTCACCGGGGTGGTCGCCGCGGCCGTCGTGGCGGGCCCTTGACCCGGCACCGGCCCGCCGCCAGGATCACGGCGTTCCGAGCCCCGACCGTGAGCGCAGGGAGTCCGATGACCGGCCGCGCATTCTCCGTCCGAGGTCGCATCCGGCGCCTCCGGCGCCGCATCTGGACCGCCGCCGTCGCCGCGGTGCTGCTGACCGCCTGGCCCGCCGCGTCCCCGGCGGGAGCCGTCGGCGACCCGCCCGCGCCGGTGACCGGCAACGCCACCTACTTTGACGCCCTCGGCTCGCCGTACGGCGGCTGCGGGATGCCGCAGTCCCAGCTCGACTCGCAGGACTTCGTCGCCCTCAACGTGTACGACACCCCCGGCGACTACAACTTCTACCCCCGGCCGCTGACCGGCGCCAACGCGTCCAAGACCGGGTTGTGGAACAACGGGCTGAACTGCGGCCGCTTCGTCCAGGTGCAGATCTCGGACTTCTGCACCGGCGTCAACGACGGCGGGCAGAACTCGCAGTTCTGCCGGAACGGCTCGTGGGTCTCCGACGCCTACAACGGCGCCACGCTGACCATGATCGTCGCCGACAGCTGCGGCGACTCCAACGGCTGGTGCCGCGACGACCGCTACCACCTCGACCTGTCGAAGCCCTCGCTCAACAGGTTCGTGAAGAACGGCGCGCCGGTCGGGGACATGTACCCGAACCACTGGAACAACCGCCACGTCACCTGGTCGTTCATCCCGGCGCCGAACTACTCGGGCGACATCCGCATCGGGTTCCTCAAGGGCTCCCAGGCGTACTGGACCGCGATCGCGGTCTCCCACCTGCCCAACGGCATCCACGGGGTGGAGTACTACGCCGACGGCGCCTGGCAGCCGGCCCAGATGAACTCCGACATGGGCCAGTCGTACCTCATCAGCGGGACCAGCAAGGGCGCGACGCGGTTCCAGATCCGCGTGCGCGACGCGGCCGACCAGCCGCTGAACGGCGGCCGCGTCTACAGCTTCGGCCTGCCCTCGTCGTGCGGCACGCAGTGCGCCGCCGACTACACCGAGGCGAGCTACACCACGACCACGACCTCGCCCAGCGCGTCCCCCTCGGCGTCTCCGTCCGCCTCCCCGTCGGTCTCACCCTCCGTTTCCCCCTCGGCGTCTCCCTCGGTGTCACCGTCCGCCTCCCCGTCGGCGAGCCCGTCCGCGAACCCCGGGACGTGCCAGGTGAGCTACCAGGTGGCCAGTTCGTGGCAGGGGGGCTTCACCGCGAACGTCACGGTCAAGAACACCGGCACGACGACCTGGGCGGACTGGACGGTCGGCTGGACCATGCCGGCCGGAGTGGGCCTCGTCAGCGGCTGGAGCGCGACCGTGACCGCCAGCGGGTCCCGCTGGACGGCGCGCGCTCCCTCCTGGGGCAAGACCCTCGCGCCCGGCGCGTCGGCGAGCTTCGGCTTCCAGGCGTCCGGATCCTCCTCGCCGGGGCCGACCGCCATCACCTGTCCCTGATCTCCGGTTCCTGATCTCCCACCGGGACCTTCCGCAGGGCGGAAGGTCCCGGGAGACAGGGACCAGCGGCCCTGCCCGGGGCGGCGTGCGGACGGTGGGATGAGGACAGGCACGAAGGAGGAGCCATGTCCGAACCCGTCGTCGTCGTGGGCACCGACGGCTCGCGCGCCGCGGCCGCCGCGGTGGAGTGGGCCGCGGGAGACGCCGCGCGCAGGGGCCTGCCGCTGCGGATCGTCCACGCGGTGGACCGCCTGCCGTACGAGATCGCCCGCTATCCCATCCCCATCGAGGACCAGCTCGACCGGGCCGGGCGGCGGATCCTGGAGGAGGCCGCGCAGTCCGTACGCGAGATCCATCCCGTCGTCCGCGTCGTCCCCGACCTCGTCGAGGGGGACCCGTCGAGGATGCTGCGGCGGGAGGCCGCCGGGGCGGCGGAGATCGTCGTCGGCAACCGGGGCCACGGCGGTTTCGCCGGAATGCTGCTCGGCTCGGTCAGCATGCACCTCGCCGGTCAGGTCGACGTCCCCGTCGTGGTCGTACGCCAGGGGCTGCGGGTGCCGCACGGACTGGTCGTCGCCGGCGTCGACGGCTCGGCCGAGGCGGAGGCCGCGCTGACCTACGCGTCGGAGCAGGCGCGGCTGCGCGGCTGCCGCCTGCTCGTCCTCTACGCGTGGCAGCTTCCGGTGCACACGTTCGCGCCCGAGATCACCTACGACGTCGACGAGGTGCGCAGAGCCCAGGAGGACTACGTGGCGGAGATGCTGACGGCCCACCGGGAGCGCTACCCCGAGCTGGACGCCGAGATGCGGGCCGTCTGCGCGCACCCGGTGCCCGCCCTGGTGGAGGCCGGGGAGAAGGCCGACCTGCTCGTCGTCGGCTCCCGGGGCCACGGCGCGGTCGGCTCGGCGGTGCTCGGCTCGGTCAGCCGTGCCGTCCTGCACCACGCGCACTGCCCCGTCGCGGTGGTGCGCCCGCCCCGCCGGTCCTGAAGTGCGAGTTTAAGGTTTCACACCGGAATCGGAGGACCCATCCGGGAAAGTCTCACAGGGCGGTTCAATGAGACGATTCAAGGAGGAATCACCGGCCGAGACAAGGGATCCTTCGTGACCGAGAACGACATCGCCGGCTTCGTGACCGGCCTGCCGGGCGTCGTCGCCTTCACCGCCGCCGAGGGCACCGGGGCCCCCCGGGCGGCGTGGGGGGACACCTTCTTCTTCTACGATCCCGACGACGACCCGTCCGCCCGGCAGATGCCCTTCGCCACGATCGTGGTCAAGGACTACGAGGGGTTCGACACCGCCTCCGGCCTCGACCGGCCCGGGGTGTTCCGGCTGAACATCGCCGTCGGCCGCGCCGGCTTCGAGGAACTGCTCGGCTATCCTCCGGCCGCGCACGCCGGACGGCACGAGACGGTGGACTACCGCGCGCTCGACCGGATCCTGCCGCATCCGGTGTACGCGGCCCAGTCCTGGGTCTGCGTGCTCAACCCCGGCGAGGCCACCGCGCCCCGGGTGCCCGCCCTTCTGACCGCCGCGCACGCCCGCGCGGCCGCTCGTCACCGGCCACGCGGCTGACGGCCCGCAGGCGTCGTCAGGGCCGTCGTGAGGGGCGCGTCAGGCCCGGGGGAGGGCGATCGAGGTGGCGAGGTGGCCGTCGCGCACCGTCCACCGGCCCCGCAGCACAGGCGTGCCGACGGCCGGGTCGGTGACCAGAAGGCGGGCGCCGAATTCGCCCGAGGGGTCGATGTCCACCACCGCCTCGGCGAAGTCGAGCCATCTGCGGGTCAGCGGAAACCAGACCTTGTAGACCGACTCCTTGGCACTGAACAGGATGGCGTCCCAGCACACCGCGTCGTCCGCGTCGCGCAGCGCCGTGAGCGCGGCGATCTCCGCCGGGGCGGCGACCCGGGGGAGGACGCCCTCGGGGAGGTGCTCGTGCGGCTCGGCGTCGATGCCGACCGCCAGCGCCGCCTCCGCCGGAGCCACCGCCGCCGCACGGAACCCCGAGCAGTGCGTGATGCTGCCGACCACGCCGTCCGGCCAGACCGGCGCGCCCCGCTCACCGCGCGGGATCGCGACGGGCGCCACGCCGATCGCGGCGAGCGCGCGCCTCGCGCAGTGGCGCCCGGTGACGAACTCCCGACGCCGCCGGTCGGCGACCCGCTCGACGAGCGGCCTCTCCTCGGGGAAGAGGGTCTCCTCCGGGACGTCGCCGAACTCCTCCGCCGACGCGACCCACGGCGGCAGGATCTCAGCGATCACCGGGCCGCCCCGGCGAGCACCAGACGCGGGCGCGCCGGCCCCGCCGGGCGACCGCGCCACTCGCGTGGATAGCCCAGTGAGACCTCCTCGAAGCGTACGCCGTCGTGCCAGGTCGTCCGGGGGATGTGCAGGTGGCCGTAGACCACGGCGGCGGCCCGGTAGCGCACGTGCCAGTCGGCGGTGCGCTCGGTGCCGCACCACAGCGCGAACTCGGGATACCGCAGGATCCGGGTCGGCTCCCGGACCAGCGGGAAGTGGTTGACCAGCACGACCGGGCCGCCGACGCCGGCGAGGCGGCGCTCGGTCTCGGCCAGCCGCGCCTCGCACCAGGCGTCGCGGGTGGGGTGCGGATCGGGGTGCAGGAGGTATTCGTCGGTGCACACGACGCCGGCCTCGTAGGCCCGGGCCAGGGCCGTCTCCTTGGTCGCGGTGCCGTCGGGACGGAAGGTGTAGTCGTAGAGGAGGAACAGCGGGGCCACCGTGACCGGCCCGTCCTCGCTCTCCCACACCGCGTACGGATCCTCGGGCGTGAGCACCCCGAGGTCACGGCAGATCTGGACAAGGCGCTCGTATCGGGCAACGCCCCGCAGCTGAACCGGGTCGGTCGCGGTGGTCCACAGTTCGTGGTTGCCGGGAGCCCAGACGACTCTCGCGAACCGCCGCGCCAGCGTGGCCAGCGCCCACTCGATGTCGGCCGGGGTCTCCGCCACGTCGCCGGCCACGACGAGCCAGTCGCCGTCCGACTCCGGACGGAGGTTCTCGACGATCTCGCGGTTCTCGTCGTGGGCGACGTGCAGATCGCTGATGGCGTACAAGCCCGTCACGTTGCCGAGTCCTCCCACCGCCCGCCGGCTCCCCTGGACAGGAGGGTACATATCGGCGGAGGGCCAGGGGAAGATCGATCAACCCCTACGCGTCCGGTAATGGCTCGCCCCCACGGAGATCGCGAGGCAGGCGAAGATCACCACCAGGGACAGCCAGACGGGGATCGCGTAGAGGTCGGCCAGGAGCATCTTCGCCCCCACGAACACGAGGATCGCGGCGAGGCCGTACCTGAGGTAGCCGAACCGGTGCATCGCCCCGGCCAGCAGGAAGTACATCGCCCGCAGCCCGAGGATCGCGAACGCGTTGGAGGTGAAGACGAGGAACGGCTCGGAGGTGACCGCGAAGATGGCGGGGATCGAGTCGACGGCGAAGACGATGTCGGTGGTCTCGACGGCGACCAGCACGGCCAGCAGCGGCGTGGCGGCCCACCGGCCGTCCTGCCGGACGAGGAACCGCGACCCCTGGAAGGCGTCGGTGACGGGCATCACCCGCCGCATGGCGCGCAGCACGGGGTTGCGCTCGGGATGCACCTCGATCGCGGCGTGCCTGGCCATCTTCACGCCCGTGTAGAGCAGGAACGCGCCGAAGACGTACAGGATCCAGTGGAAGCGGCCGAGCAGCACGGCGCCCGCGCCGATGAACAGCGCGCGGAAGACCAGCGCGCCCAGCACGCCGAAGAACAGCACGCGATGCTCCAGTTCGCGGGGGACCGCGAAGAAGGAGAACAGCAACGCGAACACGAACACGTTGTCGACGGCCAGCGACTTCTCGATCAGGTAACCGGCCAGGTACTCGCCGCCGGCCTCGGGCCCCCAGGTCAGCCAGACGATGGCGCCGAAGCCGAGGCCGAGGACGATCCACACGCCCGACCAGGCCAGGGCCTCGCGGAACCGCACGACATGGGCGCTGCGATGGGCATAGAGATCGACGGCCAGCATGACGAGGATGACCGCCAGAACGGCGGCCCAGGCCCACAGAGGAACGGACATACGTCAACCCCCACAACCGCGCACGGCGGAATCGGCAGGTCGACGGTCTCCCCGTGCCACCGGATACGGTGACCCCCGCGCCGGGACGCCTCAGGTCGGCGGCCGTGATGACGACGCTGCGGGAAGCCGGGTACTCCCCCTCGAACTACGCCCGATTATTCGGGAAACCGGGTCGATACGTCAAAGCGGCGGCCGGGCACACCCTGGAACCGAGCTGCGGCCGGGACGGCGGCGGCCTACAGGGACCAGTCGATGACCGGCCCCGCGGGCACGATGCGCAGCGGATTGATCTTGGGATGGGTGCCGTAGTAATGGCGCTTGATGTGGTCGAAGTCCGTCGTGCCGCCGAACGCGGGGTCGGCGTAGAGGTCGCGGGCGTAACGCCAGAGGTTGGGGTGGTCGGACAGACGGCGGATGTTGGCCTTGAAGTGGGTCACGTAGACGGTGTCGAAGCGGACGAGCGTGACCCACAGGCGCACGTCGGCCTCGGTGATCCGGTCGCCGAACAGGTAGCGGCGGCCGGCCAGCCGCTCGTCGAGTTCGCCGAGCGCCGCGAAGAGCGCCGTGACCGCCGAGTCGTACGCCTCCTGACTCTCGGCGAAGCCGCACTTGTACACGCCGTTGTTGACGTCGGCGTACACGCGCTCGTTGAGCGCGTCGATCTCCGCCCGCAGGTCCTCGGGGTAGAGATCGACATCCGGCCGGGCCCACCGGCCGAACGCCTGGCCCAGGTCGAGGCTGATGTCGGGGAAGTTGTTGCTGACGATCCGCCCGGTGCGGCGGTCCCACAGCACCGGGACCGACACGTGGCCGTCGTAGCCGGGCTCGGTCGCCTCGTACGCCTCCCGGAGCAGGGTGAACCCGTTGAGCTCGTCGGGCCCGTGCCCCGGGCCCTCGCGGAACGCCCAGCCGCGCCCGTCGCGCACGGGGTCGACGACGGACATCGAGACGACGTCCTCCAGCCCGAGAAGCGCGCGCACGATCACCGAGCGGTGCGCCCACGGGCAGGCCAGCGAGACGTAAAGGTGGTAGCGGCCGGGCTCGGCGGGAAAGCCGCCGTCGCCGTCGGCCGTGACGCGGTCGCGGAACCGGTAGAGCGGCCGCGCGAACGACCCGTCCGGCCTGGTGGCCGCCTTCACCGTGTAGTCACCGTAGGCCGCGAAGTCCACCGGACCCGCGACGGGAGCCGTGGTCGTCACGCGCGCACCGTCCTCTCGCCTGTGTGAGTCCGACCTGTGTGCCCGACTCCGACGAGAGTAACCGGCGCCTGTGACAACCACGCACCCGCGCTCCGTTGGCTCGGAGTGCCGGCCGAGAGTGCCGGCTCAGTGCGCCGGCGTGCGGAAGCCGCCGGGCCGCTCGCGCTCCATCATGCCGAACCGCATGGTGGCCAGGCCGAACAGCAGGATGAGCGCGCCCACGACCACGTTGCTGATGATCGTGGAGGTGGTCGCCATGCCTCCCCGGATGACCCAGGGGGCGATGATGGTCCAGATGCCGAGCAGCGGGGCGACCCAGGAGATTCCGTAGGTGCGCCCGAACGCCGAGCTGTAACCCATCGCCAGGAGTGCCACGGCGAGACCGGTGACGAGGTTGTTCACCGCGAGCGGAGTCCGCGTGCCGCTGAATCCGACGATCCAGGGTGACAACGCCAGATACAGCCCGCTCAGGAGCGTCAGACCATCGGCCAGCTGCGCGGCGGGATTCGCCGCGGCGGCCTCGTATCGGGCCCGCATCTGCATGATGTCGGGATGCGTCCCGATGTCGGCACCGTGTGTCATGCCTCACACCACCCTTCAAAGGCGTGTGCTGTAGTCCTTATTTCTAGCGTACGCCCGTTTCGTCCCCTTTTCCCGGTTTGGTGACTGAGCGTCGGCCAGGACGCGTTTAGCCCCTCCACCAGCGGAAAGAGGGGTGGTCGTCAGCTCTGCGACCGAGAGGGGTAACCACATGGGTACGGAGGACAAGTTCCGTAACAAGTCGGAAGAGATCACCGGCAAGGCCAAGGAGGGGCTCGGCAAGGTCACCGACGACGAGCGCCTCGAGGCCGAGGGTCAGGCCGACCAGTCGAAGAGCCACATCAAGCAGGCGGGCGAGAAGGTGAAGGACGCGGCCGGCAAGGTCAAGGACGCCTTCAAGGACTGACCCGCGCGATCGTGCGTGAGGTGACGGGGCGCCGGGCCCTCCGGGGGGAGGGGTCGCGGCCGTCACCGGTGCGGGGACGAGGGCGATCACGCTGAGCCGGGGCGACGCCACCGGCGCTCTCGTCCCCCGTGCGCGGGGTTCTCCTGTGGGGACCCTGCGACATCCCCTGAGATCCGTCCGGATCTCCTGAGATCATCCCCGCGAGATCGCTGTGAGAACCTCGGGGAACGCCCGCGTGAAGTCGCCGCGGGTGGCCGGGGGTAACTGTCGATCGGATCCCCGGTCGCCGGGGGCGCCGGGGCTTCGGCCCGGATCGGTGGGCCGGTCAGGCCGGATCAGGCCGCGTGTGGCAGCGTGACGCGGAAGGACGACGTCACGAGCGCATGGATGAGACGCACGAGCAGCGCCTCCAGGACCATGAGGGCCGCACGGGAGAGAACGGCGGCAAGGAACTCAGTCACTTCACACCTCGGTAGGACAAATCGGCTTCTATGGAAGACTGACGCATAAACCTCCCAAGCGGGCGTAGTTAAGGTTACCGTTTGGTGAACAGCGGGTGACCGTTCCGGATACTTCCCTGATCACGCGCCCAGGGTGCGGCCGCACGGGCACCTGTCGGTCGTGCCCGTGCGGCGTCTGCCGGCCGTGCCGCCCCGTCCGTGGCGTCCTGTCCGTGGCGGTTGGTCCTGGACGGGCTCCTCGGCCGGCTCTGTGTGATGAGCCCTGTGAGCCCTGTGAGCCCTGTGTGAGCCCTGTGAGCCCTGTGAGCCCTGTGTGGGCCCTGTGTGGGCCCTGTGTGGGCCCTGTGTGGGCCCTGTGTGGGCCCTGTGTGGGCCCTGTGTGAGCCCTCTGCGGGCGGCGCCCCTGGCGGCGGCTACTTGGTGGTGGTCCTGGCGCGCCGGGCGGCGCCGGCGGCCGGTGCCTTCGTCTCGCCCTTCGCCGCGGCCCGCCTTCCCGTGACCTGCTTGGCGGCTTCCGGCGTGGTCTCCATGGCGCCCGCGCCGGGCATTCCCGGCGTGGTCGCCCCGGGTGTGGGCATGGGCGTGGCCGCTCCCCGGGTGTCCTTCTGCTGCGGTCCGCCGAGCGGTGACCAGCGCTGCTCGCGCGACCTGGCCCGCTGGGCGATCATGGTCCCCGCGCCGATGGCCGCCGCCACCGGCCACTCCAGGATGCCGAGGACCGCGAGCGCGCCGAGACCGCCGTAGTACATGATCCGCTCTGGAGGCGGCAGGAAGGTCCGGGCGACGTCCATGGCGTGCCCGACCTCCCGTCCGCTGATGTGCGGCATGCCGACGTGCGGCAGGTGCATCTCGGGCGCGCGAAGCTGGAGGCGCATGAACGGCAGGTCCAGGTCCAGTCGCGGCGGGTGCGCCTCCTCGGCCCCCGGGCCCATGGACGGGGCGGGTGCAGGCGGCGCGGGTGCGGGTGCGGGCGGCGTGGGCGTCGTACGGGCACGGGATGTCCGGGCCCGGGTGGTCGTCGTGCCTCCGGCCGTCGGGCCCGGTGTCGCCTCGGTCGTGGTCATGGATCCTCCTCCGTGATCCTTCCCGATGGTTCTCCGTGACGAAATGTCTCCGATCGCGGATGGCCCGCGGGAACGTCACTACGAAAATGACCTTTCCATCCTCTATCGTGCCTACTGGGGTTGCTGGTGTTGATAGCGACAATTTGCCCACTTTTGCCGTTGCTTTCGTCTCCGTACGCCCCACGCGCGAGGACGGCGGGCATGACACGGACAGTGATCTTGCGGTTCGGTGCGGCCGCGGGTCGCGGCCCCGTCACCAGGTCTGCTCGCCGGCGCGCACGAGGATCTCGTTGACGGCGACTCGACGGTCCCGGGTGACGATGTAGGAGACCGCGTCGGCGATGTCCTCCGGACGCAGCAACTCCATGTTCTCGATCTGGCGCTCCACGGCCTGCCGCACGCCGTCGCGGAGGTGGGAGCTCAGCTCGGTGTCCACCGTGCCGGGCTCGACCACGCTCACCCGGAGGCCCTTCCGCACGACCTCCTGCCGCAGGGCCTCGGTGAACCCGTTGACGCCGAACTTCGTCAGGTTGTAGACGGCCGTCCCGGGCCGGGCGACCCTGCCCCCCGTGGAACTGATGTTGACCAGGTCCGCAACCTTCCGCGGGGAGTCCCCCGCGGCACGGAGGAGGTGCGGCAGGGCGGCATGGGTGGTGTACAGCAGGCCCTGGACGTTGACCGCGAGCATGTGATCCCACTCCTCGAGCGGGGATTCCGCGGCCTGCCCCATGCCCATGAAACCGGCGTTGTTGACGAGCGTGTCCAGGCGGCCGAGCTCGGTCACCACGCTTTCCACCGCCGCCGCGGCCTGCCGCCGGTCGGTGATGTCGGCCTGCACGACGAGGGCGGTGCCGCCGTCGGCCCGGACCTTGTCCGCGACCTCCTCCAGCCTGCCGCGCCGCCGCCCGAGGACGGCGACCGCCGCGCCCTCCGCGGCGAGGCCGCGGGTGGTCGCCTCGCCGATGCCGCTGCCGGCGCCGGTCACCAGCGCCACGGTGTTCCGCAGTCGTCCGGTCATGGTGTTCTCCTCCGATGTCGTCGTGGTCGTGGCCTTCGCGGGCCCCTGGGCTGTGGCCGTCCGCGGCTGCGGACCTCGAAGGGCCCGGCGGGTGTGTCGGCGCCGTGCCGCCTGCTGTGGAAAGTGCTTCCTGCTCGGGTCTGCCGGAGCTCCCCCGCGTCGGCGGGGGTGGGGAGCGGCCCATGGCGTCCGGCGGCGGACGGCCCGATCACTCGCGGAGAAGCCCGGAGCCGCGGTAGCCTCTTATCCGGAACCGGTTCCGGTTGGAACTATAACCGGAACCAGTTCCGGATACAAGCTGGGAGAGAAAGGGCGGGGATTGGCCGACGATGGCGAGGACGGCTCCGTACGGCGGCACCGGCCGCTGCGGGCCGACGCGAAGCGCAACGAAGACCGTCTGCTCAGGGCCGCGGCAGTCGTCCTGGCCCGCGATGGAGCCGACGCCTCGGTCAAGGACGTCGCCCGCGAGGCCGGCGTGGGTGTGGGCACGCTCTACCGCCGGTTCCCGTCCAAGGAACTGCTGATCGAGGCGGTGCACCGGCATGAGGTGCGGCTCCTGTGCGAGGCGGCGCCCGAGCTCGCGGCCTCGCTGCCCCCGGTGGACGCGCTACGTGCCTGGATGGAGCGCTTCATCGACTTCATGGCCACCAAGCACGGCATGGCCGACGCCCTCCGTGTGGTGCTGACCGACGACAGCGAGCGGCTGCAGACCCGCGCCGACCTCGCCGAAGCAGTGGATCGCCTTCTCGCCGCCGGGAGGAGCCACGGGGCCGTGCGGGAACAGGCGAAGCCCCAGGACGTCCTGATGGCGCTCGGCGGCATCAGCTACATGGCGGGTGCCGAGCAGGAACCCGCCCTCGCCACAAGGCTCATCGACCTGCTCCTGCACGGCATCGTCACGAGCTGAACGGCGCCCGGCCCGCGACGCCGGTGTGCCCGCCGCGGCCCGGCCCGATCGTGAACAGGTGTCAGCGGCCGACTATCTCGGAGAGCGCGGCCAGGGCGGCGCCCCGGGCTCCGGCCATGTCGAGGTCCTCCACCAGTGTGATCGTTGCCACCTGCCGCTGCTCCTCCCGCAGCAGCGTGTGCTCGCGGACCTTCTCCAGGAACCACTCGCGGAAGTGCGGGGCCGCCTCGACCACCCCGCCGCCGAGGAAGTACGCGTCGGGGTCGGTGAAGTTGGCCGCGACGGTGAACAGCCTGCCGATGGCCATCGCCTGCTGTTCGAAGACCTTGAGAGCCAGCGCGTCGCCGTTCTCGGCGTACCCGCGCAGCAGCCGGGCCGCCTTCGCGACGGGTTCGACCCCGGTGAGCTCGTGGCCGGGGAAGCGGGTCAGCCAGTAGGGCAGCAGGTTCTTCTGGATGCCGGTCAGCGAGGCGACGCTCTCGGCGTCCCCGGTGAAGCCGCAGTTGCACTCCGGCAGCGGCTGGTCCTCCTCCAGCAGGCCCTGCATGGGGATGTGGACGTGCCCGAGCTCGCCGGCCATCCCGGCGGCGCCCTTCACGACGTGCCCCGACTGGATCACGCCGCCGCCGAGACCCGTGCCGACGATCGCGGAGACGGACGAGCGCTGCCAGGCGTCCCCGCCGAAGCGCACGTGGTGGGAGTAGAGCGCCGCCGCGTTGCCGTCGTTGTTGTAGACGACCGGCAGCCCCAGCCGGGCCTCCAGGGCGGCGCGGAAGTCGAAGCCGAACCAGCCGGGGTCGACGAAGTTCGTCGCGCCCTTGGAGGAGATCACGCCGCCGGCGCTGGCCGGGCCGGGGGTGTCGAGGCCCACCGCGCGCACCGTGGACCGGGGCGTGCCGGTCAGCTCCAGCACGTTGCCGAGGGCGAGGAGGAGCTGCTCGACCGCGACCTCGGGGCCCTCCCGCACGAGGCTCGGGGTCTCGACCATGCGGTCCACGAGGAAACGTCCGGAGGCGTCGAGGACGGTCGCGTTGTTGCTTGTCCCGCCGTTGTCGAGCCCGACGACGACCCAGGGCCCTGCATCTGTCATTGGGGGATGTCCTTTGTTTTCGAGCGTGTCAGAGCGAAGACTACGAGAGCCGGCGCCCGGTGGGCAGCCGCTGGGCCGCGACCGGCCGGATGGGGCACAGGCGCAGGGTACGGCGGCCTTCGTCACATGACGGCATGGTGAAAGATTCAGTTCGGCCACCGCCCCGGCCGGGCCGCCTCCGGCCGCCGCCGCGCCCGTGAGCTGGGCCGTACGCCGTCGCCGGACGCGTGGCCCGGGGCGGAGCGGCGGGGGCGCGGCGGCGTCCGTTGACCTGCCGTGCGACCGGGAGAAAACATCTGCGTCCGGGGCCGCAGCGTCGCGACCCGTGCGCCCGGCCAGGCCGGCCGGCGCCGCTCCCGTCGTCGCGCACGCGCGGCGTCCGCCCTGCCGCCGCCTCCGGCCGGCCCGGTCCGATCCGGGCTGATCCGCCGATCCGGGCGAGGCGGGCCGACGCGGCCGCGCCAAGCGCCACATGACAGATGCGCAGGAAGCGAGGTACGCATGAAGCAGTTCCGTCCCGCACCCGGTGACCGGCGTGCGGGCATCCGGAGGGGTGCGCGCGCCGGTCGCGGCCTGCCCGGCTCCCCGGCGGCGCGCCTGGTCGCGGCCCTGGCCGCGCTGGTGGCCGGGCTCGTGGTCGTGCTGGTGCCCACCGTCGCCTCCGCGGCCCCGGTCTGCAAGGTGGACTACACGGTCAACCAGTGGCAGGGCGGCTTCACCGCCTCGGTGCGGCTCACCAACCTCGGCTCCGCGGTGAGCTCGTGGACGCTGCGCTGGACGGCGGGCACCAGCCAGCAGATCACCAACGCCTGGAGCGCGCAGGTCAGCCAGTCGGGCACGACGGTGACCGCCACCAACGCCTCCTACAACGGGTCGCTGGCCACGGGCGCCACGGCGGACTTCGGCTTCCAGGGCACCTGGTCGGGCAGCCTCACACCGCCGTCCGACTACTACCTGAACGGCGTGCCGTGCGGAGGCACGTCCTCGCCGTCGCCCTCGCCGTCCCCGTCTCCTTCGGCGTCTCCGTCGGCGTCCCCCTCGCCGTCTCCTTCGCCGTCGCCCTCTCCCTCTCCCTCGCCGTCTCCGTCGGCCTCCCCGTCCGCGTCACCGTCGCCGTCTCCGTCCCCGTCGCCCTCGACGACGCCTTCGACCGGCTGCTCCGGAAGCGGCCTGGTGGTCTGCTCGGGGTTCGAGGACCAGTCGGGCGCGCCGTCGGGTGAATGGCAGGTCAGCACGCCGAACTGCTCGGGCAGCGGCACCGCCACGATCGACACCTCCACCGCGCACAGCGGCGGCAAGTCCCTGCGGGTCAACGGCGGCGGCAACTACTGCAACCACATGTTCGTCGGGACCACCAAGAACGTCTCGGCGATCGGGCCCGTGGTGTACGGCCGGATGTGGGTGCGGCACACGACCGCGCTCCCGGCCAACCACGTCACCATGATCACGATGGCGGACTCCCGGGACGGCGGCAAGGACCTGCGGATCGGCGGCCAGGGCAACGCGCTCCAGTGGAACCGGGAGTCCGACGACGCCACACTGCCCGAGCAGAGCCCGGCCGGCATCGCGCTGAGCGCCCCGCTGCCCACCAACCGCTGGGTCTGCCTGCGCTTCCAGATCGACACCAGCCAGCAGGCGATGCGTACGTACCTGGACGACCAGGAGATCGCCGGCCTGCGGGTGGACGGCACCCCCACCCAGAACGTGGACGCCCAGTGGCTGCGGCGCACCACGGCGCCGCGGCCCACGACCTTCCGCCTGGGCTGGGAGAGCTACGGCAGCGACTCGGACACGCTCTGGTACGACGACGTGGCTCTCGGCTCCAGCCCCGTCGGCTGCTGAACGAAGCCCTTGGTGACGGACGGTGACCGAAAAGGGTAAGTAGCTGAGTGCCCGCCGTGGTGCGGGACGGCTTACGGTCCCGTTCGTCCCGGCGTCCGGCCTCTTCCGGGAGGCCGGACGCCGCATCCGAGGGGAGAGGTACATGACCGACGTGTACCCGGTGCCCGAACTGATGAAGGAGGGCGACGTCGTCGACCTCCTCGTCCACCAGCACGCCGTGATCAGGGACATGTTCGAGGAGGTGGAGCGGGCGGCGCCCGGCGAGCGTCACGAGCCCTTCCGGCGGCTGGTGCGGATGCTGGCCGTGCACGAGACGGCGGAGGAGGAGATCGTCCACCCCTACACCCGGCTGCGGGTCGACGGGGGAGGAGAGATCGTCGCCGACCGGCTCAAGGAGGAACACGAGGCCAAACGCATGCTGGCCATGCTGGACGACCTGGGCCCCGAGCACTCCGAGTTCATGCCCAACCTCGACAGGCTGCGTACGGCCGTGCTCGCGCACGCGCGGGCCGAGGAGCGTTACGAGTTCACCCGGCTCCGCGCCGAGACGACGGCGGCCGAACGGCGTGCGATGACCCTGGGAGTGCGGGCGGCGCTGGCGATGGCCCCCACACGATCGCACCCCGGGGTGGAGTCGATGACGAGGAACCTGCTGTTCGGCCCGCCCGCGGCGATCGTCGACCGGGCCCGCGACCTGATCCGCCAGGCGCTGGGCCGGAAGGGCTGACGGCGGCCCGGCCCGGGTCCGTACGCGGTGCGTGCCGACCCGGGCCGGGCGCCCTGTCAGTGGGAGCGCAGGCTGTAGAGAGGGTGCCCGCCCTCGATCTCCAGGCGGTACTCCTCGCCCGACCTGGCGCGGTTGTCGTCGATGACCCGCTCGCTGGCCGGCTCGACGTCGTCGTGGACCTGCTCCTGCCAGCGCTGGAACCGTTCGTGGGCCTCCTGGACATAACCGGTGCCCAGGGTCGTGTGGTCGATCTGCGTGGAGATGAGCTCGCGCAGGTAGCCCTTGTTCGGCTCGAAGGTGACCGGCGTGGGCAGCGTGGGGGCCAGCACCTGCTCCGGGTCCCGGCCGTCGTGCTCGCGGAACAGCTCCGCGGCGATCCGCAGGTGTTCCAGCTCCATGTTCAGGTGCAGTTCCCAGATCGCCTTCACCTTGGGGTCCGACTCGGTCTCCATGAACGAGTGGTACAGGTAGCACTCGTTGTACTCGTGGTTGAGCCACTGCTCCCACCACGTCTCCCGCGGGTCGAGCAGCGACTCGTAGTGGGTGACGTGCTCCTCCTCGATGAGTCCGATCTCCTGGTACAGCTGCCGCGCGATCGGCTCCATGTACGTCGGGCCGACGTTCATGTAGAAGTTCATCGTCTGCTGCTCGGCGGACATGATCGTCAGCGCGTGCAGCTTCGAGACCGGCTTCGCCTTCTCCCGGTCGTAGTGCTCGCGGACGTTGTCGACGGGGTGGCGGTGGTGCATCTTCGTCGGCCGGCCCGGCATGACCTCGGTCAGCTGGTCGACGATCTTCTCGGCCTTACGGTGCTCGATCATCTCGTACAGGTTGGCGTACCGGTACAGGTGGTCGAAGTCCTCCAGCACGCCGAACTCGTAGGCCTTCCTGAGGTAGGGGTCGGGCTCCATCCGCGCCACCCACGCCGTCAGGTCCACCGCGACCTGCTCGTAGGCGATCGTCGTCTCCAGCACCGAGGCGAGCCCCGGCAGCAGCCAGTTGACCGCCTTCTGCTGCTGCTGCTCGACGTAGCGCACCTCCGCGAGGCGCTGCCGGACGCCGAGGTCCGGGCAGCGGCGGGCGAAGTGGTGGCTGAACATGATCGATTCGATCTCGATGCCGTTCATCGTGATGATCCGGCACCGCGTGTAGGGGTCGGCATGGTCGGGGTCGATCGGCGTGACGTCCAGCTCACGCCAGTTCCGCACCTGCCGGTCCAGCGGGATTCCGCGCTCACGCAGTGGATTGAACGTCATCTCGGTGCTCCTCCCCACGATTCGCGCTGGGCGTACCCAGGCCATGGAATGCGACAAACGTGGCTATTTGGAGCTTTTGACCGAGATTGGCATCCGGTGGCGTGGGGGATCAGCCGGACGACGCCGGCGCGGAGTGCGGGTCGCCGACCTTCTTCGACTGCGTGGAGCCGCGCTCGCGAAGGAAGATCGCCAGCAGGACCATCGAGGCGACGGCCAGGAACTCCGACTGCCAGTTCTGCAGCGTGCGGTTCCAGAACTCGGCCGACATGACGTACCCGCCCCAGCCCACCGGGTCCTCCAGCCGGGCCAGTCGCTCCTCGTCGTACGCGGCGAGCCCGGCGACCGACTGGGCCAGCCAGGACAGCAGGAAGATCAGGCCCATCGCGAGGCCGAGGGAGTGGCTGAAGAGCGTCCGGCGCCATCCGTCCGCCGCCGCCCACGCGGGGGACCCGGCGCCGGCGAACCGGCCGACCTTCTGCTCGGCGTCGGACTCCAGGCCCTCCTCGCCCCTCTTCTTCGACTCCGGCGAGCCGCGCTGGATCAGCCACACGGTGATGAGGATGTAGAGGAGGAACTGCAGATACTCCGACTGCCGGTTCTCGGCCACGTCCACGGCGAAGGTCGAGGAGGTGACGTACTGGAGCCACGTGACGGGGTAGGGTGTCGCCGTCCAGCCGCACCCGCGCCTCGTCACCCCAGACGTCGACCTCGCGTACGGCGGCGGGCCGCAGGCCGACGGAGACGATCTGCTTCTCACAGTCGTCCAGGGACCGCGCGGCCTTCGGCGCCAGGAGCCTGCAGGCCGGCCCGCCCTGGCCCTGCCCGGCGGCGGACAGGAACCGCTCGGCCGTCGAGACGACCGGGTCCCTCTCGGCGGACGCGCAGCCCGCGGTGATCAGTGCGAGGCAGACGACCACCATTGCCCGTGCAGCCATGGATGGGGACTACCCTGAAGGCAGGTGTGAAACGAGGGCCGCGATCGGAACGGTCATATGGGATTAATCGCCTACAAAGCGTAATATGAGCGAGTCCCGAAGGTTCTCCTGAGGGTCGTCACTCCGACGGAGGTGGGACCCTTGCACGACTTCCAGGTCACGGTGACGCAGTCGCCACCGTTCACCGTGGTCACACTGAGCGGGGAACTCGACGTACTCACCGTGTCCAGGCTGCGGGGCCACGTGGCCCCCCTGCTGGCCCGGCCCGCGACGCGCATCCTGTTCGACCTCGAGAAGCTGCGCTTCATCGACAGCGCGGGCATGAGAGTGCTCATCGACGCCTGCGTCCGGACGCCTCCGGAGGGCGGCGACGGGGCCGTGTGCGGTCTCAGCGATCACCTGCGGCATCTGTTCGGGATGCTCGGTCTCACCGAGCGGTTCACCATGTATCCGGCCCTCGCCGACGCTCTGAACCGCCCCGTGACCATCACGCGCCACGCCGCCCCTCTCCGCTGAGCTGCGCCTGCCACTGGGCAGCGCCTGCCACTGACCAGCGCCTGCCACTGACCAGCGCCTGCCACTGAGCAGCGCCTGCCATTGAGCTGTGCCTCCCACACCGCCCGCCCGCGCCCGCCCTGCGGCCGGCGGGCGGGGCCGCCGGGCAGGGACGGTGCCCCGAGACGGGGGACCGGGGCGGTGGGCAGGGCTACCGGGGAGGGGTGGTAGGCGGTGGGCGGTCGGCCGCGGGGCGCGGCCCTCACACGATCGTCTGCCACCACCCGTCGACCGCCGGCGGGTCGTCGACGGAGACCCGCTCGCCCGGTCGAGGGACCACCAGCCGCACGTCGCGCTCCTTCGCCTCCCGCCACAACTGGTCGATCGGCTCGCTCCACGCGTGCGGGGCGAGGGAGAAGGTGCCCCAGTGCACCGGCAGCAGCACCCGGGCGCGCACGTCCAGGTGGGTGAGGACGGCCTCCTCTGGCGTCATGTGGATGTCCGGCCAGCCCTTGCTGTAGGCGCCGATCTGGACCACCGAGAGGTCGAAGGGCCCGTGCGCCGCGCCGATCGCGGCGTACCCGTCGAAGTAACCGGAGTCACCGGTGTAGAAGACCTTCCTGCGCTCGCCCGCGATGACCCACGACGCCCAGAGGGTCTGGTCGCGGCGGAAGGCGCGGCCCGAGAAATGGCGCCCGGCGGTCGCGACGAACCGGATGCCGGACACCGTGGTCTCCTCGTCCCAGTCCAGCTCGACGATCCGCGACGCCGGCACCTTCCACCGCTCCAGGTGGGCGCCCACGCCCAGCGGCACGAGGAACGGCGCGCTCTGCGTCCGGGTCAGCAGGCGCACCGTGGCCATGTCGAGATGGTCGTAGTGGTCGTGCGAGATGACGATCGCGTCGAGTTCGGGCAGTTCGTACACCGGCACCGGCGGAGGATGCAGGCGACGGGGCCCGGTGAACGACGCCGGTGAGCAGCGCTCGCTCCATACCGGGTCGAGCAGCACCCGCCGGCCCTCGATCTCGATCAGAGCCGAGGAGTGGCCGTACCAGATCGCGTCGAGGTCGCCTCCGGCGGACGCGCTCGGGGTCACCAGGGGGACCGGCAGCCGGGGCTTGCGCGGGGCCTTGCCGAACAGCAGGTCACGCACGACCTGCCGGGACGTCCCGGGCGGGAGGATCGACGTGGGCGCCGTGTTGCGGAACGCGCCGTCGCGGAACTGCTTGGAGCGGCGCACCCGCTGAGCCCGCTCGCCCGACGGTCGAGCCCCCAGCGCGGCGGGAACCTCCCGCAACGTCCATCCGACGGCCGCCAGGGCCGCCGCTCCCGCGAGCAGGCCCACACGACGGCCCCACGCACCGTTCTTCTGTCCACCGGTCTTCAACGGCAATCTCCTTGCTGGGTTCTGCCGATCAGCCTAGGCAATTCCGGCGCCCGCGCGCGCACCGCGTCTCCCGTCTGTGGACGACCACTCCGTGATCGAGACCGTACGGACCGGTCCGCCGCAGAGACGTGACCGGCCGCGCGAGCGGGCGTCGGCCGAAGCGGCCGGCCTTGGAATGTTTCCCCCGTTGTGTTTCGCGCTGTCCCGCTCACCGCACAACAAGGGGAACGGGGCAGGGTAGGGAGGACCGAGAGCGTGAGACCGGACACGCCGGACAGGACAGGCGAGGCCGGCGCGCAGGCGGAAGGAGCACTCGTGACCGACGACCACAGCACCTCGCCCCGGACCACAGGCCGGACCTTCACTCCGGCCCCCGATCCGGCCCCCGATCCGGCCCCCGATCCGGTGGCCGGCCGTGGCCCCGTCCGGGCTCCCCGCGGCGCCACCCTGAACGCGCGCGGCTGGCCGCAGGAGGCGGCCCTGCGGATGCTGATGAACAACCTCGACCCCGAGGTCGCCGAGCATCCGGACCGGCTCGTCGTCTACGGCGGCAGTGGTAAGGCGGCCCGCGACTGGCCCTCCTTCGACGCGATCGTGCGGGAGCTCACCGCTCTGCGCGCCGACGAGACGCTGCTGGTGCAGTCGGGCCGACCCGTCGGGGTGATGACCACCCACGAGTGGGCTCCCCGGGTGCTCATCGCCAACTCCAACCTGGTCGGCGACTGGGCGACGTGGCCCGAGTTCCGGCGGCTGGAACAGCTCGGGCTCACGATGTACGGCCAGATGACCGCCGGTTCGTGGATCTACATCGGCACCCAGGGGATCCTGCAGGGCACGTACGAGACGTTCGCCGCGGTCGCGGCCAAGAGGTTCGGCGGCAGCCTCGCGGGGACGATCACACTCACCGCCGGGCTGGGCGGTATGGGCGGCGCGCAGCCGCTGGCGGTGACCATGAACGGCGGCGTGGCCGTCTGCGTCGACTGCGACCCGCGCGGCGTCGAGCGCCGGATCGGCCACGGCTACCTGGACGTGCGCGCCGACGGCCTGGACGAGGCGCTGCGCCTGGCGTACGAGGCCAGGGACGCGCGGCGCCCGCTGTCGATCGGCGTGGTGGCCAACGCGGCCGAGGCCGTGCCCGCCCTGCTGGCGCGCGGCGCGGAGATCGACGTCGTCACCGACCAGACCAGCGCCCACGACCCCCTGGCGTACCTGCCGCTGGGCGTCGCGTTCGAGGACATGGCGGCGCTGGCGCGGAAAGACCCCGAGGGCTTCACCCGGCGGGCCCGGGAGTCGATGGCCCGGCACGTCGAGGCGATGGTCGGCTTCCAGGACGCCGGCGCGGAGGTGTTCGACTACGGCAACTCGATCAGGGGGGAGGCGAGCCTCGCCGGGTACGCGCGGGCGTTCGACTTCCCCGGGTTCGTGCCCGCCTACATCCGGCCGTTGTTCTGCGAGGGAAAGGGCCCGTTCCGCTGGGCGGCGCTGTCCGGCGACCCGGCCGACATCGCCGCGACCGACCGCGCGGTCCTCGATCTTTTCCCGGACAACGAACCACTGGCGCGGTGGATCCGGATGGCGGGGGAGCGGGTGCGCTACCAGGGCCTGCCCGCGCGCATCTGCTGGCTGGGGTACGGCGAGCGCGACCGCGCGGGGGAGCGCTTCAACGACCTCGTCGCCTCCGGAAAGGTTTCGGCTCCCCTTGTCATCGGCCGCGACCACCTCGACTGCGGGTCGGTCGCCTCGCCGTACCGGGAGACGGAGGGGATGCTGGACGGCTCCGACGCGATCGCCGACTGGCCGCTGCTGAACGCCATGGTCAACGTGGCCTCGGGCGCGTCCTGGGTGTCGATCCACCACGGCGGCGGGGTCGGCATCGGCCGTTCCATCCACGCCGGGCAGGTCACCGTCGCCGACGGCACGCCGCTGGCCGGGGAGAAGATCCGGCGGGTGCTGACCAACGACCCCGGCATGGGGGTGATCCGGCACGTGGACGCCGGGTACGACCGGGCCGCGGAGGTCGCGCGTGAGCGCGGCGTGCGGGTCCCGATGGCGGAGACGGAGCACCCCGATGCCCGCGCCTGACCAAGCCGCGGGCCCGGGCGGCGTCGACGACCCCGCATGGCGGCACGGAGGGCAGGAGGCATGGCAGGCGGAGATCGCGGAGGAGGCCGGGGACGGGTTCCGCGCGATGTGGCGTGACCTGCTGCCCATCGGGTTGGACGCCGAGACCGGTGGCTACCGCCGGCACGGGTGGACGGCGGCCGACGCCGACTGCCGTGCCTGGTTCGCCGGGCAGGCCCGGGCGCGAGGGCTGGCGTACGAGACCGACCGCAACGGCAACCAGTGGGCCTGGCTGGGCGACCCGGCGGCGGGAGACGCCGTGGTCACCGGGTCGCACCTCGACTCGGTGCCCGACGGCGGAGCGTACGACGGCCCGCTGGGGGTGGTGGGGGCCTTCGCGGCGCTCGACGCACTGCGGGCCCGCGGCCTTCGTCCGCGGCGGCCGCTGGCACTGGTGAACTTCACCGAGGAGGAGGGCGCCCGGTTCGGCCTGGCCTGCCTGGGATCGCGGCTGATGACCGGGGCCGTCGCGCCGGATGCCGCCCTGGCGCTGCGCGACGCGGACGGCGTCTCCCTCGCGGCGGCCATGGAGCGGGCCGGGCGCGATCCGGAGGCAGTGGGGCGCGACGACGAGCGCCTCGCCCGCGTCGGCGTGTTCGTGGAGCTGCACGTGGAGCAGGGCCGTCACCTCGCCGGCACCCCGCACCGGGTGGGCGTCGCCTCCGCCATCTGGCCGCACGGGCGCTGGCGCTTCGACTTCCGCGGCGAGGCCAACCACGCGGGGACCACCAGGATGGAGGACCGGCGTGATCCCATGCCGTCCTACGCGGCGGCCGTGCTGGCGGCTCGCGCCGAGGCCGGGCGCCTGGGAGCCCTGGCCACCTTCGGCCGGGTCAGGGTGGAGCCCAACGGAACGAACGCCATCCCCTCGCGGGTGACGGCCTGGCTCGACGGCCGGGCGCCCGACCCGGATGTCCTGGACCGGCTCGTCGAGGAGACGGCGCGGGCGGCGGCGGGGGCCGAGGTGACCCGGGAGTCCTACACCCCGGTCGTGACGTTCGACGGAGCGCTGCGCGAGCGTGCCGTCCGCGTCCTCGGCGGCGTGCCCACGCTGCCCACGGGCGCGGGACACGACTCGGGCATCCTCTCCGCCGAGGTCCCGGCCGCGCTGTTGTTCGTCCGCAACCCCACCGGCGTCTCCCACTCGCCGCGTGAGCACGCGGAGGAGTCCGACTGCCTCTCCGGCGTCGCCGCCCTGGCCGTCGTCCTGGAGGATCTGCTCACCGGGGACGGCTGTTATCTGTGATGGCGAAAGTACTTGTTTGCCCCGCGCTGGGCGACTGAGGCGTTTGATGTCCCTACCGTGAGAAGCAGGGTCGTATCCGAGGGTCGATGGGTCCATTCGACTTCCGTGAACGCGGACGTGGTCCGCCCGACCGTCCGGAGTGATACCCATGATCAAACAAGCACTGGCCACTGTCGTCATCACGGCCTCGGCCCTCGTCGTCCCTGTCTCGATGCACACGCCGACCGCCAGCGCCGCAGGGACCGTCGAGCAGGTCGTCCAGCCGTCGACCACGGGGGACTGCCCGGGCGGCGGTTGCCGCAGGCGTCACCACCATCGCCATCATCACGGACGGCACCATCATCACGGACGGCACCATCATCACGGACGCCACCATCATCACGGTCGGCATCACCATCAGCAGCAACAACAGCAACAGCAGCAGGGAGGCGGCGGACAGCAACAGCAGCAGCAACAGCAGCAGTGACCCGATGACCGTCCATCGACCCTGATCGACCGGCCCTGATCAGCGCGCTTTGATCCACCGGCCCTGATCGACCCTGTGCCCCACGAGGCCACGGCCTCGCGGGGCTTCTTCCGTCGCCGGGGCCCGCGAGCCGCGACAGCCCCCGGCCGCCGGCCGGTTTCCCCGCCGGCGACCGCCCGCACCCGGCGGAACGGCCCGGCCGCTCGCCACCCGCGACGGGCCTGTCCAGTCCCATGATCGACAGTTCTGTCCCACCACGTGCTTGACGGGCACCCTGGAAGCCAGAACGTACGTGACCGTCACCCCTCCCGCCCGGTCCGGGCGGGAGGGTCCGCGTTCAGCGGGAGCGGCGGTCGCCGCCGGAGTCGCCGAGACCGGCCCGCCGGAGGGCCTCGGCCATGGCTCCGCCGGCCGCTGCCCCGCCCCGGCCTCCACCCTGGCCCGACCCACCTCGGCCGCCGCCCTGGCGGGACTGGCCCTGACGGGGCTGGCCCTGGCGGGACTGGTTCTGCCCGCCCTGACCGCGGCGGCCGTTCGGCCGGTCGTCGCGTGAGCCGTCGCGGGACTCGCCGCCGGGGCCGCCCCTGCGGCCGTTGCCCGCCGTCTCGTCGTCCAGGCGCAGCGTCAGGGAGATGCGCTTGCGCTGGAGATCCACGTCGAGCACCTTGACCCGCACGATGTCGCCGGGCTTGACCACCTCGCGCGGGTCCTTCACGAACGAGTTGGACATGGCGGACACGTGGACGAGGCCGTCCTGGTGCACGCCGACGTCCACGAACGCCCCGAACGCGGCGACGTTGGTGACGACGCCCTCCAGGATCATCCCGGGAGACAGGTCGGACGGCTTCTCGACGCCCTCCTTGAACGTGGCGGTCTTGAACGCGGGCCGGGGGTCGCGGCCGGGCTTCTCCAGCTCTTTGAGGATGTCGGTGACGGTGGGCAGACCGAAGGTGTCGTCGACGAAGTCGGACGGCTTCAGCGTGCGGAGCGCCGAGGTGTTGCCGATCAGCGTGCGCAGGTCGCTCTTCGAGAAGTCGAGGATGCGGCGCACCACCGGGTACGCCTCGGGGTGCACGCTGGAGGCGTCGAGCGGGTCGTCCCCGCCGGGGATGCGGAGGAAGCCCGCGCACTGCTCGAACGCCTTCGGGCCGAGCCGCGGCACCCCTTTCAGCCCCGTACGGGAGCGGAACGGGCCGTTGGCGTCCCGGTGGGCGACGATGTTCTCCGCGAGCCCGGCGCCGATGCCGGAGACCCGGGTCAGCAGGGGGGCGGAGGCGGTGTTGACGTCCACCCCCACCGCGTTCACGCAGTCCTCCACCACCGCGTCGAGCGAGCGCGACAGCTTCACCTCGGACACGTCGTGCTGGTACTGCCCGACGCCGATCGACTTGGGGTCGATCTTGACCAGTTCGGCCAGCGGGTCCTGCAGCCGCCGCGCGATCGAGACCGCGCCGCGCAGCGAGACGTCGAGACCGGGAAGTTCCTGCGAGGCGTAGGCCGAGGCGGAGTACACCGAGGCCCCGGCCTCGGAGACCACGATCTTGGTGAGCTGCGGCAGGTGCCTGACGAGCTCCCCGGCGAGCTTGTCGGTCTCCCGCGAGGCCGTGCCGTTGCCGATGGCCACCAGTTCCACGTTGTGCTCGGTCGCCAGCCGGGCGAGCACGGCGAGCGACTGGTCCCACTGCCGCCTGGGCTCGTGCGGGTAGATGGTCTCGGTCGCCACGACCTTGCCGGTGCCGTCGACCACCGCGACCTTCACGCCGGTGCGCAGCCCGGGGTCGAGGCCCATCGTGGGCCGGGCCCCGGCGGGGGCGGCCAGCAGCAGGTCGCGCAGGTTGGCCGCGAACACGCGCACGGCCTCTTCCTCGGCCGCCTGCCACAGGCGGGTGCGCAGGTCGATGCCGAGGTGCACCAGGACCCGCGTCCGCCAGGCCCAGCGGACGGTGTCCAGCAGCCACCTGTCGGCGGGGCGGCCCAGGTCGGCGACGCCGAACCGCCGCGCGATCCGCGCCTCGTAGTCGTTCGGCTCCTCGGCCTCCGGGTCGAGCGTGAGGGTGAGGACCTCCTCCTTCTCCCCCCGGAACATCGCGAGGATCCGGTGGGAGGGCAGCCGCGTGAACGGCTCGGAGAAGTCGAAGTAGTCGGAGAACTTGGCCCCCGCCTCCTGCTTGTCCTCCCGGACCTGCGAGACCAGCCGGCCCCGGCTCCACATGCGCTCGCGCAGGTCGCCGATCAGGTCGGCGTCCTCGGCGAAGCGCTCGACCAGGATCGCCCTGGCCCCCTCCAGCGCCGCGGCGGCGTCGGCCACGCCCTCGCGCACGTACGCCCCGGCGGTCGCCTGGGGGTCGAGCGAGGGATCGGCGAGCAGCGCGTCGGCCAGCGGCTCCAGCCCGAGCTCCCTGGCGATCTGCGCCTTGGTCCGGCGCTTGGGCTTGAAGGGCAGGTAGATGTCCTCCAGCCGGGCCTTCGAGTCGGCCTCCATGATGCGGGCTTCCAGGGCCTCGTCGAGCTTGCCCTGGGACCGGATCGACTCGAGGATGGCCGCGCGCCGCTCCTCCAGCTCGCGCAGGTAGCGCAGGCGCTCCTCCAGCGCGCGCAGCTGGGCGTCGTCCAGCGCGCCCGTCGCCTCCTTGCGGTAGCGGGCGATGAACGGCACGGTGGCACCGCCGTCGAGCAGGTCGACGGCCGAGGCCACCTGGCTCTCGCGCACACCGAGCTCTTCGGCGATCCGCCGCTGAATGGACGTCGTCACGATCCTGATCCGCCTTCTTCCGGGCTCGCCCTCCCCGGGCCGGCCCTGTCCGGGGAGTTTCATTCTGCCGGATCCGGCCGACACTCTCGGTCCGCCTGTGGACGACCCGGCACAGCGGTGTCCGGGCCGGCTGCCGCTGTGGACAACTCCGCGCGGACGCGCACGGGCCTCGCTATCGTCTGTCCCGGCGCCCCCGAATCCCCGGGGGCCGACGAGAAGGTGAGCCGGAGTGGCGACGTCCGCGCGGCAGGAGACGGAGGGCGGGAGCGGGCCGCTCCGCGCCTGGTTACTGGAGGGCCTTCAGCACGACCAGGGGACGGCGGGCTCCCATGCCGGGCAGCCGGGCAGCCGCCACCCGTGGTGGCAGGTGATGTGCCTCACCGGAGTCGACTACTTCTCCACGCTCGGCTATCAGCCGGGCATCGCCGCCCTGGCGGCGGGGGCGCTGTCGCCGATCGCGACGGCGTTGCTGGTGGCGCTCACCCTGTTCGGCGCCCTGCCCACCTACCGTGCGGTCGCCGAGCACAGCCCGCACGGCATGGGGTCCATCGCGATGCTGGAGCGGCTGCTGCCGAGATGGTGGGGCAAGCTCCTCGTGCTCGTGCTGCTGGGCTTCGTCGCCACCGCGTTCGTGTTCACCATCACGCTGTCGGCGTCGGACGCGACCGCGCACCTGATCGAGAACCCGTTCTTTCCCAAGGCCCTCGCCGGGCAGCGGGTCGCCATCACGCTGGTGCTGATCGCCATCCTCGGCGGGATCTTCCTGCGTGGCTTCAGTGAGGCCATCGGGCTGGCCGTGGTCCTCGTGGGGACGTATCTCGTGCTGAACACTGTGGTCGTGGCGGTCGCGCTGCGCGAGGTGGTCACCGCCCCGGACCTGGTGGCGGACTGGCACGGCGCGCTGACGGCCGAGCACGCGAGCCCGCTCGCGATGGTCGGCATGTCGCTGCTCGTGCTGCCGAAGCTGGCCCTCGGCCTGTCGGGGTTCGAGACCGGCGTCGCGGTGATGCCGCAGATCGACGGCGACCTGCGGCAGCGGATCGCCGGCGCCCGCCGCCTGCTGACGACCGCCGCGCTGGTCATGAGCGTGTTCCTGCTCGCCAGCAGCGTCGCGACCACCGTCCTCATCCCGGCCGCCGAGTTCCGGGAGGGCGGCAAGGCCGGCGGGCGTGCGCTCGCCTACCTGGCCCATCGTCTCCTGGGCGACTGGTTCGGCACGGCCTACGACCTCAGCACGATCGCGATCCTGTGGTTCGCGGGCGCGTCGGCGCTCACCGGGCTGCTCAACATCGTCCCCCGCTACCTGCCCAGATACGGCATGGCGCCCGACTGGGCCCGTGCCGTACGGCCCCTGGTGCTGGTGTTCACCGCTGTCGCGTTCGGCATCACGCTCCTGTTCGGCGCCCAGGTGGAGGCCCAGGGCGGCGCGTACGCCACCGGGGTGCTGGCGCTGATCCTCTCGGCCGCGGCGGCCGTGACCATCACCGCCTACCGGGAGAGCCGTCCGGTCGCCGCGGCCGCCTACGGCCTGATCTCGCTCGTCCTGTGCTACGCGACCGTGGAGAACATCAGGGAGCGGCCGGACGGACTGAAGATCGCTCTGCTGTTCGTCGTCGCGATCGTCGCGACGTCGTTGATCTCGCGGGCCACCCGGTCGACCGAGCTGCGCGCCACCCGCGTCGAGCTCGACGAGACGGCGAGGAGGTTCGTGCTGGGCGTCGGCGGGGAGCTGCGGCTGATCGCCAACGAGCCGGACGCCCGCGACCCGGCCGAGTACGAGGACAAGGACCGCGAGACGCGCGAGTACCACCACCTCCCCGAGGACGAGTGCATGATCTTCCTGGAGGTCACGCTCAGCGACGCCTCGGAGTTCGAGTCGGAGCTGCGCGTCGCGGGGGAGGAGCGGCACGGCTACCAGGTGCTCAAGGTGGAGAGCCCCGCCGTGGCCAACACGATCGCCGCGGTCCTGTTCCACCTGCGGGACCTGACCGGCAAGCGGCCGCACGTGTACTTCCACTGGGCGGAGGGCAACCCCGTCGGCGCCCTGCTGCGCTATCTGATCTTCGGCGGCGGGGACGTGCCGCCGCTCACCCGGGAGGTCATCCGCAAGGCCGAGCCCGACCTCTCCCGCCGCCCCCAGGTCCACGTCGGCTAGAGACGCCGCCGTACGGCGCTCTCAGCGGGTCAGGTAGCCGGTGGGAAAGGTGGTCACGGTGCCGCATCCGCACCCGGGGCAGGTCGTCCCGGACCAGGGCGGCTGGACGGCGACGCCCTCCCGGGTCCACACCGCGACGTCGTCCCCGTGTTTGTCCCCGTGCTCGCCGCCTTGCCCGTCGCCGGTGCGGCGGACGACGTACTCCACCTCCCAGGCCAGCAGGCAGCGCAGGCACCTGAACGGCCACGTCTCGCCGGAGCCGATCGTCTCCCGCACCGGTACCACCCCCCACTGCCTCCGTCTTCGAGTCTCGGCAGGCGGCGAAACCACCGCAAGTGGCGGTGTGGACACGGGAAGTAATGTTTGCGCCGTGCCCTGTCGTGCCCTGTCGTGCCCTGCCGTGCCCTGCCGCGCTCCGCCGGGCCGGGGGCGGATCAGACCACTTCGAGCAGCTCGTCGACGACCCCGAGCGCCAGCGTCTTGTAGCCCACCGAGTCGAACAGCACCGTGATCCGGTCCTGCTCCCGGCTCATCACGATGCCGTGTCCCCACTCCGCGTGCCGGACGTTCGCGTGCATGGGGAACGGGCCGTCGCCGGCCGCCGGCGCGGCCACCGTCCCGGACCGGCAGGTGTCGCAGTCGCCGCACGCCCGCTCGTACGGCTCCCCGAAGTACTCCAGCAGGAAACGGCGGCGGCATCCGGTCGTCTCGGCGTAGCCGCGCATCATCTCCAGCCGGGAGTCCTCCATCCGGTGCCTGAGGTCGTCGAGCTCCACCGCGCGGGCGGCGGCCTCGTCCGGCGGCGGGCCGCCGGGGACGTACCGCAGCGCGCCGCCGTGGGCGACCTCGACCGCGCCGGTCCGCTCCAGCAGGTTGACCTGCGAGGTGAGCTTGGCGGCTCCAACGCCGAGCAGCTCGCGCAGCTCCGCGGCGTCCACTTCGCCGCCGTGCTCGCGGACCAGCGTCGCGACGCGCCGGATCAGGTCGCCGTCCGCCCGGCCGCCCGCGAAGAACTTGCGCAACCCGAGGTCCTCGGGCCGGTAGAACAGCACGACCTCGGCCGGGTTGCCGTCCCGCCCCGCCCGCCCGATCTCCTGGTAGTAGGAGTCGATCGACTCGGGCGGCGCCGCGTGCAGCACGTAACGCACGTCGGGCTTGTCGATCCCCATCCCGAACGCCGACGTCGCCACGACGGTGTCCAGGTCGTCGCCCTGGAACCGCTCGTGGATGCTGCGGCGTTCGGTGGTCTTCATCCCCGCGTGGTAGGCCTCGGCCCGGCGGCCCCGCTCCTTCAGCAGGTCGGCGTACTCCTCTGCCTGCCGCCGCGTCGCCACGTAGACCAGCCCGACCCCCTCCAGCCCGGCGGCGTGGTCGGCCAGGGCGGTGCGCTTGTCGTCCTCGCCGACGAACCGCCGCACCTCCAGATGGAGATTCGGGCGGTCGAAACCCCGGACGATCTGCTGCGCCCCGGTCAGGCCCAGCGACTCGACGATCTCCTCGCGGACCGTGGGCGCGGCGGTGGCCGTCATCGCGATGACCGGAGGGTGACCCAGACGCTCGATGACCTTGGCCAGGCGCAGGTACTCCGGCCGGAAGTCGTGCCCCCAGGAGGAGACGCAGTGCGCCTCGTCCACCGCGATCAGCGAGGGCCGGGCCGCGGCCAGGCGCTCCACCACCTCGGGCTTGGCGAGCTGCTCGGGCGAGAGGAACACGTACTCGGCGTTCCCGGCGGTGACCTGGTCGAGGCCCGCCTCCACGGAGCCGGCCGAGTTGACCGCCACCGCGCCCGCGGCCCCCGCCTTGAGCAGGCTCATGACCTGGTCGCGCTGCAGGGCGATGAGCGGTGAGACGACGATCGTCGGGCCGTCGAGCAGCAGGCCGGGCACCTGGTAGACGGCGGACTTGCCGCCGCCGGTCGGCATCACGAGCAGCACGTCCCGCCCGGCGAGCAGGTGCTCCATCGCCTCCTGCTGTCCCGGGCGCAGCTGCTCCCAGCCGAACGCCTCTCTCGCCGTGGCGCGCAGCCGCCTGCCCCTGCGCCCGAAGCGGCGGCCGAAGCGGCCGCCCGCCCACCCCCTGGCCCAGCCGCCGGACCAGTCCCTCGACCAGCCGCCCGACGTCCCGCCGAGCCGGTCACCGGGCCTGCCGCCGGACAGGCCGCCGTACCGCTGCCTGACGCTCATGCCGCCGCTCCCTCGCCGATCGGGCTCCGTCGCCCGATCGGCGTGCCACTACCCGCCGCACATGGGTCGAACCGGAATGGCCCACGCCGCTCACGGCGGATGCGCCGCGGGTGGGGAGGAGGCCGGACCGCCCCTTCGTCACCTCCCGCCGGAGCGCACGGCCGGCGCGCACGACGCGGTGCGGTCGGAGTGATCGGAAAGGTGCCCGCCGGCGTCGCCACCGAATGATCAGCCGTGCGCGGGCGCGGCCGGGAGCAGGCTGTACGGTCGGGGCATGCGACTCGGAGTCCTGGACGTCGGTTCCAACACGGTGCACCTGCTGGTCATGGACGCGCACCAGGGAGCAAGGCCACTGCCCGCCTTCTCGCACAAGGAGGAGCTGCGCCTGGCCGAGCACCTCGTCGACGGGAACAGGCTCGGTGAGGAGGGGGCCGCGCGGCTGCGGGCCTTCGTGCGGGAGGCCGCCCGCATCGCGGAGGACAAGGGCGTGGAGGACCTCGTGGCCTTCGCCACCTCCGCCGTGCGCGACGCGGTCAACGGCGTGGACGTGCTGGCCCGCATCAAGGCCGAGACCAGGGTGGACGTCCAGGTGCTGTCGGGCGACGACGAGGCCCGGCTGACCTTCCTGGCCGTGCGCCGCTGGTTCGGCTGGTCCTCGGGGCGGCTGCTGGTCACCGACATCGGGGGCGGTTCGCTGGAGATCGCCTCCGGCATCGACGAGGAGCCGGACGTCGCGGTGTCGCTCCCGCTCGGCGCGGGACGGCTCACCCGCGACTGGTTCACCGCCGACCCACCCGGCCCCGAGGAGGTACGGACGCTGCGGCGGCACGTCCGCACGGAGATCGCCCGGACCGTCGGAACGGTGACCAAGTACGGCAGGCCGGACCACGCGGTCGCGACTTCCAAGACGTTCCGCCAGCTCGCCCGGATCGCGGGGGCGGCGTCCTCGACCGAGGGGCCGTACGTCAGGCGGACGCTGACGCACGAGCACCTGGTGGAGTGGACGGCCCGGCTGGCCGGGATGCCGGCGGCCCGGCGCGCGGAGCTGCCCGGCGTGTCCGAAGGGCGGGCCGGGCAGCTGCTCGCCGGGGCGATCGTCGCGGACGCCGCGATGGACCTGTTCGAGCTGCCGGTCCTGGAGATCTGCCCGTGGGCCTTACGCGAGGGGGTCATCCTGCGCAGGCTCGACAACCTGCCCATGGGGCGCTCCCCGGTGACCGATCAGTAAGGTATGAGCGCCCTCCAAACGGGGCAAGGCACCAATACTCGGCAATTTTTCCGCTCCTACCGCATGGCCGGTGATTGGACCGCCGGTCACTGGAGTGCCGTATCGGGGTCGACCTCTGGAGGAATCGGAATGGTGGAGCTGCTGGGAGCCGTGGTCTCCCTGGCGGCGGTGGCGGTGCTCGCGCTCGGCGCGTTGGTGACGATCGCGGTCGTGACCCTCGTCGCGCTGGGCGCGCTGGCGGCGAGCACCGGGCGCGAGAACTACGGCCGGGTGCCGCCCGTCCCGGCCGGTGAGGGCTCGGGAGAGCCGGCGCGCGGCGCGGTCTCGCGGGACGGCGCCGTGAGTGGTGCCGCACGTGGTGCCGCGAGCGGTGCCGAACGCGGTGCCGAACGTGGTGCTACGAGTGGCGCCGTTCGTGGCGCGAACAGCGCTGCGAGCGGTGCCGTGCGCGGCGCGAAGGGCGGTGCGGCGGTGCGTGAGCACCGCGTCCGTGCGAGTGCCGCCTCCGTACGCGGCGCGTGACACCGCGTCTGGCGCACAACTCACCCCGGCGTCCCCGTCAGGCCCCGCCTGGCGGGGACGCCTCGTTTCCCGGGGTCTCCGCGGAGTTTCGCGCGGCCCCTTGTCGGCTCAGCGAGTGTCGCCGCTCTGCCCGGACAGCTCCTTGACCAGCTGGGTGAGGCGGGCGACCTGGCTTTCCAGCCCGCGCACGCGCGCCTCCAGTTCGGTCAGCGTGGGGGCTTGGAAGCCGTCGGCGATCTGCCTGCTCATATGTCCTCCCGAACGGCGCCGGCGGGGAACCGGCATTGGGGGTGCGGGCCGAGGGTTGTCGGGGACCTGCCTTTCTATTCCCGGAATACGTCGCTTGGCACCTCTTCTCGCGGGTGAAGATGGAGAGATGAAGGTCGTCGTGCTGGCGGACACCCACGCTCCCCGGCGCTGGAAGTCGTGCCCGCCCGCCGTCGCGGGGCACCTGCGGAGGGCGGACCTGATCCTGCACGCCGGCGACGTCTGCACGGCGGAGGTGCTGGTGGAGCTGTCGGCCTACGCGCCGGTACGCGCGGTGCTGGGCAACAACGACGGCCCGGACGTGGCGGGCTGGGGGGCTCCCGAGACGCTCGAACTCGACCTCGGCGGCCTGCGGGTGGGAATGATCCACGACAGCGGCCAGGCCACCGGGCGGACCGCCCGGATGCGGCGCCGCTTCCCCGGCGCGGATCTCGTCGTCTACGGCCACTCCCACATCCCGATGGACCTGACCGGCGACGGGGTGCGGGTGTTCAACCCCGGCTCGCCCACCGACCGCCGCCGCCAGCCGCACGGCACGATCGGCCTGCTCGACATCGCCGGGGGCGAGCTGCGGCGGGCGGAGATCGTGCCCGTCACCTGACGGACCGGCGGACCGCCCGGGCGGACTGCCGGGAGACCTGCCTAAGGACCGTACGGCGGGGCATGGGGCCGGTATGAGAGAGAACAGACCACAGCCCGATCCGCGGTCGCGGTTCGAGGATGAAGGCATTCCGGACCTGCAGGAGGGCACACCCGAGCAGCAGTGGGCGGCCGACCCGCAGGAGATGCCGCTGCCCGGCGACCGGCCCCTGGGCCTCGACGAGTACGGCACCACCCCGAACGAGATGCGCGAGGGTGAGTCCCTCGACCTCCGCCTGTCCCGCGAGGTCCCGGACACCGACGTGCGCTTCGGCCCCGATGACGGCCCTGATGCGGGCAGTGAAACGGGCGCCGAGGGCGGCGAGCGGCCGTACGACGAGTACGAGGAGCTGACCGGGGACGAGGCCGGCGGATACGGGTCGGAGGACCCCGGCGGCTACGCCACCGTGAACCCGGTCCAGGCGGGCAGGTACGGCACCGACGAGCCGGGCCGGGCCGGGCGGCTCGTCGACCCCGACGGCGGCATGGGCGTGGACACCGAGAAGGACATGATCGCCGAGGACGTGGGGCCGGACTTCGGCGGATACACCGCCGAGGAGCAGGCGATGCACGTGGAGGACGAAGGCCCCTGAGCCGCGCCGCCCGGCACGATCGGCCCTGGGTGGCCCGGAGCGTGTCGTGGCCCGGCGCGGGACCCGGTCTCGCGGATCGATCCGAGGCCGGTCGATCCTCGCCCGAGGCCGAGACCGGGCCGGAGTCGTGTCCCGGCCGCCCGCCCGGGGCCGTGCCTCGCCCCGGGCCCCGGGGTCGTGTCCGGTGGGGGCGGCGAGAGGACCCCTGATTCGTTACGCTGCCCCGATGGCGGATGTTCAGGAGACGCGGCACGAGTGGCGGGTGCCCCGGGGGATCGTCGCGCTGAAGGCCGCCGGCGCCGTGCTGTGCGCCGTGCTGGCGCTCACCGGCGACGGCTGGCTGCTCTTCCTCGCCGGTGTGGCCGCCCTGGGCTTCGCCGTGCTGGCCGGACGTGACCTGGTGGCACCCGTACGGCTCACGGCGGGGGAGGACGGGCTGGTCGTCAGCGGGCTCGGCGGCAGGGAGCGGATCTCCTGGAACGACGTCGACCGCATCCGGGTGAACACCAACCGCAGGTACGGCCTGACCACGGAACTGCTGGAGATCGACGCGGGGGAGCAGATCCACCTGTTCAGCCGGTTCGACCTCGGCGAGCCCGTGGTCGCTGTTGCCGAGGCGCTCATGCGGCTGCGCCCCTGACCCGGCCGCCCCCGGTCGGTGCCCGGGAAGGCCGGCGAAAGGGGTGCAAGCGGATGTCAAGCATGGCGTCCTAGAGTCCGGTGCGTGTCACAAACCGCTCTCATCACTCTGATCCTGTCCGGCCTCGGACTCGTCTTCGGCCTCATCGGCGGAGGGATCACGGTCAACGCCCGGGAGTTCCGCCGCCGGGCGCACCGCGCCAGCGGCCTCGTCGTGGGGCTGCGGGCGAGCCATTCCGACGACGGCACCGTCTACTACCCGACCGTCCGCTTCGTCACCCTGTACGGCCAGCAGGTCGAGGCCGAGAGCACGTACGGGAGCAACCCGCCGCCCGCGCGGCCCGGCGAGGAGGTGCCGGTGCTGTACGACCCGGCGAAGCCCACAAGGATCCGCATCGACAGCGCGGCGGGGAGCGGCACGCTGCTCGGCGGGATCTTCCTCGCGCTGGGCGTCGTCCTGTTCACCGTGGGAGCGGGCATCGCCCTCGGGCAGACGTTCTGAGCACCCCGGAGGGCCGCGCCACACGGTCGTGCCTGACGGATCATGCCCTGCTGCCCGGGGCCCAGGGAGATGTCTCCTCCTGGACCCCGAGCGGCGGGCGGCCGGACTACGGCGCGGCGCGGCCGGTCACCCGGTGGCGCAGGCCGCGCCGTTCAGCGTGAACGCGGCGGGGGTGGCGTTGGCACCGCTGTAGGTGCCCTGGAAGCCGAAGCTCGCCGTGCCGCCGTTCGCGCCGATCGTCCCGTTGTAGGAGGCGTTCGACGCCGTGACCTGCTGGCCCGACTGGGTGACGACCGCGTTCCAGTAGCCGGTGATCTTCTGGTTCCCCGCGTACGTCCACTGGAGCCGCCAGCCGTTCACGGCGCTGGACGACCTGTTGGTGATCGTGACGTCCGCGGTGAATCCGCCGCCCCAGTCGTTCGTCCGGTAGGTCACCACGCATCCGCCGGCCGACGGGCTGACGCTCGGCGAGGGCGACGGGCTGGGCGACAGGGACGGAGAAGGGGACGGGGACGGGCTCGGCGACGGCGACGGCGAGTGCGGCGGCGGGACCGTGTAGTCGAGCCCGTAGCCGTACTTGAACAGGGCGTCCTTGCCGTCCCCGTCGTTGATCGGCTCCTGGTCGGCGCTGCGCGGCCAGGTCATCGGCAGCCGCCCGCTCGGGGCGGAGTCGCCGAACAGCATGTCGGCCACGCCGCGCCCCTCGGTGCCCGGCAGCCAGGCCGCCACCAGCGCGTTCCACTGGTCGATCTGGCCCGCGATGTCCAGCGGGCGGCCGGAGACGAGCACCACGACCAGCGGCACGCCCGACGCCTTGAGCCGCTGCAACGTCGCGAGGTCGGTGGAGTCGAGGCCCATCGACCCCGTCCGGTCGCCCTGGCCCTCGGCGTACGGCGTCTCGCCGACGACGGCGATCGCCGCGCGGTAGGACGAGTCGATGCCGCTGCCGTCGCGGTTGTAGGTGACCTGGGCGCCCGAGCCGACGAGGTCGCGGATGCCCTGGAGGATCGTGGTGCCGCCGGTGATGTTCCCGGACGAGCCCTGCCAGCTGATCGTCCAGCCGCCGCTCTGGTTGCCGATGTCGTCGGCGCTCTTGCCGGCCACGAAGATCTTGCCGCCGGTCTTCGCCAGCGGGAGCACGTTTCCCGCGTTCTTCAGCAGCACCAGCGACTCACGCACGGCCTCGCGGGCCACGGCCCGGTGCGCGGCGCTGCCCACGGTGGAGGTGTAGGAGCGGTCGGTCAGCGGCTTCTCGAACAGCCCGAGCTCGAACTTCTTGGTCAGGATGCGCCGGTTGGCGTCGTCGATCCGCGACGTCGGGATGCGGCCCGCCTGCACCTCCTGCTTGAGGAGCGTGATGAACTTCTTGTAGTCGTTCGGCACCATCACCATGTCGACGCCCGCGTTGATCGCCGTGGTGATCTCGTTCGCGGTGAACCCGGTCTGGCCGTCGAGCTGGTCGATGCCCGCCCAGTCGGTCACCACGAAGCCCTTGAAGCCCAGCTCGCCCTTCAGCACGTCCGTGATCAGGTACTTGTTGCCGTGCATCCTGGCGCCGTTCCAGCTGCTGTAGCTGACCATCACGCTGCCCACGCCGCGCTGTACGGCCGCCTTGAACGGCGCGAGGTGGATGGCCCGCAGGTCGGCCTCGCTCAGCTCGGTGTTGCCCTGGTCCCTGCCTCCCGTGGTGCCGCCGTCGCCCACGTAGTGCTTGGCGGTGGCGAGGATGGAGGCGTTCCCGGCCTTCTGGAACCCGTCCACGATCGTGGTCATCTGCGTGACGAGCTGGGGGTCCTCGCTGAACGACTCGTACGTGCGGCCCCAGCGGTCGTTGCGGGCCACGCACAGGCAGGGGGCGAAGGTCCAGTCGATGCCGGTGCCGGAGACCTCCTCGGCGGTCGCCCGGCCGACCCGTTCGACCAGGTCGGGGTCGCGGGTCGCGCCCAGCCCGATGTTGTGCGGGAAGATCGTCGCGCCCACGACGTTGTTGTGCCCGTGCACGGCGTCGATTCCGTAGATCATCGGGATGCCGAGCGGGGTGGACAACGCCTGCCGCTGGAAGTTGTCGTACATGTCGGCCCAGGACGACGGGGTGTTGGGGGAGGGAGCCGAGCCGCCGCCGGACAGGATCGAGCCCAGCCGGTACGCCGCCACGTCGGACACCGTGGTCAGGGCGCCCCGGTCGGCCTGGGTCATCTGGCCGGCCTTGTCGTCGAGGGACATCCGGGACAGCAGGTCGGCCACCCGGGTGGCCACGGGCAGGCTCGGATCCTTGTAGGGAGCGTCCGCCGCCCGTGCGACGCCGCGGCCGGCGGCGGGGACGGCGCCCAGCGCCGCGGCGAGCAGCGTCACGAGCGCGATGATCCACGGGGATCTCAGCCGGGATGTCATGGGTCCTCCCTCACATTCCTGCTGACCGTAGGAATCAAGGGATTTTCGGGTCAAACAACGTCGGCTACGGACACGCGCCACCAGCCGTACGCCGGGAAACTTTCACGCCCGCGGCCCGCCTCACCGGGTGAAGCCGCCCAGCTCCTCGGCGAACTCGATCTGCGGCTCGGCCACGAGCAGCTCTCCGAACCGGGCCACGAATCCCGAGACGTACGGCGTGCCGAAGTGGGCGTCGCGCGCGGCGTCGTCCGCGTACTTCTCGTAGACGATGAACCTGTCCGCGCCCTGCCGGTGGATCACGAAGGTCAGGGCGCCCTTCTCGTCCCGGGTGGCGTCGACGATGTCGCGGAGCGTCGCCTCCACCTCCTCCGCGTGCTCGGGCTTGGCCTGCAGGATCGCCACGCACACCGACACCGTCCGGTCTCCTCTCGGCAGGGCCTCTGAGTCGTTGATCATGGTCAGCGTACGGCGCGGCGCGGCCAGGCGCCACCGGGGCGGGACGACCGGCTGGGACGGCAGGGGTGAGGCCGGCGCGGACGGGGGATGTCCCGACCGTCACCTGTCCCCCAGAGGCCGCCCTGAGAGGCCGTGGTTAGGGGTGCGCATGCGCGTCACCGCCGTCGAGTCCACCGAACTGTTCGTCCGCGGCCCCCGCCAGGTCGTGCGCGTCACCCTCGCCGAGGTGCCGTACGGATCCTCCCTGGTGGTCGAGGCCGGCGGCCCGGGAGCGCGCGGCCGGCGGACGGCCGGCGTCAGGGAGACCACGGAGCCGGGGCCCGCGCCGGTGGTGGTGGAGGTGCCCGTCGAGACGGAGGGGCCGGCGCGGGTGCCGGGAGCCCGCGTCCCGATCACCGTGCGGGCGGCTGCGGGCGGCGAGCGGTGCGCGGCGGACGGCGAACTGGTCGTCGCCGAGCCGGGCTGGACGGTCTGGATGATCCCCCACTTCCACTACGACCCCGTCTGGTGGAACACCCAGGCCGCCTACACCGCCACCTGGGACCGGGCGGGCGGCCTCGCGCAGGCCCACCGGCAGGAGTTCCAGCACGCGGGCTTCGACCTCGTCCGGCTCCACCTGGACACGGCCCGCAGGGAGCCGGAGTACCGGTTCGTGCTGGCGGAGGTCGACTACCTCAAGCCCTACTGGAACGCCCACCCCGAAGACCGGGCGTACCTGCGCCGCCTGCTGGCCGAGGGCCGGCTGGAGATCGTCGGCGGGACGTACAACGAGCCGAACACCAACCTGACCGGCCCGGAGGCGACGATCCGCAACATGGTCCACGGGATCGGCTTCCAGCGCGACGTGCTCGGCGGCGACCCGGCGACGGCCTGGCAGCTCGACGCGTTCGGGCACGACCCGCAGTTCCCGGGCCTCGCCGCCGACGCCGGGCTCACCTCCAGCTCATGGGCGCGCGGGCCGTACCACCAGTGGGGCCCGATGCTCCGCGGCGGCGGGTGGGGCGACCCGTCGGTGATGCAGTTCCCGTCGGAGTTCGAGTGGCTGTCGCCGTCGGGCCGGGGCGTGCCGACCCACTACATGCCCGCCCACTACAGCGCCGGGTGGTGGATGGACTCGGCGCCGTCCCTGGAGGAGGCCGAGGCCGCCGTCTACGAACTGTTCCTGCGGCTGAAGAAGGTCGCGGCGACCCGCAACGTGCTGCTGCCCGTCGGCACCGACTACACCCCGCCCAACAAGTGGGTCACGGAGATCCACCGCGACTGGAACCGGCGCTACGTCTCGCCCCGGTTCGTCTGCGGGCTGCCGAAGGACTTCTTCGCGGCGGTGCGCGCCGCGGGCGTCCGGCTGACGCCGCAGACCCGGGACATGAACCCGATCTACACCGGCAAGGACGTGTCGTACGCCGACACCAAGCAGGCCCAGCGGCACGCCGAGACGCGCCTCGCCGACGCCGAGAAGTTCGCCGCCGTCGCCACTGCCGTCCTCGGCGCGCCCTACCCGCACGCCGCCCTCGACAAGGCCTGGCGCCTGATCGCGTACGGCGCGCACCACGACGCCGTCACCGGCTCGGAGTCCGACCAGGTGTACCTGGACCTGATGACCGGCTGGCGGGAGGCGTACGACCTGGGCGGGCGGGTCCTCGACGGGTCGCTGCGCCGCCTGGGGGAGGGCCTGACCGGCGTCGCCGTCTGGAACCCCTCCTCCTGGCCGAGGACCGACCTCGTGCGCGTGCGGCTGACGCTGCCCGAACCGGGGGCGTACGGCGTCGCGCTCGACCCGCCCGCGCCGGGGCTGCTGCTGGAGCACCCCGAGCGGCACCCGGACGGCAGCCTGGCCGCCGTGGACGCGGTCTTCGTCGCCCGCGACGTGCCCGCGCTCGGCTACCGGACGTTCCGCCTGGCGCCGACCGGCGACCCCGTCCCGATCGGCTGGGCCGTACGGGAGGGGAACCGCATCGCGAACGCCACCCACGCGGTGGAGGTCGACCCCGAGCGCGGCGGGACGGTGTCGAGCCTCGTCGTGGATGGCCGCGAACTGCTGCAGGAGGGGCGGGTGGGCAACGAACTGCTCGTCTACGACGAGCACCCGGCGCATCCGCGCTTCGGGGAGGGCCCCTGGCACCTGCTGCCCAACGGCGAGGTGACCGGTTCTGCCGGAGCGCACGCGGAGGTCGCCGTCGCCGAGTGCCCGGCGGGCCGGCGGATCACGGTGTCGGGGAAAGTGGGGTCGAAGAAGGCGGGGCCGGTCGCGTACACGCAGGAGATCACCCTCTGGGACGGGCTGCCCCGGGTCGATCTCACCACGCACGTGGACGACTTCCACGGCTCCGACGTGCTGCTGCGGCTGCGCTGGCCGGTGCGCGTGCCGGGGGCGCTGCCGGTCGCCGAGGTCGCCGGCGCCGTCGTCGGCCGCGGGTTCGCCCTGATCGACGTCGACTCGGCCGAGCACCCGTGGACGCTGGACAACCCCGCGCACAACTGGTTCGCGCTGTCGTCCACCGCCCGCGTCGTGCTGCGCACGCCCGCGGGCCGCGTCCTCGGCACGCGGGCCGTCGGCGTCGCCGAGATCATCGCACCGTCCGAGGCGCCATCGGAGGCGCGGTCGGAGGCGGGGTCGGAGGCGTCGGCGGGCGGAGCCGGGGTCGGGCTCAGGGAGCTGGCCGTCGCGCTGGTGCGGCAGGGCGTCACCTCGACGTGCTCCACCGCCCCCGGCCCCCGGTACGGGAACCTGGCCGTCGACTCGAACCTGCCCGACGTGCGGATCGCCGTCGGCACGCCGGAGGAGAACCCGTTCGTCGCCGCGCTGCTGGACGACGAGGAGGCGGCGGAGCTACGCGCGCGGCTCGGCGCCGAGGGCCGGGCGCGGCTGTGGGTCCCGGCCGCCGAGCCGTTGGAGAAGGTCTGGGTGCCGAGCGCGGACCTCACCGGAGCCCGAGACCTTCCCGTCCTCGTGGTCTGCGGCGAGGGCGCCGTCGAAGAACTGGTGGCCGACCTCGCCGACGCCGTGGTGGAGGTGGTGACCGGTGCCGAGTGTGACGACGGTGTATTCGACGACGCTGTGCCGGACGACGCTGTGCCGGACGACGCTGTGCCGGACGACGCTGTGCCGGACGACGCTGTGCCGGACGACGCTGTGCCGGACGACGCCGTGTTGGCCGGCTACACCGTCGGGCTCGTCAATCGGGGCGTTCCGGGTTTCGCGGTCGATCCGTCGGGGGCGCTGCACATGTCGCTGATGCGCTCGTGCACGGGCTGGCCGTCCGGCGTGTGGATCGACCCGCCCCGCCGCACCGCGCCCGACGGCTCCAACTTCCAGCTCCAGCACTGGACCCACGCGTTCGAATGCTGCCTGGTGGCAGCCCCGGGCGACTGGCGAGACGCCGGGCTCGTCCGGATCGGCCACGACGTCAACCACCCGCTGATCGCGACGGTGGGAGCCGACGGGCCCGCGGCTGAGTCGCGGTCGTTCCTGGAGACCGGCCCCGGCCTGGTCCTCACCGCGCTCAAGGCCGCCGGCAACCCGATCGCCGAGGGCCTTACGCCCGGCCCGGTCACAGCGCTGACCGCCCGCGTGTACGAGGCGGGCGGCGGGACCATCCCGCTGTCGATCGCCACCACGCTGCCGCTCGGCGCGTGGCGGCGGGCCGGGCTGCTGGAGAACGTCACCGGGGACGCCCCCGGCACGCTCGACGGCATGGAGATCGTCACGCTCGTCGCCCCGCTGCTCGCCGGGCCCGCCGACAGACCCGAAAAGGCGGCCGCGGGCGGCGGCCAGGCCGGGGGCACTGCGGCTGACAGCATCGGGACTCACAGCATCGGGACTCACAGCATCGGGGCTGACAGCACTGGGGCTGACGGCACTGGAGGGAGGGACGCCGAGCCCGGCGGCGTGCCGGAGGTCGAACCACACCAGCCGGTCTTCACGCGGTACTGGCTCAACGACACCGGGCCCGCGCCCATCGGCGACCTGCCCGTCGCGGTGCATTTGTCCGAGCCGGACGTCGACGTCGCCGGGCCGGTGGACGTCACACTGACCATCGCCTCCTGCCTCACCGAGGACCGGGCGGAGGGCGTGGTGACGCTCACCGCCCCCGGCGGCTGGACCGTGACGCCCGCCGTCCGGCCGTACGTGCTGCCGCCGGGCGGCCATGCGACGGTGCCGGTGCGGCTGACGCCGCCACCCGGCGCCGAACCCGGCCTCTACCTGCTCACGGCGGGCACGGAGTTCGGCGGCCAGGCGTACGAGGACGTGACCCGGCTCCATCTCGCCCGGCCCGGCGAGGGAGGGCGGCGGTCGCCGGGCCTGGAGGTGACGGTCGAGGGCCTGGGCCACCCTCCCGGCCTCCGGCTGCGGCCCGCTGACCGGGCGGAGATCGTGGTCCGGCTGCAGTCCGGCGCGCGGTCGCCGATGCCGGCGCAGGTTCAGCTGGTCAGCCCGTGGCAGACATTCGAGATGTTCCCGGAGTGGAACAGCGGCACGGTCGTGCCGCCCGGGGACGAGGCACGGGTGCGCTTCCCCGTGCGGGTGCCGCCCGGCACCCGGCCCGGCCGGTGGTGGGCACTCGTGAAGATCGCCTGTGCCGGGTGGGTCCACTACACCGACACGATCGAGATCGAGGTCGAGCCGTGAGCCTGGGCGCTCCGGTCCGCGATGGACGAGATCGCGGCGGTCGGGCCGTGGGACCGGGTGGTCCGGCGGGTGGCGGAGAGGGTGCGGCGGTGTGCCATGAGACATGACATTCCGGCCCGCGAGGCCGAGATCGCGGCGGTGGTGGGGGAGCGGGTGATGACGGTCACCGAGGTGGACCACCGGCTCCGCCTGCTGCGAAGCGGGCCGCTCGCGGCCCGGCTGCCGGCCCCGGACACCGCCGAGGGCCGCAACCTGCTCCGCTGGCTGGTGCAGGTCATGGTGGCCGAGATCCTGGCCGGGCAGGAGGCGGCCCGGCTCGGCCTGCCCTCCGAGTCGCCCGAGCCCGCCGAGCCGCCCGAGCCGCCCGGGTCCACGGCCCGTGCCCGGCCCACCGAGCCCTCGGCGTCCCCCGCGCGTTCCGGCCGTCCGGCGCCGCATCGTGTGGCGGAGGACGCCGCCCGGGCCGTGCTCACCCTGGCGGGCGCGCTGCGGACCGGCGGGGTCGCGGCGGCGGTGCTGGCGACGGCCCCGGCCGCGAGGGCGGTGTGCCGGGTGCTGACGGCGGAGAGCACGCCCTCCGAGGAGGACGCGCGCGACTACTACCGGCGCAACCTCGACCGTTTCACCACCCCCGAGACGCGCTGGGTCAGGCCGTTCGGGCCCGTACGGCGAGGGGACATGACCGGGCCGCTGGAGGACGCCGTCTTCGCCGCAGGCGAGGGGGAGACGGCCGGGCCGATCGAGGGCCCCGGCGGTCCGTGGACGCTGGTGGTGGAGCGGATCGAGGCGGCGCGGCGCGAGCCGTACGAGGCCGTGCGCGCGCTCATCCGCGCGGAACTGGCGGAGCGTGAGGGGGAACGCGCGTTCGCCCGCTGGCTGGACGCCCGGCAGGCCGGGTGTGTGCGGCTCACGCCGGGTCACGAGCATCCCGCCGACCCGGCGCAGCCCGACGCCGGCCACCGCCACTGACCGGCCCTCGGAGCGCCGCACGGCTGCGCGGCTCTTCGGCACCGGCGGTCCGGGCGCCTGAACCGCACGCCCGATCCGGTGACGTGGAGGATTGGGGGTTGCATCCGGTACCTGGGTACAGGCTTACCGTCGAGGCATGACCCAAGACATCGTCCTCGCTCAGGGATGGGCTCCTCCGGCGTGCACGCTGCCCACCGCCGACCAGCCGCTGCGGGTGGCCGAGTTCGACGCGTTGTTCGCCGAGACGGTCCAGGGGGTGCGGCGCGAAGAGCGTGAGCGCCTGCGGCTGGAGCTCGCCTTCGGTCCGGAGCACGCCGCGCGGGCGGCCGAGCTGACGGCGCGGGAGAGCGGCTGCTGCTCCTTCTTCACCTTCACCCTCACCATCGTCGGAGGCGGCCTGACGCTGGACGTGGCGGTCCCGCCCGAGCACGCCGAGGTGCTGGACGCGCTGCAGGCCCGGGCCGGCGTGGCCGGCCGATCCACGGTGCCCGCCGAGGCGGGGCGGCCGGCGTGAGGCAGGACGTCGTGCTGCGGGGCCCGGGCGGGCCCTACCTGCGCACCGGGCAGGTGGCCGAGCAGGCCGGGGTCAACGTCCAGACCCTGCGCTACTACGAGCGGCGCGGCCTGATCGCCGAACCGGCGCGCAGCCCGGGCGGGCACCGTTCCTACCCGCCCGAGACCGTCGCCCTGCTGGCGGTGATCAAAGCCGCGCAGCGGCTCGGCTTCACCCTTGAGGAGGTGGCCGAGCTGCTCGACACCGGTCGGCGTGGTCACCCCACCCCTGACCTGCGGGCCCGTGCCCAGGCCAAGATCCTCGAAGTGGACGCGAAGATCGCCGATCTGACCACCATCCGTCACGCGCTGGCCCAGGTGGTCAGCGCCGGGTGCGACAGCCTGACCCACTGCACCTGCCCGGACTGCCCGCTGCCCTTCGCCGACCTGGCCGAAGGCCGCTCCCCGAAGGAGAACTGACCCGTGAGCACCCATGAGGAACACCGCAGGCCGGTCGCGGCCCCGCCGCCCGGCCCGTCCGCGCTTCCGGCGGGGGGTCCGGCGAGGCCGGTCACGGTGCCGCTCGCTGTCACCGCTCACACGTCGGAGGGCCGCCGCCCCGCCGACGCGGGCGAGCCGCCGCTGCTCAGCAAGGTCGCCGCCGTGCTGGCCGTACTGGCGTGCGCGGCCTGCTGCGCGCTGCCGGTGCTGATCGGCGCCGGGCTGCTGACCGGCGCGGGCGCGGCGCTGGCCGAGCAGGCGCTGCTGACCGTGGCCGGACTGCTGATGGCCGCCGCGGGCATGTGGTGGCTGCACCGGCGCACGACCATGGCCGCCGCGCGCAGCGCCAGAACAGGGTGCGGCCCGTCCGGCTGCGCGTGCGGCGGCTGCTGACCCTGTGATCCCGCAGGCCTGCGGCACCACCACACCAGGTGAGACAGCCTGACCCACCGCACCTGCCCCGACTGCCCGCTGCCCTTCACCGGCGCCTGGCCGAAGGGCGCTCCCTAGTGCGGAGCTGACCCGTGAGTACCCACGAGGAACACCGCACCCCGGCCGTGCCCGCACCGGACCGCCCGCCGACTAAGGTCCAGAAGGGGGGCATCCCGACCAGGCTCGAATCGAGCACCGGCCGGGCGGTGGATCGGACACCGCCGGAGCACGGCAGCCGGTCGCGCCGGTGGTCGGACCAGGACGTTTCGGGGCAGGTGAGTAGACATGGCACAGCAAGTCAGCGCCTTCGACGCGCAGTTCCTCAACTTCGAGACGCCAACGAATCTCGCGCACATCGCGGCGCTCACCATTCTCGACCCGTCGGACAGGCCGGGTGGCGCGCCCGCCCGTGAGGAGCTGATCGAGCTGCTCCGGCGGAGGCTCCACCTCGCGCCGCCGCTGCGCAGGCGGCTGGTCGAGGTGCCCTTCGGACTCGACCACCCGTACTGGGCGGAGGACCGGGAGGTCGACTTCGACTACCACGTGCGGGAGCTGGCGCTGCCGCCTCCGGGCGACGAGCACAAGCTGGCCGAGCAGGTCGCCCGGCTGCACGGGAGGCGGCTCGACCGGGGGCGGCCGCTGTGGGAGCTTTACCTGATCCACGGCCTCGCCGAGGGCCGGATGGCGATCTACACGAAGGTTCATCACGCCGCCGTGGACGGGGTCACCGGAGCCGAGGTGCTGGCGGCGCTGATGGACTTCGGACCGCAGGTGTCCGACACGCCTCCCCCCGGGGACGCGGCCGAGCCGCAGCGGGCCCCCGACGTGGTGGAGATGGTGGTCAGGGGCGTCGCGCGGGTGCTGGACAACCCGCTGGCCCTGCTGCGTTTCGTCGCCGAGGCGGTGCCTCGGCTGGACGAGGTGCCGTTCGTCGCCCAGCTTCCGGGGGTGGGGCGGGTCTCGCGGTTCGTCCGGGGCATCGGCTCCGACACCGACGTGAACCTGCCCGAGCTGCCCCGGATGGTGGTGCCGCGCACGCCGTTCTCCGGGCCGATCTCGGAGCATCGCCGCTTCGCCTTCGGCGAGCTGCCGCTCGACGAGGTCAAGCGGATCAAGAACGCCTTCGGCGTGACCGTCAACGACGTCGTCATGGCGATGTGCGCGACGGCGTTGCGGCGCTGGCTGGCCAGCCGGGACGAGCTGCCCCGCCAGCCGCTGGTGGCCGGGATCCCGGTCTCCACCCGGGGTCAGGCGTTCAACGGTTCGGCCGCCAACGAGGTCATGCTGACCATGACCACCCTGCCCACCAACGTGGCCGACCCGGACGAGCGGCTGCGCTCGGTGAACCGCTCGATGGGACTGGTCAAGGAACGGCTCGCCGCCGCGCCGGCGGCCTGGCTCCTGGAGTTCAGCCAGGCCATGCCGGCCGCGCTGAGCGCGCTGGCCGCCAGGTCGGCCTTCCGGATCGCCTCGCGCCGGGCTCCCGCGATGAACCTGATGATCTCCAATGTGCCGGGGCCGCAGTCGCCGTTGTACGTGTGCGGGGCGCGGGTCGTCGCGCTCCATCCGATGTCGGTGATCACGGATGTCAGCGGTGGCGTGAACATCACCGTGTTCTCCTACGACGGCCGTCTTGACTTCGGCATCGTCGCCGACCGCGAGATGGTGCCCGACGTCTGGAACCTCATCGACTACCTGCGGGACTCACTCGCCGAGTACGGCGCGATGGCCGGCCCCGCCGAACCGCCTGCCCTCGAACCGCCTGCCCCCGAGCCACGCCGGCGGGGAAAGAAGGCCGCAGGGAAGGCCGCAGAGGAAGTCGCGGAGAAGGCCACCGGGAAGAGCACTGAGAAGGCCGCCAGGAGGGCCGCCGGGAAGAGCACCGAGAAGACCGAGAGGCCCCCGAAGGCCGGCAGGAGCACCAGGACCGGGAGACCGGCCGGCTGACCCGCCGCACGCCGGCAGGGCGACCTTCCCGGCGACCGTCGCGCACTATCGCGCACGGTCGCGGCCGTGGCTCCGGCGTGTCGCCCGCTGCCGTCGGCCACGGTGTCGCTCACTGCGCCGCCGGGACGCTCCGGACGGGAGCGCCGCCGAGGCGCGAGGAGGTCCCGGGGTCCTGGCCGCCCTCCAGCAGCAGGACCACGAGCCCGGCCGCCAGCAGCAGGGCGAAGACGGCGGCGACCATCGCGAACACCATCGACTGCCGGGACACCCCCGGCGCCGGACGCGGCGGCAGCGTGGGAGCCTGGCGGAGGCCGCGTGGCGCCGGCCTCGGCGGGGTGCCCGGCCGGGCACCGGGCGTCTGGGTAGGCGTGCGGGCCAGCGCGTGCGGAGGCGCGACGTGGCCCGGCCCGCCATAGGCCATGCGCCCGTCCCCCGGATGCCCGTTCCCGGGGTGGGTGTTCCCCGGGTGGGCGTCCACAGGGCGGGCGCTCCCGGGGTGGGGGTCTCCGGTCTGCGCGTTTCCGGGGTGGGCGTCCATGGGCCGGGCGCTCCCGATGTGGCTGTTCCCGGTCTGCGCGCTCCCGAGGTGACCGCTCCCCGGGCGGACGTTGCCGGGGTAGGGGTTTCCGGGGTGGCCGCTCCCGTTCTGGCCGGTGCCCGGGTGGGCGTTCCCTGAGTGGGGGGTTCCGGGGGAGCCGTCGGGGGCGAGGGCGGACAGCGCGTCGCGCAGTTCGGCGGCGGTCCTGATCCGCTGGGCCGGATCGCTCGCCATGCCGTGGCGCAGGACGGCGGTGAGCGCGGCCGGCACGCCGGGGATGTCGGGGACGGGCAGCCGGTGCAGGGCCATGACGACCGCGATGTTCACCACGCCGTGCTCGGGGAACCGCGGTGGCCTGCCGTGCAGCAGGGCGTACAGCGTGGCGGCGAGCGAGTACACGTCTCCCGCGGCCGTCGGCTCCGTCAGGTCGAACGCCTCCGGAGGGGCGTACGCCGGGGTGAGCGACTCACGCGTCACCGACACCTCGCCCGGGACCGCCCCGCCCGCCCCCGGCATGGTGGCCAGTCCGAAGTCCGAGAGCGCGACCATGCCGTACGAGTTGACCAGGATGTTGGCGGGCTTGACGTCCCGGTGCAGCACGCCCAGGGCGTGGGCGGCGGCCAGCGCGTCGGCGATCCGGACGCCGATGTCGCGCACCTCCCGCGGGCCGAGCGGCCCGCCGTCGCGCAGCCGGTCGGCGAGCGACCCGTTCGGGCACAGCTCCAGCACCATGTACGGCCTGCCGTCGCCGAGCACCCCGGCGTCGTACACGTCGGCCACGTGCGGATGGCCCGACAGCGCCCCGGCGGAGGTGACCTCCCGCATGAACCTGCGCCGGTCGCGGTCGGAGACGAGCACCCTGTTGTCGACCTTGAGCGCGACCTCCCGGCCCACCGCCAGCTGCCTGGCCCGGTACACGACGCCGAAGCCGCCCTGGCCCAGGATGCCGAGCATCTCGTAGCCCGGCACCAGCGGCCCGCCCGCCTCGCCCACCCGACACCTCCAGACCCGGCATCTCCAGACCCGCACCGCCGGACCCGGCCGGAGCCCGGCCGCGGAGCCCGGCCGCGGAGCCCGCGTGCGGCAGACTACCGGAGTGATCGCCCGCCGGTCCGCCTCGTGATCAGGACGCGGCCCGAGCGTGACCGGCCGCCCTATTCTGGTCCTCATGACGGGCGGCAGGGCGGGCGGCACAGGGGAGCGCGGCCGGAGTCCGGAGCGGCGCAGGGACCTGCTCGACGCGGCCGACCGCGTGATCCGCCGGGAGGGCCCGCAGGCGTCGATGGCCGCGATCGCGGCGGAGGCGGGCATCACCAAGCCGATCCTCTACCGTCACTTCGGCGACAAGAGCGGCCTCTACCAGGCGCTCGCGGAGCGCCACACCCGCGTCGTGCTCGACCTGCTGCGCCCGGAGTTCGCCTCGGCCGTGGCCGATCCCCGCGTGCGGGCCAGGGCCACGGTCGACGCCTACCTGGAGACCATCTCGGCCAACCCCAACCTCTACCGGTTCCTCTTCCACCGGGCCAGCGCGGAGGACAGCCGCACCCACTCGCGGATGGCCGCCATCGTGCGCGGCGTCGGCGAGGAACTGGGCACGGTGCTCGCCGAGGCGGGAGTGGCCGGTCCGGAGCGGGCGCGGGTGCTCGGGCACGCGTTCGTCGGCATGGTCCAGGCGATCGGCGACTGGTGGCTGGAGAACCCCGGGCTCGACCGCGACACGGTCGTGGACGGCCTCGTCGACGTCATCGCCGGCGCGCTCAAGGCCTGATCTCACAGTAGGGGTCGCACCCCGGTTACGCATGTCGCCCATGCCGGGAAACATCAAGTACATCCGGTGGGGGTAATTTAGTTCCTCTAACTAACTGTTCCGCCGTGCGCGCGCGGGAACACGAGGAGGGGAACCAGTCCGTGGCCGTAGCGAACCAGTCCCGGGCGGGGGCGCCGCAGCAGCCGGCGTCGTCCTCGCGGTACAGGTGGATCGCGCTGTCCAACACCACCCTCGGCGTCCTGATGGTGACGATCAACCAGTCCATCGTCCTGATCGCCCTCCCGGACGTCTTCCGGGGCATCCACCTCAACCCGCTCGACCCCGGCAACACGGGTTACCTGCTGTGGATGATGATGGGCTTCATGGTCGTCACGGCCGTCCTGGTCGTGATGTTCGGCCGCCTGGGCGACATGTTCGGCCGGGTCCGCATGTACAACCTGGGTTTCGCGGTCTTCAGCCTGTGCTCGATCATGCTGTCGCTGACCTGGATGGACGGCGACGCCGGGGCCATGTGGCTCATCGGCTGGCGAATCGTGCAGGGCGTCGGCGGCGCGCTACTGTTCGCCAACTCGACGGCGATCCTGACCGACGCCTTCCCCGTCCGCCAGCGCGGCACCGCGCTCGGCATCAACTCCATCGCCGCCATCGCGGGCTCCTTCCTCGGCCTGGTCGTCGGGGGTGTCCTCGCGCCGGTCAACTGGAAGGCGATCTTCCTGGTCTCCGTGCCGTTCGGGGTGTTCGGCACGGTCTGGGCGTACCTGAAACTGCGTGACAACGGGGTGCGGCGCCGGGCGCGGATGGACTGGTGGGGCAACGCGACCTTCGCCGTCGGCCTGATCTCGCTGCTGGTCGGCATCACCTACGGCATCCAGCCGTACGGGACCGGTGTGATGGGCTGGGGCAACCCGTGGGTGATCGCCGCGCTCGCCGGAGGTGTGCTGCTGCTCGCGCTGTTCGCCTGGATCGAGACCAGGGTGGCCGAGCCGCTGTTCCGGCTCACGCTGTTCCGGCAGCGCGCGTTCCTCGCCGGCAACATCGCCAGCCTGCTCACGGCGCTCGGACGCGGCGGCCTGCAGTTCATGCTGATCATCTGGCTGCAGGGCATCTGGCTGCCGCTGCACGGCTACAGCTTCGAGGAGACGCCCCTGTGGGCGGGCATCTACATGATCCCGCTGACCGTGGGCTTCCTGCTGTCGGCGCCGGTCTCCGGCTGGCTGTCGGACCGGTTCGGCCCGCGCATGTTCACTGTGGGCGGCGCACTGGTGACGGCGGCGAGCTTCTACGCGCTGATGACCCTGCCGACCGACTTCGGCTACGGCGTGTTCGCGCTGCTGATCCTCATCAACGGGGTGGGCTCCGGCCTGTTCTCCTCGCCCAACCGGGCGGAGATCATGAACGCGGTCCCGGCGGAGTCGCGCGGCGTCGGCGCGGGCATGACCGCGACCTTCCAGAACTCCTCGATGGTGCTGTCGATCGGCGTCTTCTTCAGCCTGATGATCGCCGGTCTGGCGCAGTCGCTGCCGCACACGATGCACGACGAGCTCGTCGCCCAGGGCGTGCCGGCGGCGCAGGCCGAGGGCATCGCGCAGTTGCCGCCGATCGCCGTGCTGTTCGCGGCGTTCCTCGGCTACAACCCGTTCCGCGAGCTCCTCGGCGGCGTCCTGGACCGGCTGCCCGACGGCGGCGCCCACCTGACCGGCAAGGAGTTCTTCCCGCACCTCATCGCGGGCCCCTTCCACCAGGGCCTGGTCATCGCCTTCTGGTTCGCCGTGGCCGCGTGCCTGGTGGCCGCGCTGTCGTCGCTGCTGACCGGCCGCCTCGGCCGCGGCCACCACGCCGCCGCGCACGAGACGCTCGGCTCGGAGCTGGCCGCCGTCTCCGGCGAGGCCGGGCTGGCCGGCAACGAGCTGGTGGTCCCGGACGAGGAGTTCGACGCCCGCAGGGCGGCGGCCCCGGACGCGCGGGGGCCCCGGCCCTGACGCGCGTGCGGGGCCGGGCGCGGGGCCGGGCACGCCCCCGCGCCCGGCCCGTGCTGTCTCCCACTCGGCCATCGGGGCGCGCCCCTCCGGCTCGCTCGTGGCATCCGCGGATCCCGCCTCCGTGGAGATCACGGCGGCGGGGCGTCGAACGGTTCGAGCACCACGACGGGGATGCGGCGCCGGGTCATCTCCACATACCTGAGGTAGACGGGGTGGCGCCGGCTCATCATCCGCCACAGGCGGTCGTACTCCTCGCCGACGGCCTCGCTCGCGCGCACCTTGACCACGCTGAGCCCGCCGGGGCCGCCCACCTCCAGCTCGGCCACGGGATCGTCGCGGAGGTTGAGCCACCAGGCGGGAGTCGCGTCGTCGCCGCCGTTCGAGGCGATCACGACGAACCGGCGGCCGTCCCTGCCGTACCCGACCGGCCGCGTGCGGAGCAGGCCGGTTCTGCGGCCACGGGTCGTGAGGAGCAGGACGGGGATGCCGCGCATCGTGGCGGGCCTGCGCCCGCCGGTCCGGCGGTAGGTGCGCACCTGCCAGTCGCAGATGCCGCGGATGACCCTGTTGAACAGGCGGGATCGCCTGGCCATCGCGCTCAGCTCCCGAAGACGAGCCGCTGGCGGCGCCGTTGGCCGGGGCGCACCAGGATCAGCAGCAGACTGAGGACCGGCCCGGCGAGCCGGCGAATGTGCGCCATCTCGTCCGGGGTCGCGTACCGGTCGGCCCAGGCGAGCTCGAAACGCGGGTCGCCGCCCCTGAGCGACTTCTCCATCGCCTTCCAGTCGGCCGCCGCGACGTACTTCTCGATGACCGGGAAGATCCTCCGCTCCTCCTCCTCGATGTGCTCGTCGATGAGGTCGGAGAGCGTCCGGAGCGCGGCCGCCAGCTCGGCGGCGCTCCCGGCGCCCCCGCCACGGGCGAAGGCCCGCGCCGCCACGCGGACCCGTTCGAGCAGCGGGTCGAGCTCGGAGTGGTCGTCGGACAGGTCGGCGAGGTCCACGGCGGCGCCCGCCGACCGTTCGATGACCGGCCAGACGATCTCGTCCTCCCTGCTGTGGTGATGGTGGATCGCCGCGCAGACGTCCTCCGCGTAGCGGGCGAGGGCCGTGGCGCGGGCGGCGTCCGCCCGCCGGCGTCCCGCGTCGAGGTCCTCGGCCACGGCGCGGAGCCGGTGCAGGTCGCCGCGCATGGCGCGGTGGATGATGCGGATCCCGGTGAGATCGGGGGTGTCCAAGGTGAGCCTCCGTGATGTCCGAATCTGTCGCGGAACCACGGTGGCCCCGGCCGCTAAACGGTGGTTTGGCGGCCACTTGGCGGGTTCGGCCTCAGCGTGCCGAGCGCCCGCAGCGCCTCCTCGCGCCAGTGCGGCGACCCCAGTCGTTCCGCGACCCCGGCGGCCGTGGCGTAGTGCTCGGCCGCCTCGGCGGGGTCGCCCAGGAACTCCGCCAGCCGCCCGAGCACGAGCCCGCCGGGGCCGAGCGTGATGGCCACGGTGTGAAGGCCGATCATCTCCTCCCGGAACGGGAGGAGATGGCGGTGGCACTCCCCGGCCACCTCCCGGGCGCCGAGGGCCATCGCGGTGCCGGCGCGGAGCGCCATGTTGATCGTGTGATAGACCCAGCGGGTGGGCGGCCGGTCCACCGGCCAGGCGGCCCTGGCCTCCTCCAGGCGCCCGGCGGCCAGCAGCGCGCTGACGTAGAACTCGTCGACCTCCCCGGGAATCTGGTCGCGGGCGGCGGCGAGCTCGGCCACCGACTCGTGCGCCCGGCCGCAGGCGAGGCGTACGGCGAAGCGGGCCAGGCTGCCGAAGACGGCCGCGTTGGCTCCCCCCGCCTCGCCCATCCGGTCGGACAGGACCGTGTAGGCCGACTCGGCCTGCTCGAACTCCCCCTTGACCAGCAGGCGGAGGGCGTCGAGGAACGCGATGGTGGCCAGGACCAGGCCCAGCTGGCCGCTGGTGGAGTACTCCACCGCCCGCCCGGTGTGCCACTCGGCCGTGGCCCAGTCGTTGCGCCCGAGCGCGACCATGCACAGCGCGTGGTGACCGACCGTCTGGTAGCCGAGCAGCCCGGCGCGGGCGGAGACCTCCAGCAACTCGTGCCCGAGCGGCTCCAGCTCGTCGCGGCGCCCCGGCACGAAGAGCGACCAGTAGCGAGCGCCGAGCGCCAGGCACAGCAGGCGGGGGTCGCCGATGCCGCGGGCGATCTCGACGGCCTCGGCGCTCGCCCTGTCGACCACCTCCTCGTCGTGGCCGCCCATCTCCTGCGCCAGGGCCGCGAGCAGCCGGCACCGCAGCTCACCCGTCGCGGTGGGCAGGCAGGCGCGGATCACGTCCACGACGTCGACGTCGAGCACCGGGTCGTTCTGCCAGATCATGGGAGCGTCGAGCGCGGTCGCCGCGCGGGCGAGGGCCCCGAGGTCGCCGAGCCGCCTGGCCACCGCCAGGGCGCGTCCGCGGGTGGCCGTCGCCCGGATGACGTCGCCCGCGCTCGCCTGGGCGGAGACCAGGCGGCACAGCAGGTCGAGCCGGACGTCGTCCGCGGGCTCGGCCGCCCCGCCCCGGGCGAGGTCCAGGGCGTCGAGGGCGCCCTCCAGCAGGGTGGCGGCCTCCCTGTGGGCGTACACGGCGGACGCCTGCTCGGCCGCTCGGCGCGCGTACCGCGCCGCCTCGCGGGCGGTGGCCGCCGTGGCGGCGGCCAGCGCGTGGTACCCGAGCGCGCCGACGTCACCGGGGCGCAGCCGCTCCAGCGCGGCGAGGACCCTCGCGTGCAGCCGCGTACGGCGCAGCCGGGGGATGTCCTCGTACAGCGTCTCGCGGACGAGGACGTGCGTGAAGCGGACCGTGCCGGGACCCGGCTCGGTGAGCAGCCCGGCGAGCACCCCCGCCTCGAGGCCGTCGAGCACGGTCTCCTCGTCGGCGTCCTGGACGGCGACCAGCACGTCGACGTCCGCGTCCCGGCCCATCAGGGCGGCGTTGCGCAGGGCCGTGCGGGCCGTCGCGGGGAGGCGGGCGACCCGCCTGCGGATGAGGTCGCGCACCCCGGGCGGCAGCGAACGGGCCGCCGACGCCCCCTCGGTCGCGAGCAGCCGGGCGGTCTCGGCCACGAACAGCGGATTGCCGCCGGTCCGTTCGGCGACCGTGCGGGCGACGGCGGCGTCCACCTCCACACCCGAGCGGTCCGCCAGCAGCCGCCGGACGTCGTCCTCGCCGAGCCCCTGGAGGGTGACGTTCTCGGCCGTCCGCACGGCCAGGGCGGCCCGCGCCGCGACCAGGTCGTCGCCCGCCTCGGCGGGGCGGAGCGTCAGGACCACCAGGATCGGGGTCCGCGCCAGCCGGGCCGCCAGGTGCCGCAGGATCTCCAGCGTCGCGTCGTCGGCGCGATGCACGTCCTCCAGCACGAGCAGCAGCGGCCCCGGCACGCTCTCCAGATAGTCGCCCACGGCCTGCGCCAGCCAGAACTGGCCGGGGCCGGAGGAGCCCTCCCGCAGCAGCGGAGCGAGCCGCGCCTCGACGCCGGGGGCCGGGGGATGCGCGGCGAACAGGCCGCGCAGGATCTCGCTCCAGGCCCACGCGGGCGGCACGCCGCCGAGCGTCTCGGGGCACCGGCCGACCGCGGTGCGCAGGCCCTCGTCACCCGCGTGGCGGAGCAGGGCGTCGGCCAGCGTGCTCTTGCCCGCGCCGGGATCGCCGCCGAGCCAGGCCACCCGGAACCCGCGCGCGGCCTGTTCCACGGCGGAGACCAGCCGGGCGAGCTCCGCCGTACGGCCGATCATCCGGGCGGGCGGTGGAGCGGCCGGGGCGGGCGGCGCGCCGGCCGCAGTGCGGGCGGGAACGACGACGGCGGCCCCTGACGCGCCGAGGGTGTCGCTGTGCGCGAGGATGTCCGCTTCGAGCGTCTTCAGGGCCGGGCCCGGGTCGACGCCCAGCTCCTCGGCGAGCAGGTTCCGGGTGCGGCGCAACGCCGCCAGCGCGTCGGCCTGCCGCCCCGAGCGGTAGTAGGCGAGAACCAGCAGCCGCACCGCGTTCTCCCGCAACGGGTTGGCGACGACGTGGCGCTCCAGCTCGGGCGCGATCTCCGCGTGCCTGCCGAGCGCCAGCCCCGCCTCCGCGCGGTACTCCACGGCCGTGATCCTCAGCTCCTCCAGCCGCGACGCCTCGGGGACCGCCCAGTCCTGGTCGGCGAACTCGGCGAAGGCGGGCCCCTTCCACAGGGACAGGGCCTCGCCGGTCGCGCGCAGGGCCTCGCCGGGCTCGCCCCGGCCGAGCAGGTCCGCCGCCGCGTCGATCAGCGCCGGGAACCGCCACGCGTCGACGGCGCCGGCGTCGAGTTGCAGCAGGTAGCCGGGCGGGGCGGTCACCAGGACGCCCGCCGGGGTGCGCGGCGCCCGGCCCGGTTCGAGGAGCCGGCGGAGGTTGGAGACGTACACCTGCAACGCCCCCAGAGCCTTCGGCGGGGGCTGGCCCTGCCACAGGTCCTCGATGAACCGGTCCGTCGACACCACGTGCCCGCCGGCGCAGACCAGCCTCGCGATCACCGCTCGCTGGAGCGGCGGCCCCAGATCGACCGGACGTCCTTCGACCTCGGCCCGGAACCGGCCGAGCACCCATAAGCGCACCATCGTCAGGAGAGCATAGGACCGTTCCCACGCCCGGCCCAGTCTCCGGCGGTGCCGGGTCGGATCGGCCGTACACCCGTCAGCCGTACACCTGGGACATCCGGCGCTCGTAGGCGCGGCGCCAGGAGAGGCGGTAGAGGACCCGCATGACGACTGGTGCGGTGACGAGGATGTGGTCGCGATCGGCGGGCGTCGCCGTGTCGAGGAGCCAGGCGGCGAGCATCGGCAGGTCGCGGCCGTGGCTCTTGACGACCTTCTTGGCGGACGCCTCCCACCAGGCGGCGCTGACGTGCTCCCTGATCAGCGGGACGACCTCGGACTCCTCCAGGTCGAGGTGGGTGTTCAGGAGCCGGTCCAGCGCGCGCAGGTCGGTGGTGACCTCGCGGACCGGCCGCCCGCCGGCCGACAGGCGTCCGATCACGGCGTCCATCTCCTGGTGGTCGGCCTCCAGCCGGTCGAGCACGGGCGCGGCCTCCGGGACCAGGCCCCGCAGGAGCGGCCAGATCGCCTCGTCCTCCTCGGTGTGGTGGTGGTGCAGGACGCGCAGCAGCAGCGCGAGGTGCTCGTCGGCGACCGCGCGGCGCCGCTCGTCGCGGGGGTCGCAGCGGTCGAGGGCGTCGGCCAGCCGGGCGAACTCGCGCCGCAGCCCGGCGTGGAAGAGGAGGAAGGCGACGAGGTCGGGGGCGGGCTCACCCGAGCGGCGCCGGGTCTGCGTGGGCGTTTCCGGTGTTGTCATGACCCCACCATGCGCGGAGCGCCTTTATAGCGACTCAACGCCCGCTTGTGGCCCGCTTTTCCGCGGTCACCCGGGTACGGCGTCGCGCTCGCGGGTGATCTTGGCGGCCCACCAGGTCAGTCCGGACGTCGCGCAGCGTTTCGCGGCGGTCTCCAGATGCGCCCGCGCGGTCTCCGGGCCGGCCGCCCGGCCGAGGTGGGCGAGCCGCCCCAGGAAGTAGCCGACCGGCCCGGCGCAGAACGTCCCCGCCCCGAGGGCGATCCTGTCCTCGTACGGCAGGAGCCTGCGGTAGGTGTGCGCGCACGCGTCGTGGTCGCCCGCCACGATCTGGGCCTCGCCCAGCAGGCACAGGCTCGTCAGTTCGCCGAAGTCGCGCGGCACCGGGCGCCAGCCCTGCTCGCGGGCCGCCAGGGCCGGCCCGCGGTCGCCCCGCCAGTCGCCGAGGAGCACGCCGGCGATCTGCCGGTGCGCGGGGAAGGGAGAGTGCCGTTCCAGCAGTTCCTCGGCACCGTCGAGGTCCCGCATCATGAGGTGCCGGGTCAACAGCGCCGTGGAGAGCGCGGTGGCGGTGTGCCACAGGTTGAGCCGTTCACCGGCCTCTGCCGCCGTGGCGTACGCGTTCGCCGCGCCCTCGAAGTCGCCGTCGAGCAGACGCCGGGTGCCGGTCCAGATGAGGTGCTGGAACCGGGGCCAGGGGAGATCGAGCCGCTCCACCAGCACGCCCGCCCGCTCGGCGGCCCGGTCGGCGCCCGCCACGTCGAACAGCTCCAACCGGGTCCGCTCCCTGATCATGTGGCCGAGCAGCTCGAACCCGGGCAGGCCGAGCCGGGTGAGCTCCTCGCCGATCGCGTCGAGCTCCGGCATGTGCTCGGGGAGCTGGACGCCCAGATACCGGGCGTTCAGCGTGACGGCGAGCAGTCCCGGGCCGGCCTTTCCCGAGGCGGTGAGACGGCGGGCCATCGCCAGCGCCTCGGCCGTGGCGGTGTCGCAGCGGGGGTCGGCCGAGCCGTCGTAACGTTCCATTCCCAGACAGCCGAGCAGACGGCAGCGCAGCTCTGAATCCTCGTCCGGCAGCGCGGCGAGGGCCTCCTCGATCCGCCGCACGGTGTGCAACTCGACGTCGCCGTAGGTGTAGAACTTCCACAGTCCGGGAGCGTCCAGGCTGGTCAGCGCCCGTGCGGTGAGGAGCGGGCCGCCCGACCTGTCGGCCGCGAGCACCGCCTCCGCCCGGGTCTGCCGGGCCGCGAAGCCGTCACCGGCGGCGAGCTGCGCCCGCACCAGCTCCAGCAGCAGTTCGACGTGCTCGCGCGGGTCGGCGCCGGGAAGCGTCCCGTGCGCCTCGACCGCCCGGCGCCACCACTGGGCCGCGTCCTCGTGGGCGTACCGGCCGGCGGCCTGCCGCGCCGTGGCCGACGCCCAGCGCACCGCCTCCGCCGCGGCCTCCGGACCCGCCGCCAGCGCGTGCCGGGCCAGCAGCGCGAGATCCGACCCCGGCCGCCGTTCCAGCGCCCGCAGCGCGGCCAGGTGCAGAGCGGCTCGGCCGCGGAGCGGGATGTCGGCGTAGACCGTCTCCCTGACCAGGTCGTGGGTGAACCGCAGGTCCTCGCCGAGGATGCGCATGGCGGTCGCGGCGTCGAGCGCCTCGTCGACCTCCGTCCCGGCGCTCATCCCGGCGACCTCGGCGAGCAGCGACCGGTCCGCGCCCGCGCCGAGCACCGCCGCGGCGTCGACGGCGGGACGGAACGGGGCGGGCAGGTTCAGCAGGCGGCGGCGCAGCACGTCGGCCAGCCCTTCGGGCACTCCGGTGAGCGCCCGTTCGAGGCCCTGGTCCTCGGCCAGGCGGAGGGTCTCGCGGACGAACAGCGGGTTGCCCCGGGTGCGCTCGGCGAGCGCCGCGACGCTCGCCGGGTCGCGCAGGCCCGACAGCTCCGCCACGGCGGCGGGGTCGAGCCCCGCCAGCGGGAGGCGGAGGGCGTCGTGCCGCCCGAGGAGGCCGAGCGTGTCGTGCACGGCGGGGGAGCCCTCTCCGGAGCGCACGGTGACCACGATCGCGATCGCGCCGCGCAGCAGCGGCGCGAGGTCCGACAGCAGGCCCAGTGAGGCCGCGTCGGCCCACTGGAGGTCCTCGATCACGACGAGGAGCGGGCGGCCGGCGGCGACGGTCTCCAGGTACGCCGCCGTGGCCTGGTGCAGCAGGAACCGGGCCTCGCCCGCCTCGGCGGGGGGACCGTCCGGCCCGGCGGAGCCGCCCGCAGGGCCGCCGGGGGAGCCGCCGAGCAGCACCCGCAGGGAGGCCGCCCACGCCGCCGGCGGCGGCACCCGCTCGCCGAGGTCCCGGACGACCTGCTGCCAGGGCCACAGGGCGGGGGCGCCCGAGGTCTCGTGGCACCGGCCCCAGGCGACCTGCCAGTCGTCGGCGGCCAGCCGCTCCGCGAACGCCTCCGCGAGCCACGTCTTGCCGATCCCCGCCTCGCCCGAGATCACCGCGAGTGCCGGCCCGCGCGTCACCCCCCGGGCCACGTCGTGCGCCAGGCCGGTCAGCCGGTCGAGCTGGCTCGCCCGGCCGACATGCCGCCGCTCCGGCGAAGACCCCTCCGCGTGCCCGCCGCCGGGGACCGAATCGGCCCGTACGGCGGCGGGTCGTACCAGAGTCCGGGTAGGGATCGCGGCCCGGTCCAGGGCGGGGTCCTGGGTGAGGATCGCCTCCTCCAGCCGCCGCAGCGCGGGGCCGGGATCGAGGCCGAGTTCTCCGGCCAGCCGGGCGCGGGCGGAACGCAGCGCCTCCAGCGCGTCCGCCTGCCGTCCGAGCCCGTAGAGCGTACGGGCGAGCAGCTCCCACAGCCCCTCCCGGAGGGGATGCTCGGCCACCAGGGCCTCCAGCTCGCCCACCACGTGCGGGTCGCCGACCCGCCCTCCCAGCAGCCGCTCCCGGGTCACCAGGCGGGCTTCGGCCAGCCGCTCGATCTCCGGCCGGAGCCAGGGAACGTCGCCGAACTCCTCGTACGGCGTGCCGCGCCAGAGGGCGAGCGCGCGTTCGGGCTCGCCGGCCCTGGCCAGCCGCAGGAACTCCTCGGCGTCCACCTCGTGCGGGCCGAGGGCGTACCCGGGCGGGCGGCTGATCAGGACCGACGACGGGGTGCGGGGCGCGCGCCCCGGTTCGAGCACCCGGCGCAGGACGGAGACGTAACTGTGCAGGGTGCTCAGGGCGCGCGGCGGAGGGGCGCCGTCGTACAGGTCGTCGAGGATCGCGTCCACCGACACCGTGGCGCCCCCGGCGATCAGCAGGCGCGCCATCAGCAGCCGGGGCCGCGGCCCGCCGAGGTCGACGGGAACGCCGTCGACGTACGCCTCGACCGGGCCGAGCACCCGAAACATGACTGGCATGCCGGGATTGTGCCACGATCACCGCGTCCTGATCGTGGCGTCCCGGTGGCCCCGCGGGTCCTGCCCGGACTGCCGGAGCCGGTCGCGCGCCGGTGCCGGCCCACTGGACCATCAGGCCGCCGTTGCCGGGGGTTCCGCACGCCCCGGCAACGGCCTGCCGGTCGGGTTCTAGTTGTTGGCCACCAGTCGCCACCGGTTGTCGGCGGTTCCGTTGTCGGAGTCCTGGACGGCCTGGGCGCCGTTGGCGGTGGAGTTGTTCTGGATGGCGAGCAGCTTGCCGCTGTTCACGTTGCGGATCTTGTAGGTTCCGTCGCCGTTGTCGACCAGAGTCCACCGGTGGTCGGCGGTGCCGTTGTCGGACCACTGCAGGACGCGGGCGCCGTCAGTGGTGGACATGTTCTCCACGCCCAGCACCTTGCCGCTGTTGACGTTGCGGAACCGCACGGCGTTGCCGTCGGTCACCATCACCCAGTTGTGGTCCGCGGTGCCGTTGTCGGTCCACTGCAGCGCGAGACCGCCGTCCGCCGTGGACATGTTCTGGATGCCGAGGACCAGGCCGCTGGCCGCGTTGACCAGCCGGTAGCTTCCCGTCCCGCCGTTGCCCTGCCCGCTGGTGTTCCAGTAGACCGTGTAGTTGTAGCCGTGCGCGTCGTAGAACGGGCCCAGGTTGACCGTCGAGCCGTTGGCCGTCGCGGTGAAGGCGAGCGCCGTGGTGCTGGTCCGGGTGATCGACCCGGTGTTCAGCGAGGGCAGCGCCGTCAGCGAGGTGTTGCCGTAGTTGCCGGACAGCACGACAGGACCGTACGTGACCGCCGCGACGTTCGAGTTGTCGTTGGCGGCCTTCATGACCACGCGCATGGGCAGGCGCACCGTGACGGTGTCGCCGGACGTCCACGACCGGGTGACGACGGCGTAGGTGCCGGGCGTGGTGTCCACGCTCTGCTGCGTGCCGTTCACGCTGATCGTGGCGCCCGACGTCCAGGCGGGGATGCGGATCCGCATCGACCACGAGCCGCTCATGCTACCGGTGACCTGCAGCGTCGTGGTGTCGCTCGCGGGGTACGACGTCGTCTGGGTGACCGTGATGCCGCGCTGGGTCCAGTTCAGCGTCGACGGCATGAACATGTTCACCGTCAGCGTGGTGCCGTTGTAGAAGTAGATGGAGTCCATCAGCCTCGTGTTGACCTCCACCCCCGTCCCCTGGCAGCACCAGAACGAGTTGTAGTCGGTGCTCCACGTGCCGCCGCCCCACGCCGGGCCCACCCCGCGGCGGCCGCCCGGCTTGAGCGGGGTGAAGTAGGTGACGTGCCCGTGGCTGTCGCCCGGGTTCTGCGCGCCGATGACGTGGTTGAGCAGCGCCTGCTCGTAGAAGTCCGCGTACGCGACCCGGTCGGGGTTGAGCAGCCACAGTTCGCGGGTCAGGTTGAGCATGTTGACGCTGTTGCAGTGCTCGCAGGTGTCGTTGGTGAGATAACCGGCGATCGCGTTGGGCGCCCGGAAGTGCTCGGCCTGGCTGTTGCCGCCGATCGCGTAGGTGTGCGCGCCGACGGTGATGTTCCAGGCGTTGACGGCGATGTCGCGGTAGCGGGTCGTGCCGGTGGCCTTGTACTCCCGGGCCGCGCCGATCCACTTGGGCACCTGGGTGTTGGCGTGCAGGCCGTTCAGCTGGTCCTGGTTCGAGGCCAGGGGGTTGAACACGGCGGCGTGGTCGAACCGCTGCGCGACGGTGAGCCACCGCGCGTCGCCCGTCTGCTGGTAGATGTCGGTCAGCACCGCGTTCATGCCGCCGAACTCGGTGCCCAGCATGTTCTGCATCTGGCTGCTGCTCAGCCTGCTCGTCCGCCAGTCGACCCAGCCGGCGAACGCCAGCAGCACGTCGCGCGCCTGGGTGCTGCCGATCAGGCGCCACACGTCGAGCAGCCCGGTCAGCGTCTTGTGGACGCAGTAGTACGGGACGTTGCCGTTGCTCAGCGTGCGGGCTTCCAGGGCGGTGAAGTCCGACTCGGGGAAGCCGGACAGGTATCCGGTGTTGAACCCGGCGGCGCCGTTGTTCGCCTGGCACTTGGCCAGTTCGGCGACCATGGTGGTGGCCTTGTCCCGGCAGGTGGTGTCGCCGAGCACGGCGTACGCCTGGGCCCACGCGGTGAGGAAGTGGCCCTGCACATGGGTGCGGAACGGGAACGACGGGGCGTCCCACCCGCCGTTGGAGGAGGCGCCGTTGGTGGACAGCCTGTGGTTGGCCCGGAAGTTGTACAGCAGCCGGTTGACGTCGACGTACTTGAGATAGGAGAGCGTGCGGTTCTGGTTGTCCAGCCAGCGGCTCGTCGTCAGCCGCACCTGGCCCAGCTCGAAGGGGTACGCCGAGACGCCGATGTCGGGCCGGGCCGGCGCGACCGCGGCGGCCGCCGCCGAGGCGCCGGCGACCCCGCCGGCGGTGGACGCGACTACGGCGACACCGGCCGCCTGCAGCAGTTGCCGGCGGCTGAGCGACGGGGACGGCATGAGGCCTCCTGGAGGTCACGAGAGGGGCGGCCGGCGATTCTCGGTGAGCGACGACATCCACCGCCGCGAATCGATCACAAGGGTCTGCGGAGGAGGGTGTTAGCGCTAACACAAAGGCCCGGACAGCCCCTCTGTCGGGTTCTGGTGGTGGTGGCTGGGAGCCAACATGACGCCGTGAGGATCTGTCAATCCCGGGACCAGGCGCGGACGGGTGTGGAGCGCCTGCCGGGCGTCTCCGCCTCGTCGCGGCGGGGCGGCGCTGAAAGTTTCACGGTTTGGCCCAGGCCCGGTGGGCAACCCTTTTCCCAACCGGGTACGACCCGGCCGACGTCGAGATGTCCCGCCGGGCGCCCCGGCCCCGTCCTCGCCGGGCGGCCCTGAAAGTTTCACGGGTGACCCTTCGGCGGGCAATCCTTTTCCGGGCTCGGGCGGTCCGGGCGGCCCGGCCGCTGATTGTGCCGGCCGAAACGAATCGCGGCCGGCATTTCCCCGCGTGCTTTTCACCGGCATTTCGGCGGCATGATTTCCCGTTCCTCGCCGGGCACCTGCGGAATTTCCTGGCCGGGCGCGGGACGCCTTGGAACGGCCGCGTCTCCGGCTGATCGGGCCGCAAACCGTCTTACGGCGGCTGAACGGCGTCTTACCGGCAGATGTCGCGTTCCCGGTTCATCGGCCGGATTTCCGCCACGACTTCGGCGACATTGTAAGACCGGTCACGGCGGCACACACTCCAGGCAACAATTCCTCTCCCAATCTCTGGAGCCGCAGTGGACCGAGCCGTAATCCGAATTCCCGGACGCGGAAAAACGACGTTCCGGCGTTTCGCGTCGATCGTGCTCGCGGCGCTCGCCGTGGTGTTCCTCGGCGTGCCGCACGCCGGCGCCGCCACGCTGCCGACGCCGAAGGGCCTGACCGCCTACCTCGACCTCGAGTGCTACCGGACCAGCGCCTACCAGCCGCCGGGCGTCCAGCTCACGGTGCGGCACCTCAATCCCGTGCTCATGAACCTGCCGGTCGAGACCGTCACCCTGGGCCAGCGTGAGCAACTGTGCGTACCGGTCGCGAAGAACACGCAGGAGCCGCCGTCCCCCGCGATCGACTTCATCAAGTACATCGACCTGTCCTGCTACAAGATCTCCGGCATCACGGTGAACACGGGCCTCGTGCTCAGCCACCTCAATCCGCTGTTCCAGAATCTGCCGCGCACGCAGATCTCCATTAACACGCCGCAACAGTTGTGCGTGCCGGTCGTGAAGAACAACGTGATCCCGCCCGCCGACGTGCTGCAGCTCGTCCGTTACATCGACCTCAAGTGCTACGGGATCACCCCCAACACCGCGCTGAACCAGACGGTGTCCCTGCGTCAGCTCAATCCCGTCCTCACGTCGCAGATTCCCACGCACAAAGCGCAGATCCTCTACGCCCGGCAGCTGTGCGTCCCCGTGCAGAAGGCCGGTGACAGCATCCCGAGCGCGGTGCTCGACATCGTGCGGTGGATCGACCTGGAGAAGTTCGACGCGATCACCCCGGCGCTGCCCACCTCGGTCTCGCTGAGCCTGCGGCACATCGACCCCGTCCTCGCCGGTCTCCCGGCCGAGCAGGCCACTCTCCTCGGTGCCGACCAGGTGGCCCTGCCGGTCGCCAAGAACGGCAACCTCCCACCCGGCTGATCCCCCGGCCCGGAGCCCCTCCGCATGCCCCGGCGGAGGGGCTCCGGTGCTCACAGCAGACCGGGCACGGCGCGGCGCAGGTGGGCGAGGCTCTCGGCCGCGGCCTCCCGGGCCCGCGCGACCGGCCCCGTGAGCACTCCGTCGTGCTTGACGAGCACGCCGTCGCACACCACCGTACGGACCAGCCCGGGGTGCGCGGCGATCACGACGGAGGCGAGGGGGTCGAGCACCGGAGCCATGGCGGGGGTGCCGGTGTCGACCACCACGAGGTCGGCCCGCCTGCCGGGGGTGAGGCTGCCGGTGACCGCCCCGAGACCGGCCACCGCCGCGCCGTCGGCGGTGGCCATCCGCAGCAGGCGTCCCGCGGTCAGCGGTGCGCCGTCCTCGGTGAAGCGGTGGTGGGCCAGCGCGGCCCGCATCTGCGTGAACATGTCCCCCGAGGTGGCGATCTCGGTGTCGGCGCCGAGGCCCGTGACGACGCCCGCCCGCAGGAGGCGGCCGGTGGCGGGCGAGCCGAGCCCGGACATGGTCGTCTCGATGAACGGCGCCACGCTCGCGGTGGCGCCCGCGTCGGCGGCGAGCTTCAGCTCGTCGTCGCCGACGGCGCTCGCGTGGACCAGGGTGACCGTCTCGTCGAGCAGGCCCTCCTCGTCCAGGTGCCCGACGCTGCCCGCCCTGCCGACGTGCATGGTGACCCGAAGACCGAGCTCCCGCGCGAGCAGCAGGTCGCGCCTGGTGGCGGTGGGGGCCGACATCTCGGGCCCGCGCGCCGCCAGGGCCATCGTCACGCGGGCGGCGTCGTCGTGGAGCACGTCCCTGATCCGGCGCACGTCGGCGGGCAACTCCGCGTCGCTGTGCTCGCCCACCCAGCTCAGCGCGTCCGTCTGCGGCCAGCCGTACGCGAACACGCCCCGGATCCCGCTGTCGCGCAGTGCGGCGACGGCGGCGTCGCCGTGCTCGGGGGTGTTCTGGATGTGGGACCAGTCGACCAGGGTGGTGATCCCGGAATCCAGCGCGCCGAGTGCGCCGATCAGGGTGCCCGCGTAGACGTCCTCGGGCCGGAAGTTCGGGCCGAGCCCGAGGAACGCCGCGCCGAGGTAGTCGGTCAGGCTCCAGTCCAGGCCGATGTGGCGCAGCGCCGACTGCCAGGTGTGACGGTGGGTGTCGATCAGCCCCGGCAGCACGACGCAGCCGGTGGCGTCCACGACGCGGGCCCGCGGGGAGATCTCCGCGGCGGGCCCGACCGAGACGATCACGCCGTCCCGGACGACGATGTCGGCGGGCCCGTCCGGCACGGCCGGGTCCATGCTGAGCACGTGCCCGCCGGTGACCACCAGGTCGGTGTTGGGAGGCATCTCGTCTCCTTGCTGTTCGCGGTGATGCCTCTTTGTCCCACCGCGTGCTTGTGGCCGGCTTCACGCGGGCGAGCCGCCGCGTCAAGCCGGCCACAAGTCGTACGCGAACGGTCAGGACGCGGGTGCGGTGGTCTCCAGTTCGTGGACGCGCGGGTCGCCCTTGTCGGCGAAGTAGTCCTCCGGCCGGGTCCCGTCGGGGCCGTCGGAGCTCTTGAGCGCGCGGGCCACGAGGGTCCCGAGCACGGCGACGACCAGGTTGACGATCAGCGCGAGGAGCCCGGCGTAGACCGTGATCTTCGTGTCGAACCCGAGCTTCTCCAGCGGGAAGGCCGAACCGCCGAAGTGCTCGTGCTTGGTGGCGGGGTTGGCGATGTTGTAGAGCAGCAGCATCCCGGCCGTCATGCCCGCGGCCAATCCGGCGATCAGGCCGCCGCGGTGGAACCACCGGGTGTAGAGGCCGAGACCCACCGACGGCAGCGTCTGCAGGATGATCACGCTGCCGATCAGCTGGAGGTCGATGGAGAACTGCGGGTCGATGCCCAGGATGACCAGCACCGCGCCGACCTTCACGACCAGCGACGCGATCTTGCTGACCCTGGCCTCCTGGGCCGGGGTGGCGTCCCGGTTGAGATACTCGCGGTAGATGTTGCGGGCGAACAGGTTGGCCGCCGCGATCGACATGATGGCGGCGGGCACGAGCGCGCCGATGCCGATGGCCGCGAACGCCACCCCCGCGAACCAGTCGGGGAAGAGCTTGTCGAACAGCTGCGGCGTGATCGTGTTGCCGTCCTTGCCGATCGGCGTGACCCCGGCCGCGATCGCCATGTAGCCGAGCAGCGCGATCAGGCCGAGCAGCAGGCTGTAGGCCGGCAGGGCCGACATGTTCCGCTTGATCACGTTCCGGTCGCGCGTGGCGAGGATCCCGGTGACGCTGTGGGGATAGAGGAACAGCGCCAGTGCCGAGCCGAGCGCCAGCGTGACGTACTGAAGCTGGTTGTTCGCGTTGAGAGTGATGCCGTCGCCGGGCGCGGGGGTCGCGTCGAACTTCGCCTTGGCGGCGTCGAAGATCGACGCCCAGCCGCCGAGCTTGGCCGGGATGTAGACGATCGCGACCAGGATCACCAGGTAGATCAACGAGTCCTTGACGAACGCGATCAGCGCGGGGGCCCGCAGCCCGGACTGGTAGGTGTAGGCCGCGAGGATCGCGAACGCGATGATCAGCGGCAGGTCGCCGGTCACGCCCATCGTCTTCAGCACCGCTTCGATGCCGATGAGCTGCAGCGCGATGTACGGCATCGTCGCGACGATGCCGGTGATCGCGACCAGCAGGGCCAGCGTGGGGGAGCCGAAGCGGAGCCGGACGAAGTCGGCCGGGGTGACCAGGTTGTGCACGTGCGAGACCGACCACAGCCGCACCAGCACGAGCATGACCATGGGATAGACGACCACGGTGTACGGCACGGCGTAGAACCCCATGGCGCCCGCGCCGAAGATCAGGGCGGGCACGGCCACGAACGTGTAGGCCGTGTAGAGGTCGCCGCCGACCAGGAACCAGGTGATCCAGCCGCCGAAGCCGCGCCCGCCGAGGCCCCACTCGTTCAGGTTGGCGAGGTCGCCCGGGCGGCGCCAGCGGGCGGCCACGAAACCCAGGCCGCTGACGAGCAGGAACAGCAGCGCGAAGATGACGATCTCGGTGGTCTTCACCGGCTCCTCCTCCTCGTCGCGCGGTAGACGAGGGTGGTCGTGGTGACGCCGAGCACGATGAAGGCGAGTTGCAACCAGTAGAACAGCGGAATCCCGAACAGGCGCGGTTCCACGGCGTTGAACAGGGGCGGGAGGAGCGGGATCGCGATGGGGAGCGGCAACAGCCAGTTCAGCGGGCTGCGGTCGTCGCTGCGGCCATCGCTGCGATCAGGAGTCGTCAAGACGTTCTCCAATCGGACACGGACCAGGCGTGCCCGGCAGATCCGCGCGACGGCCGGTCACGGGATCAGCGGGACGGTTACTCGGCCGCAGAGTAGGGACGCGGGGGTAACAGGAGGATCACCGATCGGTGAACGGTCGTGTCGGCGCGCCCAGCGACAACCGGTCAAGCGCGTCGTCAGGCGGTCAGGCGGAGGAGACGGCGGGGAGGATCACCGCGGAGGGATGGGCGGGATCGTGCAGCACCTCCTGGTCGGAGGCGACCATCGGGCTGCCCGCCGTGAGAGGCGCCCCGGTGCCGGGGTTGCGGGCGATGCGCGGATAGGCCCCGCTCGCCACCTGCACCCGGATCCGGTGCCCGCGGCGGAACCGGTGGCCCATCGGCCACAGGTCGATCTCCACCCGCCGCACGCCGTCCTCGTCGCCGCGGTCGGCGGGGGTCAGGCGGCGCACCCCCTCGCAGACGTTCATCGACGCGCCGCCGGGATGGACGTCGCACACCCGCACGACGAAGTCCGTGTGCTCCCTGCCGGTGCGGACGAACAGCTCGGCGCGCACCGGGCCGATCATCTCGGTGTCCCGGCCGAGCGGGGCGGAGGTGTAGACGAGCACGTCCCGCCGGGCCTCCAGCCGCCGGTTGTCCCTGGGCTCGGAGTTGCCGATCAGCACCGGGCCGCCGATCACCGGCGTGGGGTGCGCCGGGTCGTAGCGGTAGCGGTCCGGCTCGCCGCCCGCCGGGTTCGCGGTGGACAGGGCGGAACCCGGCTGCAGGTGCCAGCGCTCGGGCCGCATGCCCGGCGGCGGCCAGTCCGGCTCGTCCCGCCACTCGCCGGCGCCGGTGACGAACAGCCGGACGGGGGACAGGCGCAGCCCCGACGGGTCGCCGAGCAGGTGGGCGCGGAACCAGGCGAGGGCGTCGGCGTTGGCCGCCCGGCCGTGCCGGATGTCGGCGTGGTACCACGGCCCGATCGTCAGGTGCGGCCGCCGCCCGGCCGCCCGCAGCGCGGCGTAGTCCTTGAGCTGCCAGGGCAGGAACACGTCGTACCAGCCGCCGGTCATCGTGATCTCCGCGCCGACCTGGCCCACCGACGCCGAGAAGTCCCTCTTCTCCCAGTAGGCGCAGAGGGCCTCGCCGTGATGGGCGAGCAGGTCGCGGAAGAACGGCAGCGGGCGGCCCGCCGACAGCAGGTCGAGCTCGGGCAGCGAGTGGCCCGCCAGGCCCGACAGCACGGCCCGCCGTGTTCGCCGGGGCGCGATGAGCGCGGCCGCGCCTCCCAGCCTGCCCTCCAGGTGGGCGGTGAGGGTCGTCCAGATCAGGGTGGACTCCAGGGCGAACGACCCCCCGACGTACGCCGCGTCGCGGAAGCACGAGGCGGTCACCTGGACGGACATCGCCCGCAGGTCCGGCGTCTCGGCGGCGATGGCCCACTGCGTGTACCCGAGGTAGGAGGGCCCGTGCATGGCGAACGAGCCGCCGTACCACGACTGCGTCCGCATCCACTCGACCGTCGCCAGCCCGTCCGCCTGCTCGTGGACGAGGGGGTCGAGCACGCCGCCGGAGCCGAAGCCGCCCCGGCAGCTCTGCAGCAGGACCTGGAAGCCGTGCCGGGCGAAGGTCCAGCCGTACATCCAGCCGACCACCCCGGCCCGCCCGTACGGCGTGCGGATCAGGATCGTCGGCGGCCGGGCGGCGCCCACCGGGGCGTAGTGGTCGGCCAGGAGGGTCACGCCGTCCGGCATCGGCACGGGCACGTCGCGGCGGACCCGGACCCGCAGGCCGGGCGGCCCGTACGGACCTCCCGGAGCGCGACGGCCCACCGGTATCCGCACCGGCACCCGGACCATGCCGACCTCCCTTCCCGGCGGAGCCGAGAGCGGGTTTCCTGCTCAGTAACAGAATATCTATCCGGTGGTCGTGCTTCCAGCCATGTCGCGTTGCATGATCGCGGTCCTCGCCGCTACGCTTTTCCCATGCGAACTCCTGCACCCTCCCAGTGGTGGCGCCGCTAGCTGGCGGCGTTTTCGCATTCTTCGCATCGAGGAGACCGGCCGCCCCGTGAGTGGCGGCCTTCTGTACGTCCGCCCCGGGGCATACGTAAAAAGGGGCGTGGACAGTGGAGATCAGCGGATATACCACCGCGGGCGGCATCGCGGTCGAGCGGGCCGTGCGCGAGGTGCCCGAGGAGGCGCTGGAGGAGATCGTCACGTCGCTCGCCGAGCGGCGCGGCGGAGCCTTCTCCTCCGGCATGGACTACCCCGGGCGCTACAGCCGATGGGCCTTCGGCTACGTCGACCCCTGCCTGGAGATCGTCGCGCGGGGGCGCCGGATCTCCGCGCGGGCGCTCAACGAGCGCGGCCAGGTCGTGCTGCCCGTCGTCGCCTCCTGCCTGCTGGCGGCGGGCAAGCCGGTGTCGGAGCCGACGCCCGGCTTCGTCGAGGTGCACGTCGCCGAGTCCGAGGACCTGTTCCCGGAGGAGATGCGCAGCCGCCGGCCCACCGTCTTCACCGCCATCCGCGAGGTCATCGCCGCCTTCCGCGGCGACGACCCGCACCTCGGCCTGTACGGCGCCTTCGGCTACGACCTCGCGTTCCAGTTCGAGCCGATCCGCTACCGCCTGACCCGCCCCGGCGACCAGCGCGACCTGGTGCTCCACCTCCCGGACCGGCTCGTCGTGATCGACCGGGTCCGCGAGACCAGCACGGAGTACCGCTACGAGTTCACCGTGGACGGCGCCTCCACCCACGGCATGGAGCGCTCCGGCGAGACGACGCCCCTCGTCACGCCCGGCGCGGTCCCGCCCGACCCGGTCAGGGGCACCTACTCCCGGGTCGTCGCCGAGGCCAAGGAGAAGTTCCAGCGCGGCGACCTGTTCGAGGTCGTCCCCGGCCAGGTCTTCCACTCGGTCTGCACCGACCCCGCCGCCTTCTACCGCTCCCTGCGCGCCGCCAACCCCGCGCCGTACGAGTTCCTGCTGAACCTCGGCGACGGTGAGCACCTCGTCGGCGCCTCGCCCGAGATGTACGTGCGGGTGACCGGCGACCGGATCGAGACCTGCCCCATCTCCGGCACCATCGCCCGCGGGGCCGACCCGGTCGAGGACGCCGAGGCGATCCGCACCCTCCTGTCCAGCGTGAAGGAGGAGTCGGAGCTGACCATGTGCACGGACGTGGACCGCAACGACAAGTCGCGCATCTGCGTCCCCGGCAGCGTCCGGGTGATCGGCCGGCGGCAGATCGAGATGTACTCCCGGCTGATCCACACCGTCGACCACATCGAGGGCCGCCTGCGCCCCGAGTTCGACGCGCTCGACGCGTTCCTCACCCACATGTGGGCGGTCACCGTCACCGGCGCCCCCAAGACGTGGGCCATGCAGTTCATCGAGGACCACGAGGAGACCACCCGGCGCTGGTACGGCGGCGCCGTCGGCTTCATCGGCTTCGACGGTTCGATGAACACCGGACTGACCCTGCGCACCGCGCAGATCCGCGACGGCGTGGCCACCGTGCGCGCCGGGGCCACGCTGCTCTACGACTCCGACCCCGAGGCCGAGGAGCGGGAGACCGAGCTCAAGGCCAGCGCCCTGCTCGGCGCGCTCGCCGCGGCCACCCGCCCGCGGGAGGACGTCCCGGCGGCGCCCCCCGCGGACCTGCCGGGGGAGGGTCACCGGGTGCTGCTCGTCGACCACGAGGACTCCTTCGTCAACACCCTCGCCGACTACTTCCGGCAGCAGGGCGCGTCGGTGGTCACGCTGCGGCACGGCTTCCCGATGGAGAAGCTGGACGAGATCGCGCCCACGCTCGTGGTGCTGTCGCCCGGCCCGGGCTGGCCGTCCGACTTCGGCTGCGCCGCCCTGCTGGAGGCGCTGTACGCCCGGAGGCTGCCGGTCTTCGGGGTGTGCCTCGGCCTGCAGGCGATGGTCGAGCAGGCCGGCGGCACGCTGGAACTGCTGCCGTACCCGGAGCACGGCAAGCGCGGGCGCGTCCGGCGCGAGGGTGACAGCGCGCTGCTCGACGGTCTGCCCGGCGAGTTCGTCGCGGCCCGCTACCACTCCCTGCACGCCAAGGAGCAGGGCGTCACCGGCTTCCGGGTCACGGCGTTCACGCCGGACGGCGCGGCGATGGCCGTCGAGGACACCGAGAACCTGCGTTTCGGCGTGCAGTTCCACCCGGAGTCGATCCTGACCACCGAGGGCCGCGCGGGGGCGAGGATCATCGCCAACGTGCTGCGTCTCTGCGCCCGGTAGTCGGCGGGTAAAGAGCCGTCATTGCGCGGCGCCGGCGCGGCGGGGGAGCCGTAGAGTCCTCTGCCGTGCCGGAGACGCGACCCGATGCCCCGCCGCTTCCCGCGGACCCGTTGCCCGTGCCCGTCCCCGACGCGGTGCGCGCGGCCCTGCTCGCGCCGATGGTCGACCAGCACTGCCACGGGGTGCGGCGCGACGACCCGCCGCGTTCGGGGTTCGAGCAGCTGGTCGCCGAGGGCGGCGCGCCCGCGCCGCCCGGCACCACCCACTTCGACACCCCGGCGGGCGCGGCCATCCGGCGCTGGTGCGCGCCGGTCCTCGGGCTGGAACCGCACGCCTCGGCCGCGGTGTACCTGTCCCGCCGCGCCGAGCTCGGCGCCGCCGAGGTGAACCGGCGGCTGCTGCGCGGCTCCGGCGTCTCGGCATTCCTGGTGGACGCCGGCCCGGAGTCGCCCGGCCTGCTCGGGCCCGCCGAGATGGGGCGGCTCGGCGGCGCCGTCGCCGACGAGATCGTCCGGCTGGAGGAGGTCGAGCGGGACGTCGCCGAGGCGGGCCTGCCCGCCGTCGGCTACGCGGGCGCGCTGCGGGACGAGCTCGCGGCCCGCGCGGCCCGCGCCGCCGGGCTGAAAACGGTCGCCGCGCACCGCCGCTGGCCCGGCTCCGACCTCTCCCGGCCCTCCCGCGGCAGCGTGATCGCCGCGGCCGGCCGCAGGCTCGCCGACCCCAAGGCCCGCCTCGCCGACCCGGTCCTCGTACGGCACCTGCTGTGGGCCGCCGCCGACGTGGCGAGGGAGCGGAGCCTGCCGATCCAGATCCACTGCGCCTTCTCGGAGGACGCTCACGGGGACGGCGCCTCCGGGGACGCCGCTTTCGGTGACGCGGATCCGGCGCGGCTCACGGGGTTCGTCCGCGCCCTCGCCCCGCTCGGGGTGCCGGTCGTGCTGGTGCACTGCTATCCCCACCACCGTCAGGCGGCGTACCTCGCGAGCGTCTTTCCGCACGTCTACGTGGACGCCGGGCTCGCCGTGGCGCTCACCGGGGCGGGTTCGGCCCACATCCTGCGCGAACTGCTGGAGCTGGTGCCGTTCCACAAGCAGATGTACGGCTCCGGCTGCCACGGCGCCGCCGAGCTGTGCTATCTGGCCGCCCTCTATCACCGCCGCGGGCTGGCCCGGCTGCTGGCGGGCCGGATCGCCGAGGGCGAGTGGAGCGTCTCCGACGCGGCCCGGATCGCCCACATGATCGGCTCGGCCAACGCCCGCCGCGTCTACCGCCTCTGAATCGAATCTACAGTGTAAAGGCGACGCCCTCGCGCCCCACCCCCGAGTCGCGATCGTGGGGCCTGAGCTGGTTTGCTTGGACCCGTCACAACCGGCACCGACTCAACGGGGATCTGAATGCGCAGCGTCGAGCCCGAGGTCTTCCTCGTCGCCAAGCCGTCCGTCGACTACGACGAGCTGGCCCGCTACCTGCGGGAGGTCGGCGGGGAGAGCTGGCTGGAGCGGCTGGAGCGCGGCGACTTCGACGCGCAGGACCTCGCCGAGTTCGCCGGGCGGCTGTGCTACCGCTCCTTCGAGCCGGGGCTCAACCCCAACGTGGTGCGGGTCCGCGCCGACCAGGAGGCGTACCTGCGCAACATCCTGGCCAGCGCGCACGGCAGCGTCCTGGAGCACGCCAGCTTCAGCTTCGTGCTGCACAACGTCTCGCGCGTGATGACCCACGAGCTCGTGCGGCACCGGCCGGGGGTGGCGATCTCGCAGGAGTCGCTGCGGTTCGTCCGGCTGAACGACCTGCCGTTCTGGTTCCCCGAGTGGGCACGCGAGGACGCCGAGCTGATGAAGCGGGCGACCGAGATGCTCGACCGGATGGAGGAGTTCCAGAACTGGATGTCCGCCCACTTCGGGCTGGACGCCGACGGCGTGCCGTTCTCGGAGAAGAAGCACCGCACCTCGTTCATGCGGCGCTTCGCCCCCGAGGGCGTCGCGACAGGCCTGGTCTGGACGGCCAACGTGCGCACCCTCCGCCACACCATCGAGTCCCGTACGGCCGCCGGGGCGGAGGAGGAGATCCGCCTCGTGTTCAACCGCATCGGGGAGATCATGCGGGCGGAGGCCCCGGCGCTGTTCGGCGACTACACGGTCGAGGACGGCGCCTGGATCCCCGGCTACCGCAAGGTCTGAGCGGCCGTCCCCAGGCGGTTCTCACAGCACGGTCCTGACGGTGCCGTCCCTCACAGCACGGTTTTGACTGTGCTGACGTCACAGCACGGCGGCCCGCACGCACAGGACGTCGGGCAGGTGGCGGGCGATCAGCGTCCAGGTCTCGCCCGCGTCGGCGGAGCCGTACACCTCGCCGTCCCGGGTGCCGAAGAACACCCCGGCGGGCCCGGCGGTCATGGCGTCCCTGAGGACGGAGGCGTGCGCCGGGCCCTCGGGCAGGCCCTCCGAGAAGCCCTGCCAGGTGGCCCCGGCGTCGTCGCTGCGGAACACCCGGCACCGGTGGCCGACGGGCGTGCGGTCGACGTCGCCGTGCAGCGGGAAGACGTACAGCCGGTCGGGGTCGTCCGGATGCACCGCGATCGGGAACCCGAAGTCGGAGGGCAGCCCGGAACCGATCTCCGTCCAGGAGCCGCCGAAGTCGTCGGACCGGTAGACGCCGAAGTGGTGCTGGAGATAGAGCCGCTCGGGGCGCGCGGGATGCTGCGCCACCTTGTGCACGCACTGTCCGAACTCGGGATACTGCGCTCCCTCGGGCAGGAAGGGCGCGCGGATGTCCTTGTTGGACGGCCGCCAGGTGGCCCCGGCGTCGTCGCTGCGGAAGAAGCCGACGGCGGAGGCGGCGACGCCGAGCCGCCCGGGGTCGGTGGGGTGTGGGATCACGGTGTGCAGGCACAGCCCGCCGCCCCCGGGCTGCCACCGGGGCCGGGTGGGGTGGTCCCACAGGCCCTCGACCAGGGTGTAGGTGGCCCCGCCGTCCTCCGAGCGGAACAGCGCGGCCGGCTCGGCGCCCGCCCACACCACCCCCGGCTCGGCCGGCGACGGCTGGAGCTGCCACACCCGGGCCAGCGCGGCCCCGGTGCGCTCGGGGAAGGCGACCGGCGGGGTGGCCGCCTCCTGCCACGTCTCGCCGAGGTCGTCCGACCACAGGACGGACGGCCCGAAGTGGCCGTACTCGATCCCGGCCAGGATCCGGGGCGCCGGCCCGCGCGTGTCGACGGCGACGGAGGGGACGCCGATGGTGGAGAAGCGCACGGGGTCGACCTCGAACGGCCCGCCGTTCGAGGAGTGTGCCAGGAACAATCCTTTTCGGGTGCCGATCGCGAGTAGTGCGGGCATGCGTCCTCCCTGTCCGGATATCGATCATGTTTTCGATTCGAATCCTGCCAGGAATCGGTCCGGCGTGCCCGCCGTTTCGGTCGGGTCGCGCCGATCGCGGTCTTGCTCCGGATCGGCGTCGCGGTGGATCCGGGCGAGCGGCACCCCCGAGCGCCGCAGGCGCCGTACGGTCTCGTCCACCATGGGGGGCGGGCCGCAGACGTACACCTCGTGCCCGGTCCAGGAGGGGAACGCGTCCACGACGTCGGGGAGCCGGCCGCGCAGCCCCTGATAGGCGGGGTCGTCGGAGACCACCGGCAGCACCCGCAGCCAGGGGAAGCCCGCCGCCAGCCGCGTCAGGTCCGGCATGTCGTACAGGTCGCCCGCGTGCCGCACCCCGAACAGCAGGTGGATGTTGGGGCGGCGGCCGGAGGCGATGACGTGCTCCATGACGGCCTTGATCGGCGCGAGCCCGGTGCCGCCGGCGACGCACAGGAGGTCCCGGTCCGACTCCGGCGGCGCCATCGTGCCCGCGGGTGGGCCGAGCAGCAGCTGGTCGCCGGGACGCGTGTGGCGGACCAGGGCCGAGCTCACCCAGCCGCCGGGAACGGCCCGCACGTGCAGGCGCAGCGTGCCGTCCGCGCGGGGGGCGTTGGCGATGGAGAAGCGCCGCCACACCCGCGGCCACCTGGCCGTCTGCACCGGGACGTGCTGTCCGGGGACGAAGTCCATCCGCTGCGACGGGCGGAGCGTGAGGACCGCGATGTCGCGGCAGCGCGCCTCGTGGCCCGTCACCTCCGCCAGCCACCACGGGGGAGTGGTCTCCGCCGCGGCCGCGTCGATCATGATTCGCGAGGCCATGGCGTACGCCTCGCTCCAGGCCGCCTCGGTCTCCTCCGTCCAGATCCGCGCGGCGAAGCGCCTCATCGTCGCGAGCAGGGCGGCGCCTGCGGCCGTGTGGTGTTCGGGGGAGAAGCCGTACCTGCGCTGGTCGCGGCCCAGCCCGGCGAGATAGGACGTCAGTCCCTCGGGGCTGTCGAGCTCCCTGACGACCCTCCTGAGGACGTCGAAGAGCCGGCCGCGCGGCGCCGACATGTCCGGCGGGAACATCCCGCGCAGGCTGGGGCAGTGCGCGAACAGCAGTCCGTAGAAGTACGCGGAGGCCCGCCCCGCGACGGGTTCGACGAGCGAGAAGCTTTCCTTGATCAGGCGCGCGTTCAACGACATCGGTTGTGTCCCACCCTAGGGACCGGAGGTGTGCTCCGGTCTGTCGATCCACCTCCCTGACGGCTCCGGGTGACGAGCGCCGGAGGCCCCGGCCCGACCGGGCGCTCACTGCGGAGTGTTCCACTCACTTCGGTGCGTCACAACCGATTCATGGCAAGGCAACCAGCTGTGAACGCTTCGTTATTTTTCGTGATCCTTGCCTTGTGACTGGTGTGACTGGTGGGGTCAATGATCCAAAAGTCGACAAAAAGGAAAGAAGCTGCGCCATGATGGGCCCTGCCCCGCCCATGAACCATCAGGAGTCGCCATGGCGCGTCCGATCGTCGGCATCACCACCTACCTCGAGGCCGCGCGCTGGGGGACGTGGGTCCGTGAGGCCGCGGTGTCGCCGCACGCGTACGCGCGCGCGGTCGAGAAGGCGGGCGGCGCGCCCGTCCTGCTGCCGCCGCTGAGCCCGGTGTCCGCCGGCGATCACGTGCGCCGCCTGGACGCCGTCATCCTCGCCGGCGGCGTCGACGTCGATCCCGCGCTGTACGGCGAGGCCTCCGCCGCGGAGCCGGACGACGGCGACGGGCTCGCCGCGCCGCAGCCGCACCGCGACCGCTTCGAGGTGGCGCTCGCCCAGGCGGCGGTGGAGGCGGACGTGCCGCTGCTCGGGATCTCGCGCGGCCTGCACGTGCTCAACGTGGCGCAGGGCGGCACGCTGATCACCTCCCTGCCCGCGGCCGTGGGCCACGACCGGCACGAGACCGCGAAGCACGTCGTGACCATCAGCGTGACCAGCCGGCTGGGCAAGGCGGTGGGCGACCACGCCGAGGTGACCGGCGCGCACCGCCGGGCCGTACGGCGTCTCGGCACCGGCCTGCTCGCCGTGGCCTGGGCGGACGACCAGATCGTCGAGGGCGTCGAGCTCCAGGGGCACCGTTTCGCCGTCGGCGTCCAGTGGCACCCCGAGCGCGGTGCGGACAACCGCCTCATCGAGGCACTGGTGGACGCCGCCCGCCCCTGATTACCCTGCGGGCATGGCATTGCATCCCCAGGCCGCGGCCTACCTCGCGCTGTTCCCGTCGGACCTCGGCGCCGATCTCGCCTCCCTCACCCGCGAGCAGATCGCCGAAATGCGGACGATGGACGGGTTGGCCGAGCAGCGCGGGCCGAGGATCGACCTGCCGGCGGTCAGGGACGAGACGGTGGCCGGGATCCCGGTCCGGATCTACCGCCCGGAGCCCGGGGAGCGCCCGCTGCCGGTGCTCGTCTATTTCCACGGCGGCGGCTGGGTCTTCGGCAGCGTCGAGCGCAACGACCCTCTCGCGCGGGATCTCGCCGCGCGCACCGGCGCCGTCGTGGTCTCGGTGGACTACCGTCTCGCGCCCGAGGATCCGTTCCCGGCGGCGGCCGACGACGCCTTCGCGGTGGTCCGCGACGTGCACGCCCGGCCCGGCTTCTACGGCGGCGACGCCGGCAGGGTCGCGGTCGTCGGCGACAGCGCCGGCGGCAACCTCGCGGCCGTGGCCGCGTGGCTCGCCAGGGACGCGGGCCTCCATCTCTCCCACCAGGTGCTGATCTACCCGGTCGTCGACGTCGCGTGCGACACGCCCAGCTACCGGGCGAACGCGAAGGGGTTCGGGCTGGAGGCGGCGGAGATGAGGTGGTTCGTCGAGCAGTACGCGGGCGGCGCCGATCCGCGCGACCCCCGTCTGGCGCCGCTCCACCTGCCGGACAAGTCGGGTCTCGCGCCCGCGACGGTGATCACGGCCGAGTACGACCCGCTGTGCGACGAGGGCGCGGCCTACGCGCGGGCGCTCGCGGAGGCCGGGGTGCCGGTGGAGCACCGGTCCTTCGAGGGCGCGTTGCACGGCTTCCTCGGCCTGCCCGGGTTCTTCGACCAGGCGGTCGAGGGCCGCGAGTTCCTCGCGGCGCGCCTCAAGGAGGCGTTCGCGTGACCCGCGCGCGGGCGCTCAGAAGCTTCTCGGCAGGCCGAGAACCTGGGTGGCCAGGTGGTTCAGCAGCAGTTCCTCGGTGACCGGGGCGATCCTGCCGATCCTGGCGTCGGCGAGCAGCCGGGCCACGGGATACTCCAGCGAGTAGGCCATGCCGCCGTGGGTCTGGAACGCGGCGTCCGCCGCGTCCCACGCGGCCCGCGAGGCGGCCAGCTTGGCGATGTTGGCCTCGGTGCCGCAGGGCAGCCCGTTGTCGAAGGACCAGGCCGCCTTGTACAGCATCAGCCTGGCCAGCTCGATCTCGGCCTTGACCCGCGCCAGCGGGAACGCGACGGCCTGGTTCGCGCCGATGGGCCGGCCGAAGACCTCCCGCTGCTTCGCGTAGTCCACGCCCACCCGCAGGGCCACCTCGGCCGCGCCGAGGGCGCTCGCGGCCAGCAGGATGCGCTCGGGGTTCAGCACGTCCCACAGCACGGCGACGCCCCGGTCCACCTCGCCGAGCACGCTGGACGCGGGCAGCCGCAGGTCGTCGACGAAGACCATGTTGGACGGCGTGGTGTTCGCGCCCATCTTGGGGATGGGCCGGTAGGTCAGGCTGCCCGCCCGCACCGCCTCGGGCACGTCGACCAGGAACACCGTCAGCCCGTCGGTGCGGGGCCGGGCCCGCTCCGCCGGGATCGTCCGGGTGACCAGCAGCATCCGGGCGGCCCGCTGCACCCCGGTGATCCAGACCTTCTGGCCGTTCACCACGAAGTCCGAGCCGTCGCGGCGGGCGAAGGTCGAGATCGCCAGCGAGTTGGATCCGGCGTCGGGCTCGGTCAGCGCGAAGCAGGTCTCCATCTCGCCCGTCGCCAGCTTCGGCAGCAGGGCGGCTCTCTGCTCGGCCGAGCCGTGCCTGGCCAGCGTCAGCGCCCCGAACCCCGGCGTCAGCACGTACATGAACGCCGAGCCCCCGGCCGAGCCGGAGGCCGACAGGGTCTCGGTGGCCACCGCGAGTTCGAGCAGGCCCTGGCCCGCCCCGCCGTACTCCTCCGGGACGGCCAGGCCGAGCCAGCCGCCCTTGGCGAGCTCCGCCCACACCTCCTCCGGCCAGCGCTTCTCCGCCTCGCAGCGCTGCCAGTAGTCCATGTCGTACCGCGCGCAGACATCAGCGACACCGCGCCGCACGGCCTGCGCGCTCTCCGGCAGGGTGAAGTCCATGCCGTCACTGTAGAGCCGTCACCGGAGAACGGCGCTCGCCCGCGGGCGGCGGGCGTGGTAGACGAAGGCGGGCGGCAGGTTGCGCCACACGGTGCGGCCCGCCACCACCTCCTCGAAGGAGGCCGTCAGGGCGCGGCGGAAGCGCAGTGCCGCGGGCAGCGCGCGGGCGTGGACGTAGGAGAAGGTCGTGAACGCGCCGCCCGGAGCGAGCGCGCCGACCGCCGCGCGCAGCAGGCCGGCCTGGTGGCCCGGGGAGAACGCCGCCCAGGGCAGCCCGCTGACGATCACGTCCGCCGCGGCCAGTCCCCGCTCGGCGAGCAGGGCGGGCAGGTCCGCGGCGCTGCCGACGACCAGGTCGACCCCCGGGTGACGGGCCGAGAGCCGCCCGGCCAGGAGCGGGTTGATCTCGACGGCCAGATGCCGTCCCCGTCCCGCGAGCCGCCGCTGGATCTCGGCGGTGAAGGGCCCGGTGCCCGGTCCGAGTTCCACCACGACGGGCTCGCCCCCCTCGGGCACCGGTGCGCACACCGCCCGCGACAACCGCCGCGAACTGGGCGCGACCGCTCCCGTGGCGGCCGGGGAGCGCAGGAACTGGCCGAGGAGAACCGCTGACTCACTGTTCATGCCGGTCACGCTAGGGCGCGCCACCGCCCCCGACCGCCCGCAGTACGGGCCGACCTGGCGGCCGGTCGGCGCACGGAGAGCGGCCAGAAGGAGGAGGCGCGGTCCTCCGGCCGGAGGACCGCCACCGCCCCGGGAGTTCGGTAGCGTTCCCCCCATGCGGCGGCCCTTTTCGCGTGGCCCGGTCCTCGACGTGTTCCTCGCGATGAGCGGGACCGGCCTCGACGTGCTGGTCAGCGCGGGAACCTGGACGGGCCGCAGCGGTCCGGCCCCGGTGTGGGTGGGGCTGGGACTCGCGCTGCTGGCCGGGCTGCCGATGGGGCTGGTGCGCCGATGGCCCGGCCCGGTGGCCGTCTACCTGGCCGCGCTGCTGGTCGCCTGCGACCAGGTCGGCGCGTTCACCGTCAACACCGTCCAGATCCTGCTGCCCATCGCCGTGGGCGTGCTGGCCCGGGGACGCGGCTGGGGCTGGACGGCGCCGGTGGCCGTGCTCGCCTGCGTCGCGACGGCCGTGAACCTCGCCGACCCCGGCATCGCGCTCACCGCGAACACCTGGTTCTACTCGGCCGGCCTGATCGCCGCCCCGGTGCTGATCGGCGGTTATCTGCGCACGCAGGAGGGGCGGCGCAGGGAGGACCCGGCCCCGCTGCTCGACCTCCTCCTCGCCGGCGGCGGGGTGGCGCTGGCGGTGCTCACCACCTGGCCGTACTGGCACAGCGGGGTGCCGCCGGTGTGGGCGGTCGCGCTCGGGGTGATGCTCGCGGGGCTCGCGCTGGGCGTCGTGCGGCACCTGCCCGGCGCGGTCCTGCTGCTGGAGAGCCTCACGCTGGTCGTCGCCGACCAGTACGTCCCGAGGACCGGCAACAGCCTGCAACTGCTCGCCCTGGTGGCCCTCGGCGTGTTCGCGACCCGCGCCGCCTGGCCGTGGCTCGCCGCGGCGTACGCGCTGACCTGCTCGGTCTCCGCCGTCGTGACCGTGGACGACCCGGCCGACGTCACCCCGTTCCGGGTGGTGGCGCTGATGACGATGGTGACCGCCCCGGTGGCGATCGGCCGGTACGTCGGCGCACGGCAGGCGCAGGCCAGGCACGCGGCCGAGCTGGCCGCCGAGCGGGCCAGGGCCGGGCGGCTGGCCGAGCGGGAGCGGATCGCCCGCGAGGTCCACGACATCGTGGCCCACCATGTGGGGGCGATGGTCCTGCGGGCGAGCGCGGCCCAGTACGCCGGGGCGGACGGCCCGGCCGCCGAGGCGCTGGGCGACATCCGGGAGACCGGGCACCGCGTTTTGGAGGACCTGCGCGGCCTGCTCACCGTGCTGCGCGATCCCGCCGAGGCGCTGCGCGACGACCTCCCGCTCGCGGACATGCTCGCCGACCCCGGCGACGTGCTGCGGGACGCCGTGGCGCGGATGTCGGCGGCCGGTCTGCACGTCGACCTGCGGCAGTCGCCCGAGGCGTGCCTGGCCCCGCTGGTGCTGCGCGCGGCGGTGGCCAGGATCGTCCAGGAGGGGCTCACCAACGTGCTGAAGCACGCGGGGCCCGGCGCCCGCGCCGAGGTCGGCGTGCGGACGCGCGAGGGCGCGCTGGAGGTGGAGGTGCGCAACGGCCCGGGCCCGGCCCGCCCGCCGGAGGCGCTGCCGTCCAACGGCCAGGGCATCGCGGGCATGCGGGAGCGGGCCCGCGCCTTCGGGGGGCGCGTCACCGCCGGCCCGGCGGGGGACGGCGGGTGGCGGCTGACCGCCTCGCTGCCCATCCCGCCCCAGGGCGCGTGTGAGAGCCCGCCCGACCGCTGCGTGAGAGGGAGGTTCGCGTGATCCGCGTCGTCGTCGCCGACGACCAGGCCCTCGTACGGGCCGGCGTCCGCATGATGCTGGAGGCGGCCGGGGACATGGAGGTGTGCGGCGAGGCCGCCGACGGCGCCGAGGCCGTACGGCTGGCCGAGCGGCACCACCCCGACGTCGTGCTGATGGACCTGCGCATGCCGCGCGTCGACGGGCTGGAGGCCACCCGCAGGATCCTCGCCGCCCGGCCGTCCGCGCGGATCGTCGTGCTCACCACGTTCTCCGAGGACGAGGACCTCTACGCCGCGCTGGGCGCGGGCGCGCTCGGTTTCCTGGTCAAGGACGACCCGCCCGCCCACATGGTCGAGGCCGTGCGGCGGGCCGCGGCGGGGGAGCCCCCGCTCGCGCCGTCGGTGCTGCGGCGGGTCGTCGAGCGGGCCCTGGCCGCCGAGCGGCAGGCGCTGCCGCCGCCGGCGGCCCTGACCGAGCGCGAGTCACAGGTGCTGACGCTGATCGGCGTGGGCCTGTCCAACGCCGAGATCGCCGGGCGGCTGCACGTGGGCGTCACGACCGTGAAGAGCCACGTCGCCGCCATCACGGAGAAGCTGGGCCTGCGCAACCGCACGCAGGCGGCGGTGATGGCGCACCGGTTCGGGCTGGTGGACGCCGCCTTCACCCCCGTGGCTCCTCCACGGAACGCCCGGGACACCGGTATGTAGGTGTCCCCGCGGTCCCTGCCGGTGATCGACCACAAGCGACCGTTTAGCCGTTCCCAAGGTCGTGCGAAGCGGGCATCGAGAAGGCCCTCCTAACGTCTGTGTCCGGCGCCCGAGCGGGTGCCGTCACATCGGAGAACGCGCCGTCCCCGGGCGGCGGGAGGGATCACAATGTCCAAGATCAGAATTGACGACATCGCGGCGGCCGGGCCGGAGCTCGACGAGGGAGACCTCCGCCTCGTCAACGGCGGCCGGAAGTTCGAGTGGTCGAGCCAGGTCATGACCCCGGACGGCACCGTCGACGCCAAGGACCTCGACTTCTGAGCGACCGCTTCCGAGTGACCGCGCGGGGCGCCCTTCCGGCGCCCCGCGCCCGATCGGGAAGCCAGACCAGGAAGAGCGAAAGATGTCCGGCGAAATACTCATCCTCACGATCGATGGAGACTCCCATGCCGAGCACGTGGCCCGTCTGCTGGCCGCGCGGGGGGCGGAAGCGGTCGTCTTCGACCCGGCCGGCTATCCGGTCCGCGCGGTGCTCGACGCGGTCTACCACCGTGACGGGCGGGTGCGGCGGCGGCTGCGCACGGAGAAGGCGGACGTCGATCTCGACCGTCTGACGGCGTTGTGGTTCCGCCGTCCCCAGGCTCCCGTCGCGCATCCCGAGATCGCCGACCCGGTGGCACGTGCCCACATGGAGCAGGAGTGCGCGGTGTTCGCCGGGGACCTGTGGGAGCAGCTCGACTGCCGCATGGTCCCCGCGCCCAGGGAACGGGTGAGGCTGGCCCAGCGCAAGTCGTCACAGCTGGCCCTGGCCGGTCGTCTCGGATTCGAGCTGCCGGACACGCTGATCACCAACGACCCCGACGAGTTCCTGGACTTCTACAACCGGCACCAGGGCCGCGTCATCAACAAGCCCCTGGGCGTTCCCGCCGGCTCCCGCGCCGACGGGGAGGGCGTGGCCCGGATGTCGGAACCGGTGTCCACCCGGGATGTGACCTACGCGGACGCGATCAGGTTCGGCCCGGTGGTCGTCCAGGAGTACGTGCCCAAGCGGGTCGAACTGCGGGTGACCGTCGTGGGGCGGGCCGTCTTCGCGGCGGAGATCCACTCGCAGGAGAGCAATCACACGAGGCTCGACTGGCGCCGCTACGACCCGGGCGGCACCCGCCACGAGGTGCACGAGCTGCCGCCGGAGGTGGCCGAGCGCTGCCTGCGGATCGTCCGGCGGCTCGGCCTGCGCTACGGAGCGATCGATCTCATCCTCACCCCCGACGGGCGTTACGTCTTCCTCGAAGTCAACCCCAGTGGCCAGTGGCTCTGGATCGAGAAGGCCACGGGCCTGCCGATCGGCGCGGCGCTGTGTGATCTGTTGATGTACGGCACGGTCGGAGAGGAGACCGCGCATGTTGCCGGACGCCCTTGAAACCCTCCGCGGCCTGGACGGCCTCGACCCGTCCGAGGCCCAGGAACGCCTGCGTGAGCTGCGGGAGCGCCATCCCGGCGTGCGCTTCCGGCTGCTGTGGCAGCGGGAGGACTACGACGACTCGCTCCACTACGACCTTCTGATCAAACGGCCGGGGGAGGGGACGGTGTCGCTGTCCTGGAGCCCCGACCGCGCCCTGCCCTGGCCCCTGCGGGGCGTGCAGCGGGCCGGCGAGATGCTGCTGCTGCGGATCGACGGAGTCGGGGTCAAGGTGGTCGACGCGGTCGCCTGGCTCGACTTCCTCTGGGACGAGGCCCGTCTGGTGGACCGGATCGTCGCCGCCGCCCTCGTCCAGGCGGAGCTGGAGGAGGCGCCGGTGGAGCTCTCCGACCACGAGATCCAGGAGGCGGTGGACGCGTTCCGGCGCGCCCGGGGACTGCTCACCGCGGAACGGACGCGCGAGTGGATGGACCGCCGCTCCCTCACCGTGGTGGACCTCCAGGAGCTGGTCGCGGGGGAGGTGGCCGCCGCCCGCGTCCGCGAGCGGGTGACGGCCGGACGGGTCGAGCCGTACTTCGAGGAGCACCGGGAGGAGTTCGGCACGGCCCGGGTCGCCCGCCTCACCTTTCCCGGCTCCGAGGCGGCCCGGCGGGCGGCGGCCGAGATCGACGCCGGAGCCGGCTTCTTCGCGCTGGCGGAGCGGACGCGCGGCACCCGGCTGGTCGTCGAGGACGTGCCCGCGGCCGAGGTAGGCACCGCCCGCCCCGGCGACGTCGTCTCGCCCGCCCCGGACGTCCTGCTCAAGGTGATCTCCGTGGCCGGCGCCGAGCTCGACGCGGACACGCGCCGCCGCGTCGAACGGCGGGTCTTCGACCTGTGGATCGACGAACGCCGCCGGGCCGCGAAGATCGAATGGTTCTGGGGAACCACGGCGCGGACCGGCACGCGGTGAACGGACGGATCTTCCGCGCCGAGGCGCTGCGCCGCCATGCCGCCCCGCCGTCCGCCCCGGCCGCCGTCAAGGAGGTCGGCGGCCGTGCCCTCGTCCTGCTCTGGTGCGCGGTCGCGGTGCTCACCTCGGGGCTGGCCGTTCTCACCGCTCTGGTCCTGAGGGGTGGCGGGTGAGACGGGTCCCGGTCTTCCTGCAGAACTCGGCGACCGAGTGCGGCGCGGCCTGCCTGGCCGTGATCCTGTCCTTCCACGGCCACCGCACCACCGTGCAGGAGGTCACCGACCACCTCCAGGTGGGCAGGGACGGCCTGAGCGCGCTGGCCGTCGTCCGCGCCGCGCGGGAGTTCGGCCTCAAGGCCAGGGCGTTCTCACTGGAGCCGGCCGACCTCGGGCGGGTGCCCATGCCCGCGATCGTCCACTGGGAGTTCCAGCACTTCGTGGTGGTGGAGCGGTGGACCCCCGACCACGTGGACATCGTGGACCCCGCCCAGGGGCGCAGGCGGCTCACGCCCGCCGAGTTCGACGCCGGGTTCACCGGCGTGCTGCTGGCGTTCGAGCCGGAGCCGCGGTTCCGCCGTGTGCGGTCCGGCGCCGCGCGGGCGTGGCGGCGCGACTTCCTGCGCGCCCTGGTGTTCCGCAGGAAGGGCCTGCTCACCCAGGTGCTCGCGGCCTCGGTGCTGCTCCAGGTGCTCGGCCTGGCGCTCGCGACGGCGTTCCAGGTCGTCGTCGACCGGATCCTCCCGCGCGGGGACTCCGGGCTTCTCGCCCTCCTCGGCGTGGCCGTGCTGGCCGCCGTGGTCACCCAGTTCACGGTGGGCTACCTGCGTTCGGTGCTGCTCGTCGCGCTCCGCTCGCGCACCGACGGCGAGGTGACGCGGAATCTGGTGTCGCACCTTGTCGCACTGCCGTACCGGTACTTCGCGGTGCGCGGCAAGGGAGACCTGGTGAACCGGGCGAACAGCGTCATCGCCCTGCGCGAGACGCTGACCGGGCAGATTCTCTCGTCGTTGCTCGACGGGCCGCTCGCCCTGGTCTACCTGCTGCTCGTCTTCGCCCGGGATCCGGTCTTCGGCGCCTTCCTCGCGTTGCTCGCGGCAGGGCAGGCCGCCCTCCTGCTCGGCACCGCCCGCCGGGTGGGCGAGCTGACCAGACGCGAGCTGGCCGCCCTCGCCGTCACGCAGGGCCGGCTGATGGAGGCCGTCGGGGGCATCGAGACGCTCAAGGCGTCCGGGGCCGAGCCGCGGGCGATGCAGCGCTGGTCGGACCTGTTCGCCCGGCAGCTCGACGCCGACGTACGGGGAGGGCTCGTCCGGGGGCTCGTCGAGGCGGCGCTCGGGGCGGTGCGCCTTCTCGCGCCGCTGGGGCTGCTGTGGGTGGGCGCGTGGCGGGTGCTCGACGGGTCGATGAGCCTCGGGACGCTGCTCGCGCTGAACGCCCTGGCCACCGCCGCGCTCACCCCGATCGGTTCGCTGATGACCAGCCTGCGCAGCCTTCAGCAGGCCGGGGCGCACTTCGACCGGCTGTCGGACATCCTCGCCTCCGAGCCCGAGCCGTCCACGGGGATCGAGGTGCTGCGGCTGCGCGGCGGCATCGAGCTGCGCGGGGTGTGTTTCCGCCACGACCCGCGCGGCCCGTGGACGCTGCGCGACGTCTCACTGGTCGTGCGGCCGGGGCAGAAGGTCGCGCTGGTCGGTCCCTCGGGGTCGGGCAAGAGCACGCTCGCCCGCCTGCTGCTCGCCCTGTACCAGCCGACGGCCGGGGAGATCCGGTACGACGGCGTCCCCGCGGCCGAGCTCAACCCGCGGTCGCTGCGCCGCCAGTTCGGCGTGGTCACCCAGGACCCGTCGCTGTTCACCGGGACGATCCGGGAGAACATCGCGCTCAACCTCCCCGAGGCCGGCCTGGACCGGATCGCCGACGCGGCCCGGATCGCGGGCCTGCACGACGAGATCATGGCGATGCCGATGGGCTACGAGACGATCCTGGTCGAGGGCGGCGGCCTGTCGGGTGGACAGCGCCAGCGCCTCGCCCTGGCCCGCGCGCTGCTGCCCCGCCCCAGGGTGCTGCTGCTCGACGAGGCGACCAGCAACCTCGACAGCGCGACCGAGGCCGGCATCGAGGCGCGGCTGTCCCGCCTGACGCAGACCCGCATCGTGATCGCGCACCGGCTGAGCACGGTGCGGGACGCCGACCTGATCCTGGTCGTCGAGCGGGGCACGGTGGTGGAGCGGGGCACCCATGAGGAGCTGCTGTCCCTGGACGGCCGCTACACCCGGCTCGTCGCCGCGCAGACGGCCTCCGCCGCGGCCGCGGCTCCGCGGAACGGCCGGGATCCCGGCATGTAGGGTCTGGGGCGTGAACGCTGCCGAGGACCGGATCTGGACGGTTCCCAACCTGCTGAGCGCCCTGCGGCTGCTCGGCGTCCCCGTCTTCCTCTGGCTCGTGCTGGGCCCCCGGGCCGACGGATGGGCCGTCGCGCTGCTGATGCTCGCGGGGTTCAGCGACTGGCTCGACGGCAAACTCGCCCGCGCGTGGAACCAGATCAGCAGGCTCGGCCGCCTGATCGACCCGCTCGCGGACCGGCTCTACATCCTCGCCACGCTGGTCGGCCTGGTCATCCGGGGCGTCATCCCCTGGTGGCTGGCGCTCGCGGTGCCGCTGCGCGACATCCTGCTGCTGTGGATGCCGCCCGTCCTGCGGCGGCACGGATACGGCCCCGCCCTGCCCGTCCACTTCCTCGGCAAGGCCGGCACCGCCGCCCTCATGTACGCGTTCCCGCTGCTGTTCCTCGCCTCCCACGAGGGCTGGTACGCCGAGATTAGCGCGATCTTCGGATGGGCCTTCGCCATCTGGGGAACTGGTCTGTATTGGTGGGCGGGGGTGTTGTATGTCGTACAGGTGCGCCAGCTAACGAAGGGGTGACCCGTGAAGGCCGTCGTCATGGCGGGCGGGGAGGGGACACGGCTGCGGCCGATGACCGCCAACCAGCCCAAGCCCCTGCTGCCCATCATCAACCGGCCGATCATGGAGCACGTGCTGCGGCTGCTCAGGCGGCACGGGTACACCGAGGTCGTGGTGACCGTGCAGTTCCTGGCCGCGCTCATCCGCAACTACTTCGGTGACGGCGACGAGCTCGGCGTGACCCTCCACTACGCCACGGAGGACGTCCCCCTCGGCACGGCGGGCAGCGTGAAGAACGCCGCCGACAAGCTCCGCGAGGACCGGTTCCTGGTCATCTCGGGCGACGCGCTCACCGACATCGACCTGACCGACATGCTCCGCTTCCATCGGGAGAACCGGGCGCTGGTCACGATCGGGCTCAAACGCGTGCCCAACCCGCTGGAGTTCGGGATCATCATCGTCGACGAGAACGGCCGCATCCAGCGCTTCCTGGAGAAGCCGACCTGGGGGCAGGTGTTCTCCGACACGGTCAACACCGGCGTCTACATCATGGAGCCGTCGGTCCTCGACGAGATCGCCCCCGGTCAGCCGGTCGACTGGTCGTCCGACATCTTCCCCCGCCTGCTGGAGCGGGGCTGCCGGCTGTTCGGCTACGTCGCCGAGGGCTACTGGGAGGACGTCGGCACCCACGAGAGCTACCTCAAGGCGCAGGCCGACGTGCTGGAGGGCAAGGTCAAGGTCGACTTCGACGCCTTCGAGCTGGCCCCGGGCGTGTGGGCCGCCGAGGGCGCCTCCGTCGACCCCGAGGCGGTGCTCAAGGGGCCCCTCTACATCGGCGACTACGCCAAGGTCGAGGCCGGGGCCGAGCTGCGGGAGTACACCGTGCTCGGCAGCAACGCGGTGGTCAAGGAGGGCGCCTTCCTGCACCGCGCGGTGGTCAGCGACAACGTGTACGTCGGCCCTGCCGCCCACCTGCGCGGCTGCGTGATCGGCAAGAACACCGACGTCATGACCGGCGCCCGGATCGAGGAGAACGCCGTCGTCGGCGACGAGTGCGTCATCGAGGCCGAGGCGTACGTCTCCTCCGGGGTGAAGATCTACCCGTTCAAGACGATCGAGGCCGGCACGGTCGTCAACACCAGCGTGATCTGGGAGTCGCGCGGCCAGCGCAGCCTGTTCGGCCCCCGGGGCGTCTCCGGCCTGGTCAACGTGGAGATCACCCCCGAGCTGTGCGTACGGCTGGCCAGCGCGTACGCCACGACCCTGAAGAAGGGCGACACGGTGGTCACCGCCCGCGACGCCTCACGCGCGGCGCGGGCGCTGAAGCGCGCGGTGATCAGCGCGCTGAACTCCAGCGCGATCAACGTCGTCGACCTGGAGGCCGCCGCCCTGCCGGTGGCCCGGTTCAACACCTCCCGGGAGAACGTCAGGGGCGGCATCTTCCTGCGCACGACCGCGGGCGACCCGCAGAGCGTGGACATCGTGTTCATGGACGAGACGGGCTCGGACCTGTCGCAGGCGGCGCAGCGCAAGCTGGAGCGGGTCTTCACCCGGCAGGAGTACCGCCGGGCCTTCCCCGGCGAGATCGCCGAGCTGACGTTCCCGGCCAGGGCCGTCGACACCTACGCCAGGGAACTGCTGGCCTGCGTCGACATGTACGGCGTGAAGGACGCCGAGATGAAGGTCGTGGTCGACTGCGCCGGGGGCACGTCCTCGCTCGTGCTGCCCAGCCTGCTCGGCCGGGCCGGGGTCGACGTGCTGACCGTGAACAACCGCCTCGACGACGCCTCGCCCACCGAGACCCTCGCCGAGCGCCGCCGCGACCTGCAGCGCCTGGCGGACCTGGTCGCCTCCGCGCGGGCCGCCTTCGGCGTACGGTTCGACCCGGTGGGGGAGCGGGTCTCGCTGGTGGACGAGATGGGCCAGCTCATCAGCGAGGAGCGGGCGCTGCTCGTCGTGCTCGACCTGGTCGCGGCCGAGCGCCGCGGCGGCCGGGTGGCGCTGCCGGTGACCACGACGAGGGTGGCGGAGATGGTGTGCCGCTTCCACGGTGTGCAGGTCGACTGGACGGCCACCAGCCTCGACACGCTGACCCGGGCGGCCCGGCACCCTGACACGATCTTCGCGGGCGACGGGCGGGGCGGCTTCATCGTCCCGGAGTTCGGGCCGACCCTGGACGGCCTGGCCGTATTCCTGCGCCTGCTCGGCCTGGTCGCGCGCACCCGGCTGTCGCTCAGCCAGATCGACGCCCGCATCCCCGAGGCCCGGCTGCTGAAGCGGACCGTGCCGACGCCGTGGGCGCACAAGGGGGCCGTGATGCGCTCGGTCGTCGAGGCCGCCGAGGGCCACCGCCTGGACACCACCGACGGCGTCCGCGTCGTGGAGGAGGACGGAAGCTGGGCGCTCGTGCTGCCCGACCCCGCCGAGGCCGTCACCCACCTGTGGGCCGAGGGGCACGACGTGGACGGCGCGCAGGCCCTCCTGGAACGCTGGGCCCACGTGGTCGAGCAGGCCGCCGGCTCCTGCTGACCCCCGTCTCCCTCTTTCGTGATCAGGATGGGATGCTGGGGATGCATGTGTCGGGATGGACCTTGCACCTCCGTGGGCTGTAGCGTTGGTCAGTCCACGCCCGGCCGCGCTTCTTGACCTTTGTGCCTGATCAGCGTAAGTTGCGGCATTCGCAGTTCGAGCCGGACCCGAGCAGTTGAGCAGTCCCCAGCAGTGAGCCAGTCCCGAGCAAGTCGTGAGAGTCGTGAGAGAGGCCGAGCCGTTCGATGCCCAGCGTCTACTGCACGCAGTGCGGTCATGCCAACCCCGAGGATGCCCGTTTCTGTTCACGATGCGGTTCGCCGCTGAGCGCTCCGGCGCCCGTCGCAGCCGATACCACCTCGACGATCTCCCTGGAGGCGCTGGAGGCGGAGACGGGCCAGACGCTGCTGCCGGACCGGTCGGCGATCGAGCAGATGCCGCCCGGCACGGCTCTCCTGGTGGTCATGCGCGGCCCGAACGCGGGCAGCCGTTTTCTGCTCGACAGCGATCTCACTACGGCGGGTCGCCACCCGGAAAGCGACATTTTCCTGGACGATGTAACCGTGTCCAGGAGGCATGTCGAGTTCTACCGCCGCGGCGGCCAGTTCACGGTCCGCGACGTGGGCAGCCTGAACGGCACCTACGTCAACCGGGAACGCATCGAGGAGTCCCCCTTGCAGGGCGGCGACGAGGTGCAGATCGGCAAGTTCCGGCTGGTTTTCCTCACGCGTGGTCCTGGAGGGCTGTGATCGGTGAGGAGGAGCAGTCATGAGCGCACAGGCCGTACGGGCGTTCATGAGCATCGGGGAGGTCCTCGGCCTGCTGCAGGCCGAGTTCCCCGACGTGACCGTCTCCAAGATCCGTTTCCTGGAGGGTGAGGGGCTGATCGAGCCCCAGCGGAGCCCCTCGGGCTACCGCAAGTTCACCTACAACGACGTGGAGCGCCTGCGGTACATCCTGCGGGCGCAGCGTGACCAGTACCTGCCGCTCCGGGTGATCAAGGATCAGCTGGACGGGCAGGCGGCGCGCCCGCAGAGCGTCTCGGACGGCCCGCCGGCGGTGCGTCTCAGCAGGGAGGAGCTCATCGAGGCCGCGGGCATCGACGAGGAGACCCTGGCCGAGATGGAGAGCTTCGGCCTGGTCGCGGCGGTCGCGCGCCGCTACGACGGCGAGGCGCTGGAGATCGCGCGCAGCGTGGGGGCCCTGTCGCGGTTCGGCCTGCGAGCGCGGCACCTCAGGGCGGTGCGGGCGCTGGTGGAGCGGGAGACCGGCCTGATCGAGCAGGCGGTGGCGCCCGTGCTGCGCCGGAAGGCGCCGGGGGCGATCGCGGAGGCCGACGAGACCGCTCGCGAGATGTCCGGTCTTCTCCAGGAACTGCACAATGCGTTGCTGCGTGGCAGTGTTCGCGGCGTTCTGGGACGGTAATGGGGTGCTGATGGGGCGGTGACCGGCACATCCGCTCCCTGGTGGGTGTTACGTTGAATGCCTGGTGATATGCCGCGACGCTTGAGACGGAGCCGCCCGTGTTGCAGATGGAGGTCGTGGGGGTTCGCGTTGAGATGCCCACAAACCAGCCGATCGTGCTCCTGAAGGAGGCGAGCGGTGATCGGTACCTGCCGATCTGGATAGGCATGACCGAGGCGACCGCCATCGCGCTGGCCCAGGCGGAGGAACCCCCGCCGAGGCCGCTCACCCACGACTTGTTCCGCGATGTGCTTGAGGCGTTGGGGGTGCGGTTGCGCACCGTCAACATCGTCGCGCTCCGCGATGGGATCTTCTTCGCCGACCTGGTGTTCTCGAACGGCGTGGAGGTGAGCGCCCGCCCTTCGGACTCGATCGCGCTGGCGTTGCGCACGGGGGCGACGATCTACGCGAGTGAGGACGTGATCCAGGAGGCGGGCGTGAGCATGCCCGACGACCAGGAAGACGAAGTGGAGAAGTTCCGCGAGTTCCTGGACAAAATCACACCGGAAGACTTCGGGCGAGCGGGCTGACGTGCCGCACCATTTCGGGAAATTACGCTTCACGACGCGCCGGACGGGGTCGTTGACTGACGATGGCCCCGGTCCTACGGTGCAAGGGAAACCACGGTTGTAATTCACGAACCCCCAGATCAGACCGTGGGATGAGAGAAAGCCGGAGGTCCGCAGTGGCGGTCAGCAGCGGCGAGGGTAGGTCGGCCGGCCAGCACGACCCGGTTCGGCGGGAGGCGCGCGAGCGCGCCGGCGAACAAGGCCTGCTGTTCGACGAGCAGCCGACGGCGCTGCCCGAGAACATCGGTTACCGTGGCCCGACGGCGTGCGCGGCGGCCGGGATCACCTACCGGCAGCTCGACTACTGGGCCCGGACCGAACTGGTGCTCCCGACCATAAGAGCAGCTCAGGGGTCCGGGTCGCAGCGACTCTACAGCTTCCGCGACATCCTCGTCCTGAAGGTCGTCAAACGTCTCCTCGACACGGGGGTCTCGCTCCAGCAGATCCGCACCGCCGTACGGCACCTGCGCGACCGGGGCGTCAACGACCTGGCCCAGATCACCCTGATGAGCGATGGCGTGAGCGTCTACGAGTGCACCAGCGCCGACGAGGTGATCGATCTGCTGCAGGGCGGCCAGGGCGTGTTCGGCATCGCGCTCGGGCGGGTCTGGCGCGAGGTGGAGGGGTCCCTGGCGGAACTGCCCGGTGAGCGCGCGGAGTCCGCGCCGGATGCGGAGGGGGATCATCCGGCCGACGAGCTGGCCCGCCGCAGGAAGGCCCGTAAGATCGGCTGAGAAACGGGTACAGAGGAAGTAACCGGGTAGAGTGGACACGGCCGACGACCTCGTGCGGGAGAGACCCCTGAAGTTGCAGGGGCGCCGAAGGAGCAAACCTCCCCGGAAACTCTCAGGCATCCGTACCGCACGGACGAGGCGACTCTGAAAAGCAGGCCCGCCCGCCAGGCGGCGCCTCACCGAAGGGGAAAGCCGGGCCGGGCGGCCCGGTGAAGCTCTCAGGTCCGATGACAGAGGGGGAGACCGCATCACGGCCGGTCGCGCTCACGGGCGCGAGGCGGCCGCCGCAGGTCTCGACCCGCCCAGGAGGCCCCTGTCATGACCGACCGCTCGACGCTTCAGGATCTTTCCGCCCCGCCCTTCGCGACCCGTCACATCGGTCCTTCGGACGCCGGCCGTGCCCGCATGCTGGAGGTCGTCGGCTACGAGTCGACGGCCGACCTGCTCGCCGTGGCCGTCCCCGAGGCGATCCGCACGCGGGGCCCGCTGAACCTGCCGGAGGCGGCGGGGGAGGCCGAGGCGCTGGCCGAACTCCGCGCGCTCGCGGCCCGCAACCGGGTGCTGACCCCGATGATCGGCCTGGGGTACCACGACACGATCACTCCGGGGGTCGTCCTCCGCAACGTGCTGGAGAACCCGGGCTGGTACACCGCGTACACGCCGTACCAGCCGGAGATCTCGCAGGGGCGGCTGGAGGCCCTGCTGAACTTCCAGACGGTCGTGTCGGACCTCACCGGCCTCGACGTCGCCGGCGCGTCCCTGCTGGACGAGGCGACCGCCGCGGCCGAGGCGATGACGCTGGCCCGGCGCGCGAGCAAGGTCAAGGCGGACGTCTTCGTGGTCGACGCGGACGCGCTGCCGCAGACCAAGGCCGTGCTGGCGACCCGCGCCGAGCCGCTCGGCATCACGCTGGTGGAGTCGGACCTCGCGGGGGACCTGCCCGAGTGCTTCGGGGTCCTCGTCCAGTATCCGGGCGCGAGCGGCCGCGTGGCGTCCTTCCGGGCGCTGGCCGAGCGGGCGCACGCCGCCGGCGCGCTGCTCGTCGCGTCGGCCGACCTGCTGTCGCTGACCCTGCTGGAGCCCCCCGGCGAGCAGGGCGCCGACATCGCCGTCGGCTCCTCCCAGCGCTTCGGCGTCCCCCTGGGCTACGGCGGCCCCCACGCGGCGTACATGGCGGTCCGTGAGGGCCTGCAGCGGCAGATGCCGGGCCGCCTGGTCGGCGTCTCGGTGGACGCCGACGGCCGTACGGCCTACCGGCTGGCCCTGCAGACCCGCGAGCAGCACATCCGGCGGGAGAAGGCCACCAGCAACATCTGCACCGCGCAGGTCCTGCTCGCGGTCATGGCCTCGATGTACGCCGTCTACCACGGCCCCGACGGCCTCCGGCGGATCGCCCAGCGGGCGCACCGCCACGCGGCCGTCCTCGCCGCCGGGCTGCGCGAGGGCGGTGTGGAGATCGTCCACGACGAGTTCTTCGACACCGTGCTCGCCCGCGTGCCGGGCCGGGCGGAGCACGTCGTGGCCGCCGCCGCCGAGCGGGGCGTCAACCTCCGCCTGGCGGACGCCGACCACGTCGGCGTGGCCTGCGACGAGAAGACCGTCGTCGGCCACCTGCGGGCCGTCTGGGAGGCCTTCGGCGTGCCGGGGATCGTGGTCGAGGACCTCGACCGGGCGACCTCCGACGCGATCCCCGCGGACCTGCAGCGGACCTCCGGCTTCCTCACCCACCCGGTCTTCCACTCCCACCGGTCCGAGACGGCCATGCTCCGTTACCTGCGGCGGCTGCAGGACAAGGACGTCGCGCTCGACCGCTCGATGATCCCGCTGGGCTCCTGCACGATGAAGCTCAACGCGACCACCGAGATGGAGCCGGTCACCTGGCCGGAGTTCGCCGCGATCCACCCGTTCGCGCCGGCGGAGCAGGCCGAGGGGTACGCCGAGCTGATCGCGACGCTGGAGGGCTGGCTGGCCGAGGTCACCGGCTACGACCGGGTGTCGATCCAGCCGAACGCCGGCTCGCAGGGCGAGTTCGCCGGGCTGCTGGCGATCAGGTCCTACCACCGCTCCCGGGGCGAGGACGGCCGCGACGTCTGCCTCATCCCGTCGTCCGCCCACGGCACCAACGCCGCCAGCGCCGTCATGGCGGGCATGCGGGTGGTCGTGGTGGCCTGCGACGGGAGCGGCAACGTCGACCTCGGCGACCTCGCCGCGAAGATCGAGAAGCACCGCGACGCGCTCGCCGCGATCATGGTGACGTACCCGTCCACCCACGGCGTGTACGAGGAGACGATCGTCGAGATCTGCGAGCGGGTCCACGAGGCCGGCGGGCAGGTCTACGTGGACGGGGCCAACCTCAACGCGCTGGTCGGCCTGGCCCGGCTGGGGGAGTTCGGCGCGGACGTCTCGCACCTGAACCTGCACAAGACCTTCTGCATCCCCCACGGCGGCGGCGGGCCCGGCGTCGGCCCGGTCGCGGTCAAGGCCCACCTCGCGGAGCACCTGCCCGCGCACGTGTCGGCCGCGCCGTACGGCTCGGCGGGCATCCTGCCGATCTCCTGGGCGTACGTCCGCATGATGGGCGGCGACGGGCTGCGGCAGGCCACCGAGCAGGCGATCCTGTCGGCCAACTACCTGGCCCGGCGCCTCGCGCCGCACTACCCGGTCCTCTACACCGGCCGGGACGGCCTGGTCGCGCACGAGTGCATCGTCGACCTGCGCCAGATCACCAAGGAGACCGGCGTCACGGTGGACGACGTGGCCAAGCGGCTGATCGACTACGGCTTCCACGCGCCCACGATGTCGTTCCCCGTCGCCGGGACCCTCATGATCGAGCCGACCGAGAGCGAGGACCTGGCCGAACTCGACCGCTTCGCCGACGCGATGATCGCCATCCGGGACGAGATCGCCAAGGTGGCGTCGGGCGAGTACGACAAGGCCGACAACCCGCTGCGCAACGCGCCGCACACGGCCGAGTGCCTCACCGCCGACGAGTGGGCCCACCCCTACTCGCGGGCCGTCGCCGCCTACCCGGTGCCGGGCCTGCGCGACGACAAGTACTGGCCGCCGGTGCGCCGCATCGACCAGGCGTACGGCGACCGCAACCTCGTCTGCTCCTGCCCGCCCATGGAGGCGTACGAGGACTGACCGGTTGCGCATGTCGGCCCCGCCCGGAGGCCGGGCTCGTTAAGATCGCGGATGCACGCTCCTGTCCCTGCGACCTCTGCGAGGCCACCTCATGACGGCCATCGACCCCGGGCGGCCCGACCGGCTCGACCAGGCGCACCGGCTCTCCGAGACGGGCGACCTCGACGCCGCGGCGTCGATCTTCGCGGAAGTCGCCGCGGACGATGAGGCGCCCGACCGCGCCGAGGCCGCGGCGGGCCTGTCGGCCGTCGTGGAGCACATGGCGGAGCGGCTGCTCGCCGAGGGAGAGCCGGAACGGGCGGCGGACGTGCTGCTGGAGGCGCTGTCGGTGCCCGCCGTGGCCGACCGGGCGCGCCTGCGCGTGCTGCTCGGCATCGCGCATCTGGAGATGGCGTGCGCCCAGTTCGCCGGCGCGGTGGAGGAGGGCCGCGGGGAGGGCCCGGACGCCGAGACCGGCGCGCTGGCGATCGAGCTGCTGGCCCGGACGCTGCCCCTGCGGGGGCGCGACGCCGACGCCGGGACCGTGTGGCGCTACGGCCTCGACCACCCCGACCGGGCGCTCGCCGAGCAGGTGCGGCTGCGCCTCGGCCGGGACGTCCGCCCGGTCATGGAGAGCGTCGAGGCCTGATCGGGGACTGAACGGCCGGCGGTCCGCCGGTCGGCCCCCGTCGGTCAGCGTTGGGTGCGGCGGCTCAGCGCGTACGCCAGGTTGACGGCGACGATCCCGCCCCAGGCGAGCAGGAGCCCCGGCCCGTGCGCGGTGCCCGCCGCGATCCCGGTCAGCGGGATGCCGATGCCGAGCGAGCCCAGGGCCACGCCCACCGCGCTGTCCTTCGGGCGCCTCCCGGGAAGCGGCTGGTGCCCGATCTGCGCGGCGACCTCGTTCCGCACCCGCGCGGCGATCTCCACGTCGAGCTTGTCGAGGAACGAGTCGACGAGCGCGTCCTCGTACTCCGGGCCGAGGTCCCGGCGGGCCGCGATGACGGCGCGCAGGTCCTCCCGGGTCGTCTGCGTCCCCGCCTGCGGCGGCGGCCTGTAGCCCTGCCCGGCGGCGGGCGGTTGCGATGCGATCTCCGGCACCATGACATTCTGGCCCATACTCGCGAGCCCTGCCATCCTCCGAACGGAGGGTCCGCACCTCCTGCCGGGGACGGAGCCGATACGGTCACCGGCATGGGAGTCGCGCTGGAGATCGAGACCCCGCACGGCCCCGCGCTGGCCGAGGTGGAGGAGGCCCCCGGCGCCCGGCTGCTGCTGGTGCTCACGCACGGGTCCGGCGGCGGGGTGGACGCCCCCGACCTGCTCGCCGTACGGGACGCCGTGCTGCCGGCGGGGGTGACGGTCGCACGGGTGGTCCAGCCGTTCCGGCTGCGCGGCGCCCGGGCGCCGGGATCGGCCGTCAAACAGGACGAGGCGTGGCTGGCCGTCGTCGCCGCGCTGCGGGCCCGTCACCCGGGCCTGCCGCTCGTCCAGGGCGGACGGAGCAACGGCGCACGGGTCGCCTGCCGTACGGCACATGAGGCGGGGGCCGGGGCGGTGGTGGCGCTCGCCTTCCCGCTGCATCCGCCGGGGAAACCTGATCGGTCGCGGGCGGACGAGCTGCGGCAGGCCGGGACCCCCGTGCTCGTGGTCAGCGGGGATCGGGATCCGTTCGGCGTGCCGGACGAGAAGGACGCCGCACGTCTCGTGGTCCTCCCGGGGGAGGGGCACGAGTTCAGGAAGAACCCCGCCCGGGTGGGCGAGGAGGTGGCGCGGTGGCTGCTGCCGTGGCTGCTGGAGCAGGAGGAGCAGGAGGCCTAGGCCGCGCTGATGGCCATGTCGGTGGGGCGGTGCGGAGCGATGACGCCGCCGTCCGGCAACAGCTCGCCGGTGTCCTCGAACAGCACGACGCCGTTGCAGAGCAGGCTCCAGCCCTGCTCGGGGTGGCAGGCTACCGTTCGGGCGGCTTCTCGGTCCTTCGCGTCCGCGGTGGGACAGGCCGGTTCATGAGGGCACATCGCCGGGGCTCCCCGTGTTCTTTATCGTTCGTCTTACGTTCGTGATGTTCCGCCGGGTGTCCGCCGCGCCGTATGACGTACGACACATCGGACTACTCCAGTCTGCGGTTCGGCCCCATCCGCATGACATAGTCCGTTCGGGGCATTTCCGCCGGTCGGGCTGGGGACCCGACCACACCCCCCGAGCGGCCTCACACACACTGATGTGACCTAGTACACAAGAATGCCCCATTCGAGATAACGCTCCAACCTCGACACGCCGACCATCGGGTAACCGGGAGGCCACAGCTCCGGTGTCAGCCCCCGTGCCGGACGCCGAGACCGCTGATCAGCGCGTCGAGGCCGTGCTCGAAGTCGCGCTCGCCCTCGGCGGTGCGCGCGTCGCGCACGGTCGCGTCCGGGTCGGCCCACCCCGACCGCTGGACCTCCACCGCGACGCTGCCGAACACGTACGCCCGCAGCGCCCGCACCGCCGCCTCCGGGTCGTGCGCGCCCGCCTCGCCCAGTTGCTCGGTCTGCTCCCTGATCGCGATCAGGGCCGAGCCCTTCGGCGGCTTGGTGAGGGCCAGCGACAGCACGCCGGGGTGTTCGAGCAGCGCGGCGCGGCTCGCCCGGGCCCAGGCGCGGGCCCTGTCCGGCCAGCCCGGCGCCTCGGCCGGGTCGACGCGTACGGTCGTCACGTGCTCGGCGAGGGCGTCCATCAGCGCCTCCTTGCCCCGGGGCAGGTGGTGGTAGATGGCCATCGCCTCCACCTGGAGGGCGTCGCCGAGCCGGCGCATGGTCAGCCGGCGCAGGCCCTGGCCGTCGGCGATGTGCAGGGCGGCGTCGATGATCCGTTCCCGGGACAGCGGCACGGGTGGTCGCTTGGCAGGCATGGCGATCATGCTGCCACAGCTCTCCTTACTTCGTAAAGGGCGGCGCACCCTGCGGTACGAGGCCTCGCGCGGACCGCGTACGCTACCGAGTGCATGACGTGACTGCACACGTTGGATACCTAAGGGGTCGACGATGGCGTTTTTCCGTCCGCGGGTGAGCCGGGAGGCGGAGGTCCGCTACCACGCGGATCTGGAGATCCGGCGGAACTTCGGCGACGTGCTGGAGAAGGTCCGGGTGGCGCAGCGGCGGTTCCAGGAGGCGAAGGCGGCCGGGGCGCCGCTGCCCGTGCTCCGCGAGGCGGCCCTGGGCCTGGACACCGCGCTGACCGAGGCGCTGCGCGCCGCCGAGGCGGGGCAGCGCGCCACCTTCGGGGTGAAGTCCTACGACAGCAGGATCGCGCGGCGCAAGGGACGGGCGACGCCCGACGGCGCGCTGTGGACCGACGAGGTGAACCGCCTGCGCACGATGCGCGAGGCGCACCGGCTCAGCGGCATCCCCCGGGTGCCCCGCGCCGCCCGGACGGGCGACCCCGCCCGCCTGACCCCGCGGGACGTGCGCGGGGGCCTCGCCTCCGCTCGCGGCTGACCGCCCGCTCCTGAGAAAGCCGTACGGCCCGCACCCCCGAGGGGCGCGGGCCGTACGAGTAACCTGATCAGCCGGCCGGAATCTCAGCTGGCCCGAATTCTCAGCTGGCCCAGTCCAGCAGGGGCCGGGTGTTGCTCGGGTGGCGCAGCTTGGACAGCGACTCCTTCTCCAGCTGGCGGATCCGCTCCCGGGTCAGGCCCAGGTGCTTGCCGATCTCGTCCAGCGTGTGGGGCTTGCCGTCGGCCAGGCCGAACCGCAGGCTCATGATCTTGGCCTCACGCGGCGACAGGTTGCCGAGCACGCCCTTGAGCTGCTCGGCCAGCAGCTGCCGGTCGACCACCTCGGACGCCTCGGGCGAGTCGACGTCCTCGATCAGGTCGCCGATGCGGGTCTCGCCGTCCTCGCCGATGGTCGAGTCGAGGCTGATCGGCTGCCGGCTGGTGCGCAGCAGCTCCTCGATCTGGTCGGGCGTCTTGTCCAGCTCGGCGGCGAGCTCCTCCGGGGTGGGCTCCCGGCCCAGCCGCTGGTGCATGTCACGCTCCACGCGGGACAGCTTCGAGAGCATCTCCAGCACGTGGACGGGCAGCCGGATGGTGCGGGCCGAGTCGGCGAAGCCGCGCTGGATGGCCTGCCGGATCCACCACATGGCGTACGTGGAGAACTTGTAGCCCTTGGTGTAGTCGAACTTCTCGACCGCGCGGATCAGGCCGAGGTTGCCCTCCTGCACCACGTCGAGCAGGGCCATGCCCCGGTCGGTGTACTTCTTGGCCACCGAGACCACCAGCCGGAGGTTGGCCTCCAGCATGTGGTCCTTGGCCCTGCGGCCGTCCTCGATGGCCCACTCCAGGTCCTCGCGGACGTGCGCGGGCAGGTGGTCGCCGCTCTCCAGGGCCGTCTCCAGCTTGTACTCGGCGTACAGCCCGGCCTCGATGCGCTTGGCCAGCTCCACCTCCTGGGCGGCGGTGAGCAGCGTGCGGCGGCCGATCGACTTCAGGTAGGTGTGCACCGAGTCGCCCATGACCGAGGAGGTGTCGTCGAGGTCGAGCGGCTCGTTGTCCGCCGCCTCGGCCTCCGCCTCGGCGCCGGTGACCTCCTCGTCGAAGGGCTCCTCGGCGGCGGTGCCGGCCGTGGTGTCGGCCGCGCTCGCCTTGGCCGTCCGCTTCTTCGCGGCGCCGGCGCGGGCGGGTGCGTCCCCGGCGGCCTGCGCCGCGGCCTGGGCGGCCCGGCGCGACTTCCTGGCGGGCGCCTTGCCCGGCGCCTCTCCGGAGGTCTGCGTGGACGTCCGCGCGCCGGCGGCGAGACCCGGCTCGTTCTCCGCGGCCAGGTTCACGCCCGCCTCGGTGAGCTCGCGGAGAATGGAGCGGCCCTCCACGGGGCTCACGCCGGCCTCTGCGAAGGCCTCGCGCAGCTCCGACAGGGAAAGGCGGCCCTGTGCACGGCCGCGCTCCAGGAGCCGGTCGAGCGTCGTCGGGGTCACCTCGCGCTCGTGCGAGTTCGCCACGGCGGTCCGGGGCATGAAGACACCTCCTCCTTGCGGAGTTCATGATCGATTCGGGGTTTCAAATGCTTGTGATCGGGGCGCGGCGTCCGGCGGCTCAGCGCACCAGTATCAATAACGCTCTCGTGCCCGGTTTGTTCCCAGACCCCGTAGGGCAGGTCTTCCGATTCGGCGTGCGGGCCGTTTCCTCAGTCGTTGGGCGTGACGATGTTGATGCTGAGCTCGGGCACCGGCATCGGGCTCGCGTCCTCCAGACGCTCCGGCGTCCAGTAGCCACCGACCTGTTCCGGGTCGTCGGTGAGGACCCTGGACACCACGGAGGGGTCCTGGGGATCTTCGGTGGGGGTGGGGCCGAGCTTGGCGGCGGGGGCGTTCTGCACGACCTTGTCCAGCCGGGCGGCGAACGCGGCGGCGGTCACGGAGGCTCCGCCCAGGATGACGAGGCTCACGAGGACGGCGGAGGCCATCATCTTGTGGGCCGGTGTGAGCCGGATCGGTCCCATGCGGCGTCCCCCTTCCCCTGCTCTCGGTCGACGCCCCTGCTCTTATGACGCACGAAGGTCAGTCACGGTTCCGGTTTCTGAGAGCGACCATATCCGGTTTGCCGTTCGGCAGCAGGGGAATCCGGGGCACCAGCTCGACCTCGCGTGGCGCGGCGTAGGCGGGCAGCCGCTCCTTTGCGAAGGCCCGCAGGTCGTCCAGCCCGACCTTCAGCCCGGTCCTCCCGGCCACCACCGCCACCACGATTTCGCCCCACTCGGGGTCGGGCCTGCCCACCACGACCACGTCCCGTACGGCCGGGTGCCCGGAGAGGACCTCGGCGACCGCGCCGGCCACGACCTTCCGGCCACCAGTGTTGATCACATCGTCGGCGCGGCCCAGCACCGTGAGCCGCCCGTCCTCGACGGAGCCGAGGTCGGAGGTGACGAACCAGCCGCCGTCGAGATGTGGCTCGTCGCGGAGACGGTAGCCCGACAGCAGCACCGGGCCGGCGATCCGCACCCGTCCGTCGCCGCCGATCGCGACGTCCACGCCGTCCAGCGGCACGCCGTCGTACACGCACCCGCCGCTCGTCTCGCTCATGCCGTACGTCGTGACGATCCGGGCGCCGGCGGCGCGGGCCTCGGCCAGCAGGCCGGAGGGGGCGGCGGCCCCGCCGAGCAGGATCGTGCGGAAGGCCGCGACGTCCGCCCCGGAGTCGAGCATCCGCCGCAGTTGCGTGGGGACGAGGGAGACGTGGTCCGCGCCGCTCGCGGCCACCGCGGCGGGGGAGAAGCGCGGGTGGACGATCGGCTCGGCGCCGCACAGCAGCGACCGGACGAGCACCTGGGCCCCCGAGATGTGCGAGGGCGGCAGGCAGCACAGCCAGCGGTCGCCCTCCCCGGCCCCGAGCCGGGCCAGCGAGGCGCGGGCCGACGCGAACAGCGCGTCCGCCGTCAGCTCGACGCCCTTGGGCGCGCCGGTGGAGCCGGACGTCGCGATGATCAGCGCCGCGTCCGACGGCACGCCGTCCGGCTCACGCCGTACGCCGTCGGGGGTCACCACGTGGGTGGGGCGCATCGCGGCGAGCGCCGCCTCCAGCGCGGGCCGCGGCAGATCGGGGGAGAGCGGCAGCACGGCCGGCCCGTCGCCGGTCAGGGCCCGCCGCACCGCGTCGTACAGGGCGGGACCGGCCGGCAGGACGAGGGCGTGAACCGGGCGATGTCCTGGACGGCTGAGCACGGTCGTAAGGTTAGTCCCGGCGCGGTGGCGGGAGGCGACCGCCTGCTGGTGACGACGTACCGGTGACGACGAAGGAGCGGGTGTGACGAGCGGGGTCGACTGGAAGCGGTCGGGCGAGTACGAGGACATCTTCTACGAGACCGCGGAGGGGATGGCGAAGATCACTATCAACCGCCCCGAGCGGCGCAACGCCTTCCGGCCGACGACTCTGTTCGAGCTCCGCGACGCCTTCAACCGGGCGCAGGAGGACACCGAGGTCGGTGTGATCATCTTCACCGGCGCCGGCGACCAGGCGTTCTGCTCGGGCGGCGACCAGAAGATCCGCGGCGACGACGGCTACGTGGACGACAAGACCCACGGCGTCGGGCGGCTCAACGTGCTGGACCTGCAGGTGCAGATCCGGCGCTGCCCCAAGCCGGTCATCGCGATGGTGGCGGGCTACGCCATCGGCGGCGGCCACGTCCTGCACGTGTGCTGCGACCTGACGATCGCCGCCGACAACGCGAGGTTCGGCCAGACCGGCCCGAAGGTCGGCTCGTTCGACGGCGGGTACGGCTCCTGGCTGCTGGCCGAGACCGTGGGCCTGAAGCGGGCCCGCGAGATCTGGTACCTGTGCCGGCAGTACGACGCCGAGACCGCCCTCCAGTGGGGCCTGGTCAACGCCGTCGTCCCTCTGGAGCGGCTGGAGGAGGAGACCGTCCAGTGGGCCCGCGAGCTGCTGGAGAAGTCTCCCCTCGCGCTCCGCATGCTGAAGGGCGCGCTCAACGCGGTGACCGACGGCGCGGCCGGCATGCAGCAGTTCGCCGGCGACGCCACGCTCCTCTACTACATGAGCGAGGAGGCCCAGGAGGGCCGCGACGCGTTCAAGGAGAAGCGCAAGCCCGACTTCGGGAAGTTCCCCCGCCGGCCATAGGGCGTGGTGTGACGGGGTTTGCCCCGTTGTGTCGTACGCTGACGGCTTCGGGAACGGGAGGAGACGGGCGGTTGGACACGAACCGGGCCGGCCGGGGCGTTCGGGAGGCGCGGCGGTGAACCCGGCGACCGCCCTCGCGACCGTGCTGATCGACGAACTGGTGCGCTGCGGGGTCACCGACGTGGTGCTCGCCCCCGGCTCCCGGTCCGCGCCGCTGGCGCTCGCCGCGCACGCCGACTCGCGGGTGCGGCTGCACGTCCGCGTCGACGAGCGCTCGGCCTCCTTCGTCGCGCTCGGCCTGGCCAAGCGGTCCGAGCGGCCGGTGGCGCTGGTCTGCACCTCGGGCACGGCGGCGGCGAACTTCCACCCCGCCGTCATCGAGGCGTCCGAGTCCGGCGTGCCGCTGCTCGTGCTGACCGCCGACCGCCCGCCCGAACTGCGCGGCACCGGCGCGAACCAGACGATCGACCAGATCAAGCTGTACGGATCGGCGGTGCGCTGGTTCGCCGAGGTCGGCGTCCCCGAGGACCGCCCCGGCCAGGTGGCCTACTGGCGGTCGCTGGTGTGCCGGGCCTGCCAGCGGGCCGCCGGGCCGCCCGACCCCGGGCCGGTCCACCTCAACGTGGCGTTCCGCGAGCCGCTGATCCCCGACGGCGACGCGTCGTGGTGCGAGTCCCTCGACGGGGACGCCTCCGGCTCGTGGTTCCGGGCGCGGGTCGCGCCTCCGTCCGCCGCCCTGCACATCCCGCCGACCCGGCGCGGCGTGCTGGTCGTCGGCGACGGCGCGGCCAACGTCCGGCGCTACGTCGCCGCCGCGGGCATGGCGGGCTGGCCGGTGCTGTCGGAGCCCAACGGCGGCGGCCGGTACGGCGACCACGCCGTCTCGGCCTACCACTTCCTGCTGGGCGACCAGGAGTTCGCCGACGCCCACCGGCCGGACGTGGTGGTCACCCTCGGCCGCCCGGGGCTGTCGCGCCCGCTGCTGTCGTGGCTGCGGCGGGCCGAGGAGCACATCGTGGTGGCCCCCGACCTCACCCGCTGGCCCGACCCGACCCGGTCGGCCACCCAGGTCGCGCAGGCCGTGGAGATCCCGATCGCCGCGGGCGGCGACGCCTGGCTGCGCTCCTGGCGGCACGCCGACCACGTGGCCCGCGAGGCGATCGACGCCGTGCTCGACTCCTCCGGGCTGACCGAGCCGCGGCTGGCCAGGGACCTCGCCGAGGTGCTGCCCAACGGGTCGCTGCTGTTCTGCGGGTCGTCCATGCCGATCAGGGACCTCGACCAGGCCATGCGGCCCCGCAGGGGACTGCGGCTGATGGCCAACCGGGGCGCCTCGGGCATCGACGGCCTGGTCTCCACCGCCGTCGGGGCCGCGCTCGCCCACAACGGCCCGGCGTACGCGCTGATCGGCGACCTCACGCTGCTGCACGACCAGAACGGACTGATCCTCGGCCCGCGCGAACCCCGGCCCGACCTGTGCCTGGTGGTGGTGAACAACGACGGCGGCGGGATCTTCTCGCTGCTGCCGCAGGCCGCGCTGGAGGATCCGTTCGAACGGGTCTTCGGCACGCCGCACGGGGTGGACCTCGGCTACCTGGCCGCCGCGAGCGGCCTGCCGTACACGGTGGTGCAGGAGACGGAGGAGCTGTCCAAGGCCCTCAAGGGGGACGGCCTGCGCCTGGTGGAGGCGCGGACCGACCGGGCGCGCAACGCCGCCGTCCACGTCGCGATGCGCGAGGCCGTACGCGCGGCGATGCGCGACTGATCATCCTCCGGTCGCACACGACACGGTCTTCTCTGGTCCTCACGGCGGATGCCGCATCGGCAAGGCGGCGGCAGAATGGGGGAAGCTTTCCGCACTGAGGAGTGAGATGCACGTCGACGAGTGGCTGCAGACCATACCGTCCGTCTGGGTCTATGTGCTCGTGGGCGTCATCATCGGGCTGGAGAGCCTGGGCATTCCGCTGCCCGGGGAGATCGTGCTGGTCAGCGCCGCGCTGCTGTCGTCGCGAGGGGTCGTCGACCCGGTGGTCCTCGGGTTGTGCGCGAGCGGCGGGGCCATCGTGGGCGACTCGATCGGCTACGTGATCGGCCGCAAGGGCGGGCGGCCGCTGTTCGACCGGCTGGGGCGGCGCTTCCCCAAGCACTTCGGCCCGGCGCACATCGCCAAGGCCGAGGAGGTCTTCAACCGCCACGGCATGTGGGCGGTGTTCTTCGGCCGGTTCGTCGCGCTGCTGCGCATCCTCGCCGGGCCACTGGCCGGCGCGCTGCACATGCCGTACTGGCGCTTCCTCGTCGCCAACGTCCTCGGCGGTGTCGCGTGGGCCGGCGGCACCACGGCCGCGATCTACTACCTGGGCGTCGTGGCCGACAAGTGGCTGAAGGGCTTCTCCTGGGTGGGGCTGGTGATCGCCCTGCTGTTCGGGCTGGGCAGCACGGTGTGGCTGAAGCGTAAGGCCGCCAAGGCGGCCCGCGAGGAGGAGCCCGTGCCGGAGACCGCCACCGCCGCCTGAGGGAGGCCGTCCCGGCTCTCCCACCTTCCGGCTTTCACCTTCCTGCTCGTTCACGTTCCGGATCTTTCACATTCCGGCGCGGACGTGACCTTCACGGGGTCTTGACCTTGCAGCGGGGGAGCGGACACTCTGCACCCGGCGCCGGCCCCGGAGCGTCTCCGGGTTCCGTCGCCTGCCGTCCGCTCCGAGGCAGAGGGTGAGCCTTGCCCCCCAGGTCATCCGCGGTCACCCGCGCCCCGGCGCCCCCGCGTGCCTCCGGGCCGCGTGCGCCGCCTCCGTCGCCGTCGTACCCGCGTCCGTGAAACGTTCAGCGCCGGCCCCCCGGCGCCCGGCGGGCCCGACGGGCCCGGGCGCCTTCGCGCCGGCATGGAGAAGGGAAGACCGTGCGACGCACTCAGGTACACGCGGCACTGGCCGCGCTGGCGGTGACCGCCGCCCTGCTGCCCGCGGCGGCCCATGCGGCCACCTCTGCGGCCTCGCCTCCGGCCGGTCCGGAGACGGCGGGGCGGCGCCCGGGGCAGGCCGCTCCGGGCGCCCTGGCGACGGCGCACACCGCCGGCCGGGTCGAGGCCGCCGGACGCTCCGTGCGGTACAGCTGGCCGGGCGTCTACTTCGAGGGCCGCTTCCGCGGCACCGGCGTGGGGATCGTGCTCGACGACACCGTCAACGACTACGACGTCCAGATCGACGGCGCCACCGTCGCCACCCTGGTCACCCCCGGCCGTACCACCCACTGGGTGAGGAACCTCCGCAACGGCGTGCACGCCGTACGGCTCGTCAAGCGCAGCGAGAGCCCGTGGGCGGTGGGCGAGTTCGGCGGGTTCGTCGCCGCGCCCGGCGGCGCGATCCTGCCCAGGCCCGCCGACCGCCGCCGGCAGATCGAGTTCATCGGCGACTCCTACACCGCCGGCTACGGCAACATGTCCGGCACCCGCGACTGCCCCGCACCGGGTCAGATCGACAGGACCACCAACGCCGACGTCAGCTTCGGCGCTCTCACCGCACGAGGGCTCGGCGCCGACTACCAGATCAACGCCTTCTCCGGGCGCGGCGTGGTGCGCAACTACAACGGGATCGAGCCGGGCACCGACTACCGCACCTACTACGACCGGGCCCTGATCGGCGTGCCGGGCGACGTCTGGAAGAACCCGGGCACCTGGCATCCGCAGCTGATCGTGATCGGCCTCGGCATCAACGACTTCTCCACCGCGATCAACCCCGGCGAGCCGTGGACGCCGGAGACCCTGGTCGCCGCGTACAAGAGCGCCTACCACGGGTTCATCGACAAGCTCCGGTCCCGGTACGGCAAGCAGGCGATGATCGTGGTCAGCGCCACGTACATGTCCAACACGACGGCGTTCGCCGACGCGGCGCGGCAGATCGTCCAGGACCGCAACAGGCGGGGCGACGACCGGGTCCGCTACTGGTACTACGACAACACGGACCTGGACTACGGCGGCTGCGACTGGCACCCCTCGGCCCACGACCACAAGATCATCTCTCAGCGGCTCGGCGACTTCATCGCCACCCTCCCGCTGCGCTGGTGACAACCCCCGGCACGCCGGGTGGCGGAGCGGTCCGCCACCCGGCGCCGGCTTTCCCGGACCCTCCACAGGGCGCGGGACGGCGGATGTGCTGCACTACCGGTCATGACGATCGTCCGTTCCCTGGTGTTGTTCGTCCTCGCGGCCGTCTTCGAGATCGGCGGAGCATGGCTGGTGTGGCAGGGCTGGCGCGAGCATCGGGGAGTCGCCTGGGTCGCCGCCGGGATCCTCGCCCTGGCCGCCTACGGATTCGCCGCCACGTTCCAGTCGGACGCGCACTTCGGTCGCATCCTCGCCGCGTACGGCGGGGTGTTCGTCGCCGGATCGCTGCTGTGGGGCGTCGCGTTGGACGGTTTCCGTCCGGACCGGTGGGACCTCGCCGGTGCGGCCATCTGCCTGGTCGGAGTGGCGGTCATCATGTACGCCCCGCGCGGCTGAGCGTATCTTCCGTAGCCTTACGACCCTGTGACGGCGGCAGCGGATGCCCACATGGGGACGCGCTGCGTTCCCGCCTCGTGTGACTCCAGGTAATCGTCAGGTGTGCTTGTTATATACGGAGAGTAGTGAAAGGATTAGGTCAGGTGTTCGAACTGTAGGTGCTGCGGGAGGAGGGGCAGATGGAGTCTCCGACGTTCGACGTGCCATCGCCTCGTCCTCCGGCTGATCCCTGGTGGGCCAGGATCATCGACGGCCCACCCTTCGGGTCCCCGGATCGCTCTCTGGCGTCTGAGCCCGGCGCTGAGGAATCGCATCTTCGCCCTGCTGTCCTGCCGGGCCGCCCTGTCGTCCTGCCGGGCCCCGCTGTTGAAGGCGGCGCCTCCCAGGACAGTGCGAGCGGAAACCCCACTGCCGCAGGAGGCGGCGCTTCCACCCCGCCACCGGCCGGGGACATTCCGGCGAGCCGAGTCGATGACGCCGACGGGCACGGTGACGCCGGACCCGTGAGGAGCGCGGCCGAAAGCGTCTCTGGTGGCACTCCTCATCGCGCTTCTGGCGCTGCTCACACCGGTGCGTCCGGCGGCACCTCCGACGCCGGTCGGAGCGATGCGGGCCCGGGCCGGGATGCTTCTGGTGCTGGTGGCAGCGGTGCATCGTCGTGGGTGGCGGTGGCGGCGGTTGGTGAGGCGGCGCGGGTGGTGGCGCTGGTGCCGGTGCCTGAGTCGGCGGAGGTGTGTCTGGCCGAGGCTGAGGAGTTGCTGGCGGCACGGGATCGGATCACCTCCGCGCTTGCTGCCCGGGTGGGGCGGGTGCATCGGTCCGGGGAGGCGAGGAACCATGGGTATGCCTCGACCCGGTTGTGGCTGCGCTCTGTTGGGGGGATGACGATTCCGGGTGCGGGCCGGTTGGTGACGATGGGCGTGGAGTTGGGTCGTCTGTCGCGGGTGCGTGAGCGGTTCGCTGAGGGCAGCCTGGCGGAGGGGATTGTGGAGGCGATCTGCACGGCCACTGCGGGGTTGACGGATGAGCAGGCGACGACGGCTGAGGGGATCTTGTTGGAGTTGGCGGGTTCGGCGGGGGCGGCGGAGGTGGCCAAGGCGGGGCGGTATCTGCGGGCGGTGCTGGACCCCGACGGCCACGAAAGCGATGAGCAGGCCGATTTCGACCGCCGGTTCTTCCGGGTGCGGCGGCGCAGGAACGGCGGGCTGGAGGGAGAGTTCTACCTCCCGGTCGAAGCCGCCGCGCGGTTGCAGCAAATGCTCGACGTCTACGCCAAGCCCAAGGCCGAGGGCGACGACCGCACCTCGAGCGTGCGGAACGCGGATGCTGTCATCGCGTTCCTGGAGAACAAGATCGCGACTGAGCTTCTGGTGCTGGTCACCGCCGAATCCCTCCCCGACGATCCCCCAGCCGGCGAACCCTCACGCGACCCTATAGCCGATCCCTCGGGCGACCACCCCACCAGCGGCTCCTCAGACAGCGACCCCTCTGCCGATCACCTCACCAGCGACCCGGTAGACACCGACCCGAGCGACGGCCCTGGTCCCGCCCCTTCGGGCACCGGCCCTTCAGACTCGGACCTCTCAGACCCAGCCCCGAGCGATGACCCTGGCCCTGAGCCCGGCTTAGGCGACGACCCCATTCCCGGCCCTGACGCCTGCGCCGCTGCGGAAGGCGGTGCCTGGCGGGGAGGCAGCGCCCGGCTGGGAGGAGACGCCCTGGCGGGACGCGGGGCCTGGTCGGGAGGCAGCACCTGGCGGGGTGGCGGTGTCTGGGCGGGGGTGGGGGTGAACAGTCCGCCGCCGGGGGTGTGGTTGCGGGGGTTGCCGGGGTTGATCCTGGCGACCGGGCAGCTGCTGCCTGTTGCCAGCGTGCACCGGCTGGCCCGCACCAGCACCCTGGTGCGGATCGTGATGGACGCCGGTGGGCAGGTGCTGGACATGGGCCGCAAGGTCCGCCTGGCCACCCCGGCGCAGCGGCGGGCGGTCTTCGCCCGGTATGCGACCTGCTGGGTGGACGGCTGCCCGCTGCCGGCCACGATGTGCCAGATCGACCACGCCGAGGACTGGTGCAGTGGCGGGCTGACCGACCTCAAGCTGCTGGGGCCGGCGTGCCAGTTCCACAACCGCGACCGCTACCGCCACCCCGCCCGCTACACCCGCCGCAAGATCGGAGACGACCGCTGGGCCTTCACCTACCGCAACCTCCGCACCACCCGGAGACGCGAATGAGACACCAACGCGAATGAGACACCGAGCGGACTACTACCGGGCTCACGGCTGGGTCTGTGTGAGCAGGAAGATCGGTGTTGGACCGCCCACGTATAACCGCTCACGTATATACGTCAGTCGACGCTCACGACTTCAGGTGCGGGCGGGTTTGGTGACTCCGAACCACAGCTGCAAGGCTGCCTGGAGTGCTTCGATCTCCGTGGGGTTGGGCCGGGGCGACGCAGTTACCCAGGCCACATAGCCATCCGGTCGAAGGAGCAGGGCGGTGGGTGCGGGGATGCGAGAGCGCGCCGTGACGACATCGACTTCGTCGTGCCGCAGGGCGAGGGTCTCTGCTAGCGATGCCTCTTCGGTCAGGTCGAGCAGCAGAGGGCGTGCGTTTCTGGTGAGCTCGGCCAGCCGGACCGGTCCGGTCGGGGTGTGCAGGTCCATGTCCGGGGCGAACCGGCCGGTCAGCGGGTGTGCGTCGTGTTCGCCCATGTCGTAGCGGACGTCTGCGCCGGCGAGGAGGCCGGCGAGGCGCTGTACGGTGCTTTGGTCGCGGAGCAGCTCGGTGAACACCTCACGCAGTCCGGTGACATCGCTGCCGGGGGCTATCAGGGCCGCTTGCGCCTGCGCGTTCAGCACCATGCGCTGGGCGGCCGATCGTCGCTCCGTCTCATAGCTGTCCAGCAGCCCGGGCGGGGCGCTTCCCCGGATCTCGGCGGCGAGCTTCCAGCCGAGATTGACCGCGTCCTGCAGGCCGAGGTTGAGCCCTGGACCACCTCCCGTGGCGGCGTACACATGCGCGGCGTCACCGATCAGGAACACCCGGCCGTCGGCGAACCGTTCGGCGATGCGGGTGTTGCCGCCGGTCAGTCGGCGCAGCACGTGCGGCCCCGGGCCGTCGGGCGGATCGAGCGGCACGTCGACGCCGAGCACGCGGCGGATGCTCACCCGCAGCTCCTCCAGGCTCATGGGAGCGTCGGTCGCGGGCCTGTCCCATTCAGTGGTGCTGATCAGCGGTGGGTGGCCAGGCATCGGTGCGTAGGAGAACCCGCCGTGTTCGGTGCGGTGGGGCAGAAACGGCAGAATGTCGCCGTAGCCGGGCACGTTCAGCGCGCCGGTCGCGGGATCGACCCATTCCGCCGGGACCGTCGCGTGCGCTGAGCAGACGGTCATCCGGTCGTAGGTGATGCCGGGGAACGCGATGCCGGAGAGCTTGCGCGTGGTGCTGTGAGCTCCATCCGCGCCGACGAGGTACCGGGCCCGCAATTGGCCGGCCTCGCCCAGGCTCGCGAAGTCGATGGTCACCGTGTCGTCGTCCTGCGACAGGCCGACGACCTCGTGTCCCCGGCGGATCTCCACGCCCAGTTCGATGGCGCGCTCCTCCAGGACCTGCACGAGGCGTCGCTGCGGCACCGGCAGGGCATAAACCGGGCTGTCCTGCAGCAGGCTCAGGTCCAGGCCCAATGCGCCGAACATGAAGTATCCGGAGTTCGGCTGCGGAGGTTGTGGGCTACCAGAAAGACGTTCATGCAGCCCTCGATGGTCGAGCATTTTCACGACTTGGCCGAGCAATCCGTTCGCTTTCGGTTCTTCGCTGGGCTCGATCAGCCGCTCCAGCACGACCGGCCGGGCCCCTGCCAGGCTCAGTTCGCAGGCCAGCATCAGCCCGTTCGGGCCACCACCGACGATGACGACATCTATGGTCACGTGTTCTCCTCGGTTCGTACGGAAAGGGCGGGACGGGTGGAGCCCGAGGCGCAGGGTCGTGGGCGGTGCCGGTGTGACTCGCTTCGGGCTGCGTCCTGGCGGGTGAGGAGGCCAGGCTAGAGGAGAAATCTGCGCGCACGCAAATTTGCGCGCACGCATATAGACTATGCTGAGCCCGTGACGACGAGACGGACGGGGTTGCGCGAGCAGAAGAAGCAGGCCACCCGAGAGGCATTGCGCGCGGCGGCCCTGCGGCTGGCTCTTGAGCGTGGACCGGACAACGTGCGCGTCGATGACATCGCCGAGGCCGCCGGCGTTTCACCGAGGACGTACAACAACTACTTCTCCAGCCGAGAACAGGCGATCGTCGCCGCCGTCACCAGCGAACGAGAGGCACGAGTCGCGGCGGCGGTGGCCGACCGGCCCGGCGGCGTCGGCCTCGCCGACGCCGTCGTCGAGGCCATCGTGGATCAGTACACCGCCTCGGACGCGCCCGGCCAGGACGCGCTGCTGCTGATCACCACCCGCCCCGCGCTGCGCGACGCATTCATCGACACCGTCACCGCGATCGAACATCCCCTCACCGAAGCCATCGCCGGGCGTCTCGGCGATGGCGACCCGCACATCGCACGGGTGCTCGCGGCGAGCGTGGCCGCCGCAGTCCGCGTGGCGCTCGAGCAGTGGCTGCAGACGGCTTTCTCGTCCTCCACGGCCAGCGGGCTCGTCGTGCCGTCCGGCTCGCTGCCGGACCTCCTGCACGCCACGCTCGCACCCCTCAGGCCGGCACTCGACGCCGCAGAGCAACGAGCACTCCGCCAACGGCCACAGTGAAACTCCCGCCACGCGTGAAGCGTTCTCACCTTACTTCGTAAAGGGGTGCGCTCATTAGACTGACCATGTGACAACGCCGTACCGGACGATCGGAAACGTCGTCGAGCATGAGACCGAGATCCGCCGCTCGCGCTTCATCTGTGCCCTGGCTCCGGCGGCCACGGAGGAGGCGGCACGGGAGTTCGTCGCCGGGCGCAGGAGGCTGTACGCCGACGCCAGCCACAACTGCACGGCGTACGTCATCGCAGGAGGCGGAAGCGGAGGCGGGGACGGTGGCGTGCGCCGGGCGGACGACGACGGCGAGCCGGGCGGGACAGCGGGCACGCCGATGCTGGAGATGCTCACCCGGCGTGGATTCGCGGACGTGGTGGCCGTCGTCACCCGCTACTTCGGCGGGGTGCTGCTGGGCGCCGGCGGCCTGGCCCGCGCGTACGGCGGCGCCGTGGGGGAGACCCTCGACCGGGCGGAGGTCGTCGAGATGGTTCCCGCGGCGGTGGTGACCGTGTCGGTCGGCCACGCCCAGGCCGGCAGGCTGGAAAGTGATCTGCGCGCCTCGCCGTACGCGGTGCGCGGTGTCGACTACAGCGTCGGCCACGGCGCGCGGGTGGCCTTCGAGGTCGCCGTCGCCGAGGACCGGCTGCCCGCCTTCGAGGAGTGGGTCGCGGCGGTCACCGCCGGGCGGGCCGAGACCGAGCTCGGCGAGATCGTCCACCTGGCCCGCTGAAACCCTGGCCCTGAACCCCGGCCCGCTGAAGGCCCCTGTGTCACCCCTCCAGGGCGTACTGCATGACGCGGAGCTTGGCCTGCGCCTCGGCGAGTTCCGTGGCCGGGTCCGAGCCGGCCATGATGCCGCAGCCGGCGAACAGCCGGGCGTGCCTGCCGGAGATGTACGCGCAGCGCAGGGCGATGCCCCACTCGCCGTCGCCGTGCGCGTCGATCCAGCCGACCGGGCCGGAGTAGCCGCCGCGGTCCATGCCCTCCAGTTCGCGGATGAGACCGAGCGCGGTGCCGGTGGGCGTCCCGCCGACGGCGGCCGTGGGGTGCATGGCGGCCACCACGTCGAGCACCGACGCCCCGTCTGACAGCCGCCCGGTGACCCGGCTCGCCAGGTGCTGCACGTTGGGCAGCACGAGCAGTTCCGGCTCCTCGGGCACGTGCAGCGTCGAACACAGGGGAGCCAGGGCCTCCCGGACCGAGGCGACCGCGCAGGCGTGCTCGTGCCGGTCCTTCTTCGACGCGTACAGGGCGGCGGCGCGGGCGGCGTCGTCGGCCGGCCCCGACCCGCGCGGAGTGGTGCCGGCGAGGACCAGGGACTCCACCGCCTGGCCGGTGTGCCGGACCAGCAGCTCGGGCGTCGCGCCGACCAGGCCGTCCACGGAGAACGTGTAGCACTCGGGGTAGCTCCGGGCCAGCCGCCCGAGCAGTACGCGGATGTCGATGTCCCGGTCGGCGACGGCCGTGAGGTCGCGGGCGAGCACCACCTTGTCGAGGCCGCCGTCCCTGATGCGGCGTACCGCTCGCGCGACCCGGTGCTCCCACTGGGGCGCCGTCAGCGTGCCGTCGCCGTACCGGATGCGGCCGGGTTCCACCGGGGGACGGGCCAGTTCGAACGCGTTGTCGCCGATCGTGGTGAGCCAGGCGCGGCCGTCGCGCCGGGCGAGCACCACGCGGGGGACGACCAGGACGGTCCCCGGGGAGTCGGCGTCGAAGGTGAAGGAGCCGAAGGCCACCGGCCCCGAGCCCGGCATGCCGACCTCGTCCCGGATGAGCGCCCCGGCGAAGAGCGAGGAGAGCCAGCCGCGGGCCCAGTCGAAACGGCCCGGACCCGGCGGCACCATGGCGCGTGCCGCCTCGCCCCAGCCCACGAGTCCCTCGCCGTTCCTGATCCACGCGTACGGCGCGGCGCCGGGCAGGCGCGCCAGGAGATCGTCGGGGTCGCTCACCGCGACCGTGCGAACCACCAGGGGCTGGATAAGGGCGACACTCACCCGAATCACTCTACGCACGATCTGAACATGTTCGACAAGAGGCCCCCGCATGCCGCTGGAGCCCGCTCTGTCAAGCCGCGATAGGAAATCGGTCACGGAAGGCCTGCCTTCCCTGAAGGCGATAGAACGCACCTCCAAGAAATCCCTACCGTTGATCTTCCGGAGGTGTTCATGCTCAAGAAGATCGCGCCTGTCCTGGCCGCGTCCGTCCTGTTCGTGCCTGCGGCCGCCCACGCCGGCACGTCACCCACCGTGATGGCCGCGCTCGGCGACTCGATCAGCGCGGGGTTCAACGCCTGCGGCTGGTACGTCGCCTGCAGGTCACGCTCCTGGTCGTCGGGCGACAACGCCGGTGTGCACAGCCACTATCTGCGCCTGCTCGCCTCGGACCATGCGATCAAGGGGCACAACCTCAACTTCGCGGTCCCCGGCTCGACCAGCGCCGCCCTGCCGGGGCAGGCCCGGCATGCCGTGCGCGAGAAGGCCGACTACGTCACCGTCCTCATCGGCGCGCAGGACGCCTGCGTCGGCTCCGAGAAGGAGATGACGCCGGTTCCGGTGTTCCGGCAGCACATCGACGAGGCCTTCGCCGTGCTCCGGCCGACCGGCGCGCGGGTCTTCGTGGCGAGCATCCCCGACATCGAGCGCCTGTGGCGTATCGGCAAGGGCAACGGGTGGGCCAGGGCCTTCTGGGCGGTCGGCCACATCTGCCAGGCGATGCTGGCCAATCCCCGGTCGACGGCGAAGAAGGACCAGGCCAGGCGCGACCGGGTGCGCGAGCGGGTGATGGACTACAACGAGCAGCTCAGGGAGGCGTGCGCCCTGTACGGCCCGGCCTGCCGTTACGACGGGGGAGCGGTCTTCTCCTACCCGTTCACGCTCAAGGAGGTCAGCGGCTGGGACTACTTCCATCCCAACGCCGACGGGCAGCGGGCCCTCGCGAAGGTCACCTATGACGCCGGCTTCTTCCGGAACACCGACGCCTGACCGCATCACTGCGGCGGTGCGTCGCGGGAGCGGTGCGCGCGCACCTTGTGCCGGTTGCCGCAGCGCTCCATCGAGCACCAGCGACGGCTGCCGGGGCGGGAGGTGTCGACGAAGAGGAGAGGGCAGCCGTCCGCGGCGCACTCGCGTACCCGGCCGGCAAAGGGCCCGGTGAACAGGTCGATCGCGTCCCGCGCGACGGCCGCCACCACCTGGCGGCCGGTGGCGGGGGAAGCCCAGGATCTCCGCCCGTCCGCGGTCATGACGGGCACCGGCGGGGCCGCCGCGGCCGCCTCGTTCACCGCGTCGACGTCGGCCTGCCGTGGCGTACGGCCGTGCGCCCGGTCGGCGGCGAGCCCCCACAGGGCGGCGCGCAGGAGTCTCGCCCGGTCCAGGTCGTCCGTGGTCGTGTCCACCCGTTCCAGGCCGAGCCGGGACACGGCGGTCCAGCGGGCGAGGTCGGCAGGCTCGTGCAGCGACTCGTAGCAGGCGTAGACCCCGACGCCTCCGCTCATGAGGAACTCCAGGCAGAGCGCGCCCGGATCGAACCGGAAGGTCGCCCCGTCGCGGGCGCGTAGCGTCAGGCTCATGTAACCATTATCACTGGTTACCGCTCCGGGCTACAGCCAGCCGTTGTGGCGGGCCAGGCGGGCCGCCTCGATCCGGTTCCTGGTCCCGGTCTTGCCGATCGACGAGGACAGGTAGTTGCGCACGGTGCTCTCCGACAGGTGGAGCCGCGCGGCGATGTCGGCGATGGTCGAGCCGTCCGCCGCCGCCGCGAGCACATCGCGCTCTCGGTCGGTCAGCGGGCTCGGGCCGGTGCTGAGCGCGGCGGCCGCGAGGGCGGGATCGATGACCAGATCGCCCCGCAGCACCCGGCGGACGGCGTCGGCGAGCTCCTCGACCGGCCCGTCCTTGACCAGGAACCCCCGTGCCCCGGCTTCCATCGCCCGGCGCAGATATCCCGGCCGCCCGAAGGTGGTGAGGATGAGCACGGCGCAGCCGGGCAGGCGTTCACGCAGGTCGGCGGCGGTCTCCAGGCCACTGCGGCCCGGCATCTCGATGTCGAGCAGGGCCACGTCGGGCCGGGCGCGCAGGGCGGTGTCCACCACCTCGTCGCCGCGGCCCACCTGCGCGACGACCTCGATATCGGCCTCCAGGCCGAGGAGCAGGGCCAGCGCGCCGCGCATCATGCCCTGGTCCTCGGCCAGCAGCACCCTGATCACGCCTGCTCCTCCTTGTCGTACGGCACCGCTTCGGCGTACGGCACGGACACCCCGAGCAGGAAGCCCCCGCCCGGCGGCGTGGCGATCTCCAGGCTGCCACCCACGGCCCGCACCCGTTCGCGCAGCCCGGTCAGCCCGTTGCCGTGCCCGGGGGCCTTTCCCCGGGCCGGGCCGTCGTCGCGGATCTCCAGCAGCAGGCGGCCGTCCCCCTCGACCCGATCGATCTCACGCAGGGTGATGTCACAGGCCGCCGCGCCGCTGTGCCTGACGACGTTGGTGACGCCCTCGCGTACGGCCCAGCCGAGCAGCGCGTCGATCTCGGGGGCCGCCCGCACCGGGCAGGTGCGGACCACGGCGCCGATGCCGGCGTCGGCGAGGACGGTCCGGGCGGCGTCGAGCTCGGCCGCCAGGCCCCTGCCGCGGTAACCGGTGACCGCCGCCCGCACCTCCGCCAGCGCCTGCCGCCCGATCCGCTCGATGTCGGCGGCCTGCGCGCCGGCCGCCTCCGCGTCCACCCGCGTCAGCCGGCGTACGGCCTCGGCCTTGACGACCATCACCGAGAGGGTGTGGCCGAGCAGGTCGTGCAGGTCGCGGGAGAACCGCAGCCGTTCCTCGGTCACGGCGGTGCGCGCCAGCTCCTCCCGGGTGGCCTTGAGCTCGTCGATGGCCGCCCACAGCGCGACGATCATCGCCGGGATGAGGCCGGCGGTGAACGTGCCCCAGACCAGCGGGGCCGCGTCGGTGAGGCCGGCTCCGCCTCGTACGGCGAGCAGCAGGGCGGCGGCGCACTCCGTGAACAGCAGCAACGGCAGGATCCGGCTCCTCACGGCGATCCCGGTGGCGGTGGCCAGCATGATGACCAGGTACAGCCAGTTGTCGCCGAACCCGGTGGCCGCCGTGAGGACGACGGCCGCCAGCAGTCCCAGCGACGGCAGGGCCCGGCGCCGGTCGGCGAAGGCGTAGTGGGTGGTGAGGAGGTACAGCCCGGCCGCGGCCGCCGCCGCTGGCCACGCCAGCCAGAGTGGGTGGGACCGGCCGTGCGCGATGTCCCACACCGGTCCCGCCGTCAGGAGCACCCAGATGAACATCCCCTTCGCGTCGGGGCCGCGCTCGCCCCCGCGCAGCGGGTCGAGCCAGGTGTCGCGTCCGGTCGTCATGGGAAACGTCGGTATCGGTGTCAGGCCCGGCGCCCGGCGCGACGGTAGCCGTACACCGCGTAGACCGCGAAGGCGAGCAACCACGCCACAAGAGTCGCGGCCTGACGGAGGGTGGGGGCGTCACCGAACGCGATCCGCCAGGACAGGCCCGCGTAGCTGTTCGACGGTGTCCACTCGGCGATCGCGCGCAGCCAGGAGGGGAACGTCTCGGCCGGTATCCACAGGCCGCCGACGATGGACAGGGTCAGCATGGTCGCGACGTTGGCCACCGCCGCCGTCTGGCCGGACAGGCGGTAGCCGTTGCCGAGGCCGAGCAGGGAGAACGGCACGGTCCCGGCCCAGAGGAGGACGACGATCGCCAGCCACCGCTGCGGCGGGAGCGCGACGTGGTTGACCAGCACACCGGCCAGCAGCACGGCCGCGATGCTCGGCACGACTCCGACGACCCCGGTCAGCACCTTCCCCGTGACGACCTGCGCGGGGGTCAGCGGAGTGAGGCGTAACTGACGCAGCCATCCGGTCGCGCGGTCCTCGGCGATGCCGCTGCCGTTGTTGAACGCGCCGCCGAGCGCGCCGTACGCCGCCATGCCGACCATTGTGTAGATCGCCGCGTCGTGCCGGTCACCGGGGGCCAGGCCGAGGTTGGTGAAGATGAGGTACATGACGACCGGCATCACGACAGCGAAGATCACATAGCCGCCGTCGCGGAAGGTCCTGGTCAGTTCGAGCCGGACGTATCCCCACATCACGCGTTCTCCTTGCTTGCCGGGGCTGTGCTCGTCAGGGCGACGAAGGCGTCCTCCAGGTCGGCCGGGACGACCTCCAGGTCGCGTACGGCTCCCGCCTGGGCGAGCGCCATGACGGTGGCGTCGGAGTCGCCGCTGCGGAGGTGGGCCCGGCCGGCCCGGATCTCCATGTGGCGCACACCGGGCAGGGTGGCGAGCCAGGCGGCGTCACCGTCGACGGTCACGCGGACGGTGGTCAGCGCCGCCGCGCGTTTGATCTCCGCACTGGTGCCGTCGGCGATCACCCGGCCGCGGCCGAGCACCACGATCCGGTCGGCCTGCTCGTCGGCCTCCTCCAGGTAGTGCGTGGAGAACAGGATGGTCTTGCCCCGGTCGGCGAGCCCGCGCAGGCCGGCCCAGAACTCCCGCCGGGCCTCGACGTCGAGGGCGGCGGTGGGCTCGTCGAGGACGACGAGGTCCGGATCGCCGCACACCGCCATGGCGAAGCGCACACGCTGGCCCTGGCCGCCGGACAGCCGGTCGACCCGGCGGCCGAGCAGGTCGCCGATGCGCGCGAGGGCGACCACCTCGTCGAGGGGGAGGGGAGCGGGGTAGGTGCCGGACACGAAGGACAGCAGTTCGCGGACCGTGACCCGCTGGACCAGGCCGCCCTCCTGCGTCATCGCGCCCACGCGGCCCCGTCGTACGGCCCGCTCGGGGTCCAGGCCGAACAGCGCGGCGCGTCCGGCGTCGGGCGGGATCAGGCCGAGCAGGAGCGCGATGGCCGTCGACTTGCCGGCGCCGTTGGGGCCGAGAAGGGCCAGCGTCTGGCCGCGGGGCACGGTGAGCGTGAGCCCGTCCACGGCCCTTACCGGGCCGAAGTTCTTCGTCGCAGTGGTCAGGGACACTGCGGGATCGGGGATGTCGGTGTCCACGAGGAGAACGCTAGAAGCGCGGGGCCCGCGCGACCAGAGCGATCGATCCGGCCTCGGGCAGGACAAAAGTCCTGAAGAAATCTACTTTGTAAAGGCGAGCTCCAGGTGCACCAGGCAAATAAGACGAAGCCCTAGCCGGCGGCTGCCGGAGCCCCGGCAGCCGCCGACATCGCTGACTAGATCTCGCAGTTGATCTCAGTCTCGGCGGTGCAGGTGTCGATGCCGGCGGCGCCGTTGGCGGTATCGATGCCGCCGTTGCCATTCAGGATGTCGTCTCCGGAACCGCCGTTGAGAGCATCGCGGCCAGGGCCACCGGTCAGGCGGTCGACGCCACTGCCGCCCAGTATCGACGATTGCAAGGAGGTCTGATTGTTCACCGAGTCATCGCCACCGATGGTGCTGGCCTCGATGAACAGGATCCCGCTGCCGGTCCCGGTACAGTCGACCACGAGAGGGCCTTTCTTGACGCATCCCGCGCCGGCCGTCACCGACGCGTCGGCGCCCACGCTGACCTTGCCGGCGAGGCTGGTGATGTTGATGACGTCCTTGCCGGGAGTTCCCACGATGAACACTGTGCTGCCGTTGACGTGGACGGTGATCACGTCCGCGGACGCATGGGCGGGGGAGGTGAAAGCGGCGGTGACCAGGCCGGCCACCAGGGCCGCGCCGCCGACCCGGGTGGTCAGCCAGGAGCGCGGGTGAAGCGAAACGGTCGTCATTACCGTGTCCCTTTCTCTTTCTGTTTCTCTGTCTTATGCAGGCCGGGCGGGATTTCCGCTGCCGCCGCCGTTCAGGTGCGAAACAGGGGCTGCTTTGTATAGGTGACGGGAACGGAGGAGACGGGTTCGTCGAGTGCGGTGTCCGATCTGCGCCGGGCGACCGCGCGGACATACCCGAGGTGGCGTCCGCGATCGGCGTTGAGGGCGTTGATTTCCGCCTCGTTGTCCGGTGCGATCGCCTGTTGCCATGCCAGCCAGTACTTCCAGCCGTCCGTCATGGTGTCTGCGAGGTCCACAGAGGCGATGCCGCTGCGTTCCCAGTGCCGGTGCCACCAGTGGGCCGAGTGCAGACAGGCCATGCTCGGCTCCCACCAGCCCCGCAGATGCTCGGGGACCGGCCCGTCGATCTCCTGGGTCAGTCCCGCGCCGGCGATGCCGATCTGGCCGCCTGGCCGGACGAACCGGGCCAGATAGTTGAGGTACAGGTCGTCGGTGCCGTAGTAGACGAAGGAGTCGATGCTGACGACGGCATCGAAGAAGCCCGCCGCGAACGGCAGGGATCGGGCGTCGGCGTGGATCGGGAACACCGCGTGGTCGGCGCCGGCGTCGCGGATGCGGTGCAGCCGCTCGTCCGCACCGAACCACAGGTCCGTTGCCCAGACCTGGACGTCGAACTCGCGGTGCAGGAAGATCGATGACGCGCCACGGCCGCAGCCCAGGTCCAGCACCCGCATCCCGGGCTGTAACGTCATCGCCTGGGTGAGCCATTCGGTCAGCCAGAGCGAGTTCGCTCCGCCGCTGACGCTGGAGCGGATCCAGTCGGGGTGGTAGCGCGAGGTTCGTGGGAACAGCGGGGTCGCCAGGGGATCGTCGGGTACGGGTGTCGTTCCCTCTGTTGTGGTCATGCCCTCCAGGGTCGCCGGGTCACGGCCGACCACGCGTCCGTGCCGGCTACTGATGTTCGCGGGGCGCGTACGTACGCAACTGGGTCCGGTCCGCCGCGCCGGTCTTGGCCAGAAGCCGGCTGACGTGGGTTTCCACCGTGCGTACGGACAGGTGCAGCCGTGCTGCGATCTGCGGGTTACCCAGCCCTTCGGCCACCAGGGCGAGCACCTCGGCCTCCCGGCCGGTGACCCCGGCCGCGCGTAGTCGAGGCGGCACGCTCGCGCCCCTGTTGCGGCGGGACGGCGCACCGGCCTTCCGCAGGAGGTCTCGGCACTGCCGCGCCAGCGCCTCGTCGCCGTTGAGCTCGTGGCAGGCCAGGTCGGCGCGCAGTCCAGGTATGGGATCGCCCCAGCCCTCGGTCACCGCGGCGGTCCACACCGGCAGCCGCAGCAGTCGATGCCACCACGGATGCGCCTTGAGAGCCCCATCCCCGCGGGCCAGCGCCTGCGCCGCCTCCTTCGCCCTGCCATCGCGGCCCGCGGCGACGGCGTCGGCATAAAGCAGCGCACCCCGGTTGACCCGCCGGCGACCCACCCGGGCGTGCTGGAACACCGCGCGGGCCTCCTGCGGCTCGTGGCCGGTCACTTCGCGCAGCAGCAACCACAGCCCCCACCAGTGGGTGGGGGCGGCCGAGGCGTGACCGGCCAGGATCGCGGCGCCGTCATCGGCCTGCGTGGCCGCGCCCGGCAGGTCCCCGGTCACCACCGAGCAGATAGCGCGTACCAGGTCAAGACCGGCCCGCACCTCCCACGGCGCGTTCGGCCGGGCTCCGGCCCGTCGCAGCCATCGCTCCACGCCGTCGCGGTCTCCGGCACCTGCGCGGGCGGCCGCGACGAAGAGCTCGGCGACCGCCTGGACGCTCGTCAGCCGCAGCCGTGCTGACAGCTCGGCACAGCTGCGGGCCACCGGCTCACCCACGCGGGGACCATGCGCCACCAGCGCCAGGTCGGCCACCAGCAAGTCGATCGACGCCAGCTGCCCCAGCAGCCCGGCGGACTCGGCGACCTCGCGGGCCTCGGCCAGCGCGGGCGGGTCGGGCTGCCCACGCTGGACGGCGGCCAGGTGGAACAGGGCCGCCACGCGCAGCGGGGTCAGGCCACGCATGGCGGCCACCTGCACCGCCCGCCCGAACGCCGCGCGCGCCGCAGCGGCATCACGACGGGCCAGGCAGCGCCCCTGCACCAGCAGCGCGCCCGCCAGAGACTCGCCATCGCCGGAGCGTTCGGCCTCGCGGACCGCGTCGGCGGCGAGGGCGCCGGCGCGTTGCGGATCCCCCTCGCCGTAGGCGGCGTCGGCCCGCACGATGGCGAAACGCGGATCGTGCGGCCGGTCGGCTCGCTCGGCGTACTCGATCGCCGCCGCCCGGCGTCCGCCCACCACAGAGCTGCGGGCCAGCTGCAGGCACAACTCGACGTACTCGTCCCCGGTCGCGGTGTCGATGATCTGTTCCCCAGTGCGCAATGCCGCTTCCACCTCGCCGGCAAGTGTCAGCAGCCGGACCTGCTCGATGGCCCACGCGACGCGGATCGCACCGGCGGCCTCCACCCGGGCCAGCAACGCCCGCGCGCTGCGTAACGCCCCTCGTGCGAGATCGTGGCGGGCCAGCCGGAGCAGGATCCGGCCGGCCCGATCATGCTCTCCCACCGCGGCCAGCAGTTCGGCGGCCCGTACGTCAGCCTCACCGACGCCACCACCGTCGAGCAGTTCCGCGGCACGCCGTGCCATCGCGGCCCGCTCCGGCGGCAGCAATCCCGCCAGCACCGCCTCCCGGGTGAGCGAGTGCCGCCAGGTCAGTTCATCGGCCTCGGTGCGCAGCAGATGCACCCGGGTGGCGGCGCGCAGACCCGCCAGCAGCACCGACTCGTCCGCCTGTGCCACCGAGGCCACCACGTCCCAGCCCAGGTCAACCCCCACCACCGCCGCCACGTGCAGCAACCGGCGGTGCTCCTCAGCCAGGGCTGCCATCCGCTCACCGACGAGCGCCCGCAACGTCGGAGGCACTGCGATGTCGTTCAACGCCTCCCGCGGGGCGGTTGGATCCACGCCCGTCTCACGCAGTCCCGCCGTCAGCTCCTCCACCAGCAGCGGCAGCCCGTCGCAGCGCTCCACCACAAACGCGGCGGTCGCCGGCGCGAGCGGCATCCCGGCCCGATCACGGGCCAACTCGGTCACCTGGGCCGCGTCCAGCCGGGCGGGCCGCAGCATCCGCACAGCCGGCCGTCGGCCGATCCGCTCGATCTGATCGGCGGTGGGCGGCTCCTCACGCGACGTCCCACAGATCATGATCTGCTGGTCGACTACCTGATCGACCAGGTATTCCAGGACCGCCAGCGTGTCCGGGTCGGCCCAATGCAGGTCGTCCAGCACGAGCAGGCATCCGCGTCCGGCGCCGACCACGCGCAGCAACCGCAGCACGCCCTCCCCCACCATCACGGCGGGATCCACCATCGTGTCGGCCCTGTCGGCATAGCCGTTCGACACGAAATCGGGAATGATCCGCCCCAGCGCCGCCCGATACGGCCGCAGCTCGGCGTCCCCCGCGAGCACGGCATCCCGCAACCGCCCGACCAACGCGGTGGCCAGCGCCCGGTATGTGCCGCCCCCCGGCACCGCCCGGCCCGCCAGCACCTCCATGCCCGCCGCCGATGCCCGTGCCGACGCCTCCGCCAGCAACCGCGACTTGCCGATGCCCGCCTCACCGACGATCATCACGGCCGCACCATGCCCAGTGGCCGAAGCCTCAATGAGCTCCTCGATCGCCGCCAGCTCCTCGGCCCGGCCCACGATTGTGGCTTCCGCGGCCGAGGAGGGCCGGTGTCCGGAGGTGTCAGGGTCGGGGGTATCGGTGTCCACGCGGAAAACGGTAGAAGCGCGGGGCCGTCCCGGGTAGAGCGATCGATCCGGCCTCGGGCGGGCATATCACTGCTGGTCTTCGGGATCGTCCGTGACCGCCACGGGGCCGGCCTGGTTCGGCCCCGTGCCTTCGGATCGGTTACGGGCCGGGTCGCGACAGGACTGACGACGCCGGGAGGTCCGGCTCCTCGGCCGGTCCCTGGGACGGTTCGCCGGGCCCGCCCGCGTCGAGGGCGCGCCTGCGTTCGACGAGACCGGAGAGCAGGTTCTCCCACCGGGCGCCGATGACGTCGAGGTCGTAGCGGGCGGCGGTCGCCAGCGCGTTGGCGCCCATCTCGCGGCGCAGGTCCTCGTCCTCGATGAGGGTGCAGATGGCGTCGGCCAGCGCGTGGATCTTCTGCGGCTTCACCAGCAGCCCGTCACGGCCGTGGCTGATCATCTCCTTCGGCCCGGTGGGGCAGTCGTAGCTGACGACCGGCAGACCCTTGCTCATCGCCTCCAGGATGACCATCGGCATGCCCTCGTGGCGGGAGCTCAGCACGAACATCGAGGCGTCCGCGAGGACCGCGCCGACGTCGTCGGCCGGGCCTTCGAGGAACACCCGCTCCGTCAGCCCGCGCCTGTCGATGGACGCCTGGAGCTTCTCCAGCCGGGGACCGCCGCCGTGGATCCGCAGCGTCCAGTCCGGGTGCCGCCCGGCGACGTGCGCCCACGCGCGGATGAGCAGGTCGTAGCCCTTGCCCCAGGTCAGGCGGCCCACGCTGACGACGGTCTTGGCGGTGAGGGGCGAGACGCCGCCGTTCAGGCGGGGTGTCGCGTTGGGCACCTGGGCCAGCACGGCCGGGCGCTCCCTGCGGGCCTTGTCGAAGGACCGCTCGTAGGTGCGCAGATCGGCCTGCGTGAGGGTGACGACCGCGTCGTGCCTGCCGTACCGGCGGACGATCTGCTTGCGCACCAGGGGCTGGTGCGAGGACAGGTTCCCGTGCTCCTGGGCGACGGTGATGATCTCCGGGGGCGCGAAGCGCGCGGCGATCAGGTTCAGGCCCGGCCGCGTGCCGATCACGATGCCGCGCCGGCGGGACCGGATGTAGCGGACCAGCTTGAGGTCGGTGCGCAGAGTGAACCAGTGGTAGGCCGCCTCGTCCTTCGGCACGAGCCTGCTGGGGAAGCGGGACAGCAGGCCCTTACGGCGCGGCAGGCGGTCGTCGAGGTAGCGAACGCGTACCCCGGGCGGGACGGGGAAGGAGGGCTCCGCGCGTTCCCGCACGACGCTGACGATCTCGACGTCGTGCGTGCGGGCGAGGTGCCCGGCCAGGTTGAAGACGGTGCGGACCGTGCCGCCCACGCCGTTGGCGTGCAGCAGCAGGATGCGGATCTCGTTACCGTCGGGTGGCGGCGCCGACCTCGCGCGGCGCCGGTCGCGGGCCTCCAGGGCCCTGACCACCATCCTGGCCCCGATGCTGCGTAGAGAAACCACAATCACGCCCCGTCCGTGTCGGTGAAGATCCCCTTTCCCTTTGACGTCACCGGCAGTTCACATGTTGCTGTGATGTGGGTCACGTCCCACTTTACTGGCCATAAAGCCGATATATCGTCGTCCGCTTCCTGGGCGCGTCCTCCAGGAGGGTGGGCACCTCGTGCACGCCCACCGGCTCGAACACGCCCTCCGGCAGGTAGGAGCAGGCCCGGTCGGGCACCCCGGTGAGGACCTCGCCCGCGGCCCTGGCCAGGAACGGGGCGACCCGCAGGGCCAGGGGCCTTTCGTAGAAGACGTCTCCGGCGAGCACGACCTCCTGGGGCGGCGCGCCGTCGAGCAGGTCGCCGCCGAGGACCCGTACGGCGACGCCGTTGGCGGCGGCGTTGAGCCGCACGGCCGCCAGCGCGTACGGGTCGACGTCGTTGGCCACGACCAGGGCGGCTCCGGCCAGCGCGGCGGCCACGGCGACCAGCCCGGACCCGGTGGCGAGGTCGAGCACCGTCCGGCCGCGCACGGTCTCGGGGTGATCGAGCACGTGGCGCGCGAGCGCCTGCCCGCCGGCCCAGGGGTACGCCCAGAAGGGCAGCCCTCCGGCCCGTTCCCAGATCTCGTACAGCTCGCCGTGCGTCTCGTCGTGTTCCTCGCCGGCATGGGCCAGACACAGACGGATCTCCGGCACGTACGGCACGGCCGCGGGCCTGGTGTGCGTACGGACGAACGCCTCGGCGTGCAGGTCGTGCCCCATGTCGGGCGATCGTAGCGTCACCCGGACGAAACGCCGCCGGGCCGCGGGCACGCCCGAACCCCTAAAGGCAACTCATCGTAAATCGCGGTCCTGGAAACGGCTAACGATCTTCATCGTTGGGGACAACGTCGGCACATACCTTGCGTTCTGGGAGTGTTGCGCGATGGCCTGGTCGCAGGACGAAGAGCGGATGCTGGCGATGATCGAGCGGCACCTCACGGACGAGGACCCGAAGCTGGCAGCCAGGCTCGAGTCGTTCAACCACCGTGCCGGCCATCGCGCCGGCCACCGGGCCGGCCAGCGCGCGGGGCGGGGCGCCGCACGGCGCCGCCCGGGCCGCTCCACCTTGATCATCGCGGTGAGCTGGCTGCTCATCGCCACGCTGATCGCGACCCTGCTGGTCATGGCCCTGCGGCACGACGCCGCCGCGTTCCCCGTGTAGCAAGCACCGTGTAGTCGTCCCCGTGTGGTCACAGGGCCTTAAGGAAGTGCGCGGCGACCGGGGCGGCCACGTCGCCGCCCATGCCGCCGGCCTCCACGACGACGGCGAAGGCCAGGTCGCCGCGGTACCCCATGAACCAGGCGTGCGAGTCGAGTTTGGGCCCGGTGCCGAACTCGGCGGTCCCCGTCTTGCCCGCCGTGCCCGAGGGCAGCCCCGCCTTGCGGGCGGTGCCCTTGGTGACCACCGCCCGCATCATCGAGCGCAGGCCCTTCACCACCCCGCCGGGCAGCTCCCGGGGAGCCTCGGCCTGCTTGCGGGAGGGCACCAGCGTGGGCGGGCGCCAGGAGCCGTCCGCGACCGCCGCGGCCACGGTCGCCATGACCAGTGGGCTCGCGGTGATCCTGCCCTGGCCGAACGACTCGGCGGCCAGTTCGGCGTCGCTGGTGGCCTTCGGCATGCTGCCGGGCGTCGCCGGGACGCCGATGCGCAGCGGCTGGTTGAACCCCAGCTCCGTCGCCAGGTCGTACAGCTTCTGGGCGCCCAGCTTCTCGGCGGCGAGCGGGGCGAAGGTGGTGTTGCACGAGTGGGCGTAGGAGTCCAGGAACGACAGAGATCCGAAGGCCTCATGGTCGGAGTTCCGGATCTTCATGCCGCCGACGACCGCCTCCTCCGGGCAGGTCACCCGGCTCGACGGGGTCAGGCCCTCGGCCAGCAGCCCGGCAGCCGTGATCGTCTTGAAGGTGGAGCCGGGGGCGTACTTGCCGTCCAGCGCGCGGTTGAACCCGCCCCTGTTGTTGACGACCGCGAGGATCTCGCCGGTGGAGGGCCGTACGGCGACCAGCGAGGCGGGCTTGGGCAGGTCGCGCACCGCGTCGGCGGCGGCCCGCTGCACCTTGAGATCGAGGCTGGTCGCCAGGTCGCGGCCGGGGGAGCCCTTGACCGCGTGCAGGGTCTTGCGGCCCGCGCCCACCGCCTGGATCTCGGTGGTGGGGGTCCCGGCGAGCTGCTTCTGGAAGGTCTCCTGGAGGCCGGCGCGCCCCACGGGGTCGTTCTTCTTGTACGCGCTGCCCAGCTTGCCGAGGTCGTCGTCGCCGGCCTTGTCCAGGTAGCCGACGAGCTGCTGCACCGAGCCGCCCACGTCGCCGCCGTCGATGCGGTCGCCGTTGGCGTCGGTGATCGGCGCCCGCTGCGGCCACGACGTCTTCAGCGCCAGGTGGGTGGTCCCGTCGAGAACGGGGTGGACCGCGGCCGGTGACCAGTCGACCTTCCAGTAGTGGTCCTTGACGACGAGCCTCAGCGAGCCCTGGTAGGTCCAGTCGCCGACGTCCTTGAGGCTCGCGGTGGCGGTGAACGACGCGGTGGCCCGGTCGTCCTTCGCCTGGCCCGCCCGCACATCCCGTACGGTGACCTTCTCGGCCCCCAGGTTCTTGGTCAGCTCGGCGTACGCGGCGTCGAAGCCGGGTGCGGGGGAGGCGAGCTCGGCCTTCATGGCGGTGAGGTCGCCCCGGGACCAGGCCGAGGTGAAGCGGGCCGCGGTCTCCTGTGCGGTGCCGCGCGTGTGCAGCACGTAGTAGGCCCCTCCCGCGGCGCCCCCCGCCAGCACGACGGCCGCGGCGGCCGAGATCGCGACAGTCCGTCCTCGCGGCACAGGTACCCCCAGTCACGCCCGTGTCCCGGTCGGGACCAGAGCCTAGCGGGGCCGAATCGGTATTCACACTCCCGATTCGCCGGCGCCCTTGACGCTCGCGCCGTACCGGGGCACGTACTCCTGGCCCGACAGGCGCTGGATCGCGGCCATGACCTCGTCGGTCACCCGCCGCCGGTCCCGCGCGCTGCCGGGGTCGCCGGTGAAGGTCATCGGCTCGCCGAACCGCACGCCGATGCGGCGCAGGCGCGGCACCGACGCGCCGGGCGGCAGGACCTTCTCGGTGCCCAGCATGGCCACGGGCACGACCGGCGCTCCGGTCGTGAGCGAGAGCCACGCCACGCCGATCTTGCCGCGGTAGAGGCGGCCGTCGGGGGAGCGGGTGCCCTCGGGGTAGATGCCGAACAGTTCGCCCGCCTTCAGCACCTCCACGGCGGCGTCGAGCATGTCCTGGGCGGCGGTGACGTTCTCACGGTCGATCTCCATGGCCCCCATCGCCCGCATCCAGTCGGCCGCGAGGCGGTTGCCCGTGAAGTACTCCTTCTTGGCCACGAAGCGAACCATGCGGGGCACCAGCGCCGGCATGAAGAACGAGTCGAGCACGGACAGGTGGTTGGAGGCGAGGATCGCGGGCCCGTGCGCGGGGACGTGCTCGCGTCCCTCCATCCGCGGCCGCCACAGCAGGTGCATGACGGGAACGCTGACGGCCTTCAGGGCGGAATAGAGCACGGCCTCTCCTTCTCAGCACCACCGGACTCGGCTCGACGGACATACCCTAGGCCGCCCCGGGGGCCCTTCAGGTGTACGCCCCCTGCAACACACCCTCCCGTGTTTTGTACGGCATCGCCAACACTTCTCTGTACCTACTAGTATGTACAGCATGAGCACACCGGACCGCCTGATCGAGAGCACGCGCGAGCTGTTGTGGGAGCGCGGCTACGTCGGGACCAGCCCGCGGGCCATCCAGCAGCGCGCGGGAGCGGGCCAGGGCAGCATGTATCACCACTTCTCCGGCAAGCCGGACCTCGCGCTCGCCGCGATCGGCCGTACCGCGGGGGAGATGCGGGCCGGGGTGGAGGAGATCCTGTCCGGGCCGGGCACGGCCGCCGAGCGGGTCTCCGCCTACCTGCGGCGGGAGCGGGAGGTGCTGCGGGGCTGCCCGATCGGCAGGCTGACCCAGGACCCCGAGGTGATGGCCGACCCGATGCTGCGGGGGCCGGTGGAGGAGACCTTCGCCTGGCTGCGGGACCGGCTCGCGGCGGTGCTGGCCGAAGGACGGGAGCGCGGCGAGACCGGCGCCGGACTCGACCCCGCCGCCACCGCGTCCGCCGTCGTGGCCGTGCTGCAGGGCGGATACGTCCTGGCCCGCGCGGCGGCCTCGCCCGAGCCGTTCCACCAGGCCGTCGACGGGCTGCTCGCCCTGCTGTCCCGGTCCTGACCCTCCTGTTCCCGATCTTCCTGAGGAGCCCCGGCGTGTACGCCATGCAGTACGACATCACCCTGCCCGCCGACTACGACATGACGACCATCCGGGAGCGGGTCGCGACGCGCGGGCACGCCCTCGACGACCGGGCCGGGCTCGGCCTCAAGGCCTACCTGATCCGCGAGCGGGGCGCGGCGGGGTCGCCGGTCAACCAGTACGCCCCGTTCTACCTGTGGCACGACGCCGGGCGGATGGGGGAGTTCCTGGTCGGCGGTGGCGGCTTCCAGGGGATCGTCGCCGACTTCGGGCGCCCGGCGGTGCGGCAGTGGGCCGGCCTCGCCGTCGAACCCGGCCCGGCGCGGGGAACGGCTCCGCGGGCGGCCTCCCGCCTGCTCACCCCGCTGCCCGAGACCGCCGATCTGACGGCGTGCGTCGCGGAGGCTCTGGCCGGCCTGCGTGCGCTGGGCGGCGCCGCAGGCCTGCACACCGCCGCCCTGGCCCTCGATCCCGGTAGCTGGCGGCTGATGACGTTCGCGCTGTGGGAGCGGGAGGCGGCGGGCGCCCACGGCGACGCCGAGCGCTACGAGGTGCTGCACGTGTCCACGCCCGGCCTGGCGCTCCTGCCGGAGGGCCGGGCCTGGTGAGAGGCGTACGGACAAGAGGCGTGCGGACAACACGACGCCCCGCGAGACAGGGTCTCGCGGGGCGTCCGCGTCGAGGGCCGATGTGGCGGTCGCCTCCTCGGCGGAATGCACAACACGGCTCCAGCCGAACGGTATTCCGTGAAGGCGGTGTTTGCGGCCCGGGGGACACAAACCACATCGGCCACAACCGACTCTAGCCGACGCCGGCCCCTGCTTTCTCCCGCCCCCTATCCTCGGGAGGTGACAAGTTCGATCAAACACCCCATCAGAACCGAAAGGCTGGTGCTGCGGCGCTGGCGTGAGGACGACAAGGAGCCCTTCGCGGCGCTGAACGCCGACCCGGTCGTCATGGAGCACTTCCCGGCCACGCTCACCCGCGAGGAGAGCGACACGTTCATCGAGCGGATCGAAGCGGCGTTCGACGAACGCGGGTTCGGTCTGTGGGCGGTCGAGGCGGACGGCGTGTTCATCGGCTTCACCGGGCTGCAGGTGCCGAGGTTCGCCGCGCACTTCACCCCGTGCGTGGAGATCGGCTGGCGGCTCGCCAGATCCGCCTGGGGGCACGGGTACGCCACCGAGGCCGCGCGGGCGTCGCTGGAGCACGGGTTCGGCGCGCTCGGCCTGACCGAGGTCGTCTCGTTCACGGCGGTGCCGAACCTCCGCTCGCAGGCCGTGATGCGGCGTCTCGGGATGACCCGCGACCCTGGTGAAGACTTCGATCACCCGGTGCTCCCCGAGGGGCACCCGCTGCGCCGTCACGTGCTCTACCGCGTACGAAGACCAGCGTGCTGAGCAGGGCGAGCACCGCGATCACCGCCCGCACGGGGTTCAGAACCTGTAGCGGAGAACGCGTGCCCCTTGCCGCGACAAGGCCGTGCTGCGGGCGGTGAGACGGGTCAGCGCGCGTAGGGGTTGCGGGAACCGGGCTGTTTCCGGTGCGCGAGTGAGGATCTGCTCCTCGATCAGTTCGAGGCCGGCGTCCCAGGACTCTGGCTCGTGTGGGTCGTCGAAGCCCTGGGCGGCTTTGATGCCGAGTGCCTTGATGGTCGGGTGGTACTTCATGGCCCAGGCCGCGAAGCGGGTGTAGCCGTTGAGCGCGAGCTCGCCCGAAGGGAAATGGCCGGTCAGCGCGCGGGTCATCGTCTGGAAGGAGTCGCCGGGCATGAAGGGGAGCAAGCCTTCGGCGACGATCATCGCAGGCCGGTCGCCGGGGATGGCTGTAAGCCAGTCGGAGCTGGTGAGGTCGGCTCCGACCAGGTGGGAACGTCCGGGCAGACATTCGGCCCGCAGGTGCACCACTTCCGGGAAGTCGATGTCGTACCAGTCGACGCCGGGCGGGGGATCACAGCGGAACATCCGGGTGTCCAGGCCGCAGCCCAGGTCGAGCACCACGCATCTGGGATGAGCGGCGATGTAGGCGCGGACGACGCCGTCGAGCTTCTTGGCGCGCAGTGCCGTGGTGAGGACGAGGTTGGGCTTGACCTTCAGCTTGCCGAAGTCGTAATCGATGGTGCCGGCCAGGTCGGCGGAGAGCATATCGCCGAGGATCGGGCTGGGCCGCCCGGCGTCCAGGGCTCTGGCGTGGAGAGTGAGCAGCAGCGTTTCCTGGATCAGCCCGAGTTTGGGTTGCCGGCGGTGCATGGGGATTCCTTAACGGCGTAGCGGATGGCGGGCCGCGAGGTTCTGCAGCCACGTCAGGGAGTCGTGGGCGGCCTTGATGCGCTCGGTGCGGTGCCCCTCGCCGCCCACGAGGTCGAGCCCTTCGTCGGCGATCTCGCCGAACGCGCTCAGGCTTTCGAGCTTGCGCTGGATGACCTTCTGCCAGGCGTCGTCTTCGATGCGGTAGTAGGAGGTGCGATCCCCGGGCCTTCTCACCTTCTTGACCAGGCCGATGGCCGTGAGGAAGCGCATGTTCGAGGTGAGCGAGGCCCGGCTGGCCTGGATGACCTCCGCGATCTGGCCGGCGGACTGCTCGGCCGGGTCGCAGATCATGAGCCAGCCGAGGATGCGTCCGGTGATGGGCGGCAGCCCCCACTCCTCGACGCAGAAGGCCGCCACCCGTTCCACCCAGCGGAGCAGCCGGTCCTGCTGTTTCTCAGTGCTCATCGTCGCATGCTCCGTTGTCGATCGTGTGCCGGTTCACGTCGGCTAGTCATTTCAATAGTGACTGAAATAACTAGCAATGTCAATCTGGAAGACTGTACGCGGACTGGTTTGCTGGATTGGCAACAAGATTTGCGCCATTGCCGTATCCGTCCGCACGATGAGGGGCATGACGCACGGATTCGACAAGGACTATTGGGAGCGGCACTGGCAGCGGGGGCGGGACGGAGGCCCGGGTTCCATGGGCGGCAACCCGCCGAATCCGTACCTCGCCCGTGAGATCGGCGGCCTGGGACCGGGCACGGCGCTGGACGCGGGATGCGGCGGCGGCGCCGAGGCGATCTGGCTCGCCTCCCACGGCTGGGAGGTCACCGCGGCCGACATCTCGTCCGAGGCACTCGCCCGCGCCGCCGAGCGCGCGGCGGCGAACGGGGTGGCGAGCGCTGTGCGCGAACGCGTGCGGTGGGTCGAGGCGGACCTGGGCGTCTGGAGCCCGGACACGCGGTTCGACCTGGTCATGACCCACTACGCCCATCCGGCGATGCCGCAGCTCGAGTTCTACGACCGCATCGCCGGATGGGTGGCTCCCGGCGGCACGCTGCTCATCGTGGGGCACCTGCACACCACCGGCTCCGGCGGGCACGGGCATCACGGTCACGGGCATCATCCGCCGGCCGAGGCGTCGGTCACCTCCGCGGCCGTCGCCGCGCGCCTGGACGGCACGGAGTGGGAGATCGTCACCGCCGAGGAGCACGTGCGTACGCTCTCGGGCGACGGCGGCCGGGAAGTCCCCCTGTACGACGTCGTCGTGCGCGCCACCCGCCGTGGGTGACCGTGCTCAGCTCGGGGCGCCGGGGACGCGGAGCCGGTCGACGGCCTCGCGGCGGCGGCGCTCGGGCCGCCGGTCGTACCGGGCGGTGGTGGCGGGGGAGGCGTGGCCGACCAGGGCCTGGGCGGTGGCGAGGTCGACTCCGGCGTCGAGGAGTTCGCCGATGAACGTGCGCCGGAAGTCGTGCGGGGTGCGGGGCGAGGCCCCGGCGGCGGCCAGGCGCCGCGAGACGATGTCGGCGATGGCCTGGCCGGTCATGTGGGCCATGCGCAGCCGCCCGGCCTTGTTGATCGGGCAGAACAGCGGTCCGGCCGCCCGGCCGCGTACGGCGAGCCACAGGTTCAGGCGTTCGACGGCCTGCGGGGTCAGGTAGACGAGCCGCTCCTTGTCGCCCTTGCCGCGCACTCGCATGGAACGGGCGTGCGGGTCGAAATCGGCCAGCCTGAGCCCGGCGATCTCGGCGCGGCGGCAGCCACTGGAATACAGCGCCGCCAGCATGGCGCCGTCCCGGCGGCCGGCGGGGGAGTGGTCCTCGTCGCACACCTCCAGCGCGGCCGCGAGCGCCTCGGCCTCGACGTGCCGTCCCGCCGGAACACGCGTGTGCTTGTAGGCGGGCAGGTCGGCGGCGCGCTGGTAGTCCTCGCCGCTCATCAGGCCGAGCCGCCAGGCCTCCTTGAGTACGCGCCGCAGCGCCACCAGGTGCTTGTTGACGTGGGAGGCGGACCACCCCTGCTCGCGCATCAGCGTGCGGAGGCGGACCGTGTGCTCGTAGCGCAGCAGCTCCCAGGGCTGCCCGGCCCCGGTGGCCTCGGGGTCTCCGGTGACGAGGCGGGCGATGCGGTCGAGGCAGCCCTTCATCGTGCGCCGGGACTCCGGGCTCTGCAGCGCGCCGAGATACACCTCGTACGGATCGGGCGTGGAGGGTGCGGGGACACTCCGCTCGGGAACCGCGGGGATGCTCATCGCCCCCGATCATACTATGAATCTACAATGTAAAGGTGCTCGGATTTTTGTGCATCCAGCAAGCACCAGCACCAGAAACCTCACCGACAGGAGAATCGCTTCGGAAAAACTCGTGCCACGTGTCGAGAATGTGGCGTCGGCTCCGTCCCAGGGGCATGAGTGGCCGAACGGGCCGCCGACGACGAAGGGGAAGCACGATGAAATACCTGATCCTGAAGCACTACCGCGGTGGCCCGGCTCCCGTCGTCGACTACGGGTCGATAGACCAGTGGACGCCGGAGGAGGTCGACGCGCACGTGCAGTTCATGCGCGACTTCGCCGCCCGCCTGGAGGAGACGGGCGAGTTCGTCGACGGCCAGGCGCTGTCGCCCCAGGGCGCGTTCGTGCGGTACGACGGCGAGGGGCGCCCGCCGGTGACCGACGGTCCGTTCGCCGAGACGAAGGACCTCATCGCCGGATGGATGGTCATCGACGTGGAGTCGTGGGACCGCGCGGTCCAGCTGGCCGGGGAGCTGTCCGCCGCTCCCGGGCCCCGCGGCGAGCCGATCCACGAGTGGCTCGAGGTCCGGCCGTTCCTCGCCGAGCCGCCCACGGTCACCGAGTGAACGAGTCGCTGCTGCGGGAGCTCGTGCCCGCGGTGATCGGTGTCCTCGTCCGGCGCGGAGCCGACTTCGCCTCGGCCGAGGATGCCGTGCAGGATGCGCTGATCCGGGCGCTGGCGACCTGGCCGGACGACCCACCGCGCGATCCGAAGGCGTGGCTCGTCGCGGTCGCCTGGCACAGGTTCCTCGACGCCGCGCGTGCCGAGGCGTCGCGGCGGGGGCGGGAGGTGGCCGTACAGGCCGAGCCTCCCGCCGGTCCGGCGCCCGCCACGGACGACACGCTGCGGCTCTACTTCCTGTGCGCGCACTCCACCCTGCCGCCGGCCTCGGCCGTCGCGCTGACGCTGCGCGCGGTCGGCGGCCTGACCACCCGGCAGATCGCGGCGGCGTACCTCGTCCCCGAGGCGACCATGGCGCAGCGGATCAGCCGGGCCAAGCGGAAGATCGCGGGGCTGCCGCTCGACCAGCCCGGCGATCTCGGCACGGTGCTGCGGGTGCTCTACCTCGTCTTCAACGAGGGGTACGGAGGGAGCGTCGACCTGGCGGCCGAGGCGATCCGGCTCACCCGGCAGCTCGCCGCCCTGACCGACGAGCCAGAGGTCGCGGGGCTGCTCGCGCTCATGATGCTGCACCACGCGCGCCGTACGTCTCGGACCGGCCCGGGAGGCCGTCTGGTGCCGCTCGCCGAGCAGGACCGATCGCGCTGGGACACCGGCCTGATCGCCGAGGGGGTGACGATCCTGCAGACCGCGCTGGCCCGTGACCGGCTGGGCGAATACCAGGCGCAGGCCGCGATCGCCGCGCTGCACGCGGACGCCCGGAGCGCCTCCGAGACCGACTGGGTGCAGATCGTGGAGTGGTACGACGAACTGCTGCTCCTCACCGGCAGCCCGGTGGTGCGGCTCAACCGGGTGGTGGCGGTGGGGGAGGCGGACGGACCACAGGCCGGCCTGGCGGCGCTGGCCGGGGTGGACCCCGGCCTGCCCCGGTACGCCGCGGTGACGGCGTACCTGCACGAACGCGCCGGCGACCTCGCCCGAGCGGCGGAGCTGTACGCCGAGGCGTCCCGTGCCGCCGCCAGCGTGCCGGAGCGCGACCATCTCACCAGGGAGGCCGCGCGGGTACGGCAACTGCTGAAGGCGTGAGCGCGGCCGATGCCGCTTGTGACGGCTGGTCGGAAGGCTTGTCAAGACGCCGATGGAGTTGCTGATTCGCCCTGCTATGGCCTCCTTTGCTGTTCTTGTCACGCTCCAATGCCGGGGTTTGGATCAAGGGGGTGATCTTCCGCCGTCCCTGCGCGAAGGAGTCGTGAGCATGACCCTGCTGACCTACACCCTCCTCACCGACCCGGCGCCCCTGGAGGCGTCGGTGCCGGGAGCGCCTGCCGCGTCCACGGGGACCGTCCACCTTCTCGTCACCAACACCGGGGAGCAGGCGGTCTTCTGGCGGACGATCACGGTTCAGGTGCCCGTCGGCGACGGCGCCGTCCACCTCACGCCGGACCTGGGCAAGGTCGGCAGCGAGGGGGAGTACTTCCCCCGGTCGGGCCCCTCCCAGCGACTCGCCGTCCAGACACAGGGCACCGACGCCGTCCGCGTCACCGACCAGGCCGGTGGCCGGCCCAGGTTCGAACCCGGCGGCCACATGGTGCTGACGCTGAAGGATGTCCCCGTCGCGCCGGCCGTCGGCCTGGCCGTGCTCAGGGTGACCGAGAACGCGGGCAGGACCCGGACCGGGCAGGCGGCGGACAGGCACGCGGTGGTGGCGCTGGTGAAGACCGCCCCGGCGCCACGCGACCTCCGCCCGGAGAGCGAGATCGTCGACGCCGGAACACCGGTCACGCTGAGCTGGGAGGGGTCCGCCGACTTCGCCTACGAGATCCGGTTCCCCGGCGGACACGAGCCGGTTCCCCCGGGCCCGCCCACCGGGCCTCAGGGCAGGTACGCCGTGCGACTGAACGCCACCCCGAAGCGGGAGACCACCTACACCCTCGTCGCCGTCTCCAACAGCACCAGGCGGCAGCACACCCTCACCACCGCCGTCCAGGTGCGCAATCCCGTCATGGACGACCTCAGAGTCACCAACGTCTGGGCCACCAACGTCTGGGCCACTTCGGTGGGCGGACCGAACAGCGGCGACGGAGCCATCACCTTCCCCCAGGGTGGAGTCAACGTCATGCGCGCGAGTGGCACCGGCGAATTGGGCACGGTGGCGGCCGACAAGGCCGACCTCAACGGCGTGAACACCAGGTGGGTGCAGGGCAGGAGCTCCAGTGACGGATGGATCAGCTTCCCGCAGGGCGGCGTGAACGTCTACCGGGACGGAACGCAGACCTGGGGCACGGTGGCGGCCGACACGGCCGATCTCAACGGCGTCAACGCCAAGTGGCTGCAGGGCAGAGGCGAGCGCGACGGGTGGATCGACTTCTCCTACTACGGGATCAACGTCTTCCGGCGCGACGACGCGGGCGCCGGCAGGAGGTTGAAGCAGTGGGGTGGCGTGGGCGTCAAATGGATCGCCCACCACGACGAGTAGGAGACCAGACCGGGCCCGGTCAGGGGGAGTGTCACGGCAGCTGGCGGCGTACCCACTCGGGGTCCGGATTGACGTGGGGGCGGCCGGCGACCACGACGGTCGGCACCGTCTCGTCGCCGCCGGTGGCGGCGCGGACCGCCGCCGCGCCCTCGGGGTCCTGCCAGATGTTCACCCAGTGCAGCCGCCGCGCGTCGCGGGCGAGGCGCAGCCGGAGCCGGAGGCAGTAGCGGCAGCCCGAACGCCAGTAGACGATCGGGCGGCCGTCGGCCTCGCTGCGGCGCAGCGCCTCGGCCGCGCCGATCGACCTCGGGAACACCAGGGGAGACAGCAGGGCGGCGGCGAGCAGGAACACCAGGAAGTACGTCGCGGCGGCACCGGGGGACCCCTGGGCCGTCTGCCGGAACGCCGCGGCGACTCCGCATGCCAGGAAGACGACCGGCAGTATCCATCCGCGCACCATGGCCGTCACGCTATCGGGCCGTTCTCCGGCGCCGCAAAAGTTGGTAGGTCACGCGGCCGGTCCGCGCGTGGCCGCGTGACTGGACCCTTCCGTGCCGGGAACCTGGCGGGGACCCGAAGACGGGTGCCGAGGACGGAGGGGTGAACGAGGCGATGGCGACCACCGCAGGCGGGACCCGCGCCGATCCGGAACCGGCCGATCTCCGGCTGCCGGGCATCGTGCTGGGTGTGGGACTGGGCGGGTTCGTCGACGGAATCCTGCTGCACCAGATCCTGCAGTGGCATCACATGCTGAGCGGCACCGACAGCGATCACATCGGAGTGCGGTACTACGATCCCCGCACCGTCTCCGGGCTGGAGATGAACACGGTGTGGGACGGTCTGTTCCACACCGTGTGCTGGCTGGCGGTCCTGATCGGGCTGGCGCTCCTGTACTCCCGGGTCACCCGGAACCGCCGCCGGGTGTGGGGTTCGCGGGTGCTGTGGGGCTGGATCCTGGCCGGGTGGGGTCTGTTCAACCTCGTCGAGGGCGTCGTGGACCATCACCTCCTGGCCATCCATCACGTGCGCGGCGGCCCGCGTCAGTCGTGGTGGGACATCGGCTTCCTCGTTTTGGGGGCGCTGCTGGTCGCCGGGGGTTACCTGCTGGCCCGGAGCGGGCGGTCCGTCGAGCCCGGAAGCCGGACGTGACGGACCCTGTGACGGAACACGGCGCTCACTTCGCGGGCGCGCTGCCGGTCCTGGCCGTGCTCGGCTGCGCGATCGGTTACCTGCGCCTGGCGGGGCTGGCGCGCCGCCGCAATCCGGCGCGCGGCTGGAGCCGGTGGCGTACGGCGGGGTTCGTCGGCGGGCTCGTCCTGCTGGGCGTCGCGCTGGTGCCGCCCGTCGCGTCCCTGGCCCACGCGGACTTCCGCGGTCACATGCTCCAGCACCTGCTCGTCGGCATGTACGCGCCGCTCGCGCTGGTGCTCGGTGCGCCCGTCACCCTGATGCTGCGCACCCTGCCCGCCGACGGCGGGCGGTGGCTGACCGCCGTGCTGCGCAGCCGTCCCGTCCGGGTGGTTACCCACCCGGTGGTCGCCCTGCTGCTGTCCGCCGGCGGCCTCGTGGTGCTCTACTTCACGCCGCTCTACAACGCGGCGTCGGCATCGGCGGCGGGGCACTGGCTGCTGCACGCGCATTTCCTGCTGTCGGGCTGCCTGTTCGCCTATGTGATCGCCGGGCCCGATCCCGCCCCGGACCGGCCCGGGGTCCATACCCGCCTGGTGTACCTCGGCTGCGCCGTCGCCGTGCACGCCGTCGTCGCCCAGCTGATGTACGGCGGCTTCCGGGTGGACGTGCACGCCCCGATCCCCGAGGTCCGGGGTGGCGCGGAGATCATGTACTACGGCGGCGACATCGCGGAGCTGCTCCTCGCGGCGGCTCTGGTCGCCACCTGGCGTCCCGCGCCCCGCACGGGTGCGGGGCGCGGGACGGTCGTCAGGCGGTACGAGCGGCGATCTTGGTGAGGAGCGGCTGCACCAGGCGGGCGGCCAGGGGGCCGAAGGCCGCGAGGATGAGGACGTACGCGGCGGCCAGGGCGCCCAGGTCGGGGTGGGCTCCGGCGGCCACGGCCAGTCCGGCGATGACGATGTTGAACTCGCCGCGGGGGATGAGCGCGATGCCGGCGCGTACCCGTCCGGCGCGGGCGATGCCCGCGCGGCGGGCCGCGTAGATTCCGGTCATCAGCTTGGTGATCATCGTGACCAGGGCGAGGCCGGCCGCCAGCCCGGCCGCGGGCAGGATCTTGGTCGGGTCGGTCTGCAGGCCGAAGAAGACGAAGAACACCGCGGCGAACAGGTCGCGCAGGGGAGCGAGCAGCGCGTGGGCGTCCTCGGCGAGCTCGCCGGACAGGGCGATGCCGACCAGGAAGGCGCCGACCGCGGCGGAGACCTGCAGCTGCTGGGCCAGCCCGGCCACCAGCAGTGCGAGCCCGACCACCTTGAGCACGAGCACCTCGGAGTTGGGGCTGGCGACGAACGCCTCGATGTAGCGGCCGAAGCGGAGCGCGACCAGCAGCACCACGCTGACCGCGGCCAGTGCGATGGCCACGGTGACCGCCCCGGCGACGAGGGTCAGGCCGGCCAGCATGGCGGTCAGGACCGGCAGGTAGACCGCCATCGTGAGGTCTTCGAACACCAGCAGCGACAGCACGACCGGGGTCTCGCGGTTACCGATCCAGCCCAGGTCGGAGAGGACCTTGGCGGTGATTCCGGAGGAGGTGGCGTAGGTGACGCCCGCCATGGCGACCGCGGCGACGGGTCCCCAGCCGAGCAGCAGCGCCAGGATGGCGCCGGGGGCGGCGTTGAGCAGGAGGTCGACGAGACCGGCGCGGGCGTTGCCCTTGAGGCTGGTCACCAGTTCGTCGGCGTTGTATTCCAGGCCGAGGGTGAGCAGAAGGAGGATGACGCCTAATTCGGCGCCGGTGGCGATGAAGTCCTCACTGGTGCCCAGAGGGAGGATGCCGCCGGTGCCGAAGGCCAGGCCCGCGAGGAGATAGAGAGGGATGGGGGAGATGCCGACGCGCAGCGCCAGTGCTCCGAGAATGCCGAGTCCGAGGACGACGGCGCCGAATTCCAGGAAAAGTATTGCGGTGTTGTGCACGCGCTGCCCTCAGCCGCTGGCGAAGATGTCGGCGACTGCGGTGGTGCTCTCCTCGCCGCCCACCACGACCACGATGTCGTCCCCGGTCAGGACGAAGTCGGGTGCGGGGCTGGCGAAGACGCGTCCGGCGCGGACCACGGCGACGATGGAGGCGCCGGTGCGGGTGCGCACCTGCGCGTCGCCCATGGGACGGCCGTCGTAGCGGGAGCCGGGGGTGATCAGCACCTGGAGGCTGACCAGGCCCTCGACCTCGCGGTGCATCGCGTTGAGGCGCTGGACGATGCGGGGGGCGCCGAGGAGTTCGACGAGCGCGTCGGCTTCCTCGTCGTTGAGTTTGACCGTCTCACAGGCTCTGTCGGGATCGTCGGGGTCGTAGATGACGAGGTCCCGCCGTCCCGTGCGGTGCGAGACGACTCCGATGCGCCGGCCCGAGCGGGTGGTGAACTCGTGTCGCAATCCGATCCCCGGCAACACCGTCTGCTCGACTTCCACGGCGCCGCTCCTCCGTTCGTAACATGTCATTACTTGTCCGGAGAACCTACCAATAAGACGCGGTCGTCCCGCCGCCGGTGTCGCTCGGCGGCGGGACGACTACGCTCGCGTGTCAGGCGGCCGGGTCGTCGGCGAGCCAGATCGGCCGCCAGTTCGACCGCTCGTGGTAGCGGCGCAGCTCGGCGAGTCCGGACAGCCATCCGGTCCAGGCGCCGTATGGCGGGTTGGCGGTGTCGAAGCCGCTCTGGACGAACGTCAGGCGGGTGGCGCCGCCGGTGTCCTCCAGCTCCCAGGTGACGACGCCCATCGGTCCCCAGTCGACCGAGATCGTGCTGTCGGGAACCAGGTCGATGATCTTGGCGGGCTGGGGGTTGGCGTCGAGGCCGCCCATCGCGAAGCGCCCGCCGACGTACGGCTCGATGCCGATGGGGTAGCCGAACCACTCGGTGGCCTTGTCGGAGTCGATCAGCGATTCGTACACCGTGGACACGGGCGCGGCGATGTCCAGGTGACCGCGGAAGTCGGTGGTGGTGTAGTCGGGCTGGGGGCCGATCTCCCGCCCCTGGACGTGGTCGGCGAGGTTCGACAGCGCGAGCGACCAGAACACCTGCAGCACCCCGCGGATGCTCGCCCCGGTGATGGCGTCCTGGAAGTCGAAGTGGGTCTGCGACAGCGTCAGGATGGTCGAGCCGGCGTCCTCCTCCGCCAGGGTGATCTCCGTGGTGGTCTCCTCGCCGTCGAGCAGCCAGGCGAAACGCAGGGTGTGGTCGTCGGCGTGCAGCAGGCGCTGGTGCGGCGCGTCGCCCTCGGGAGTGCGGCGGCCCCAGAACTCGTACCGTTCGGGCAGGTCCACCTCGGCGTGCTCGGCCAGCCACACCCGCATCGCCGCGGGGTCGGTCAGCGCGTGGCGCACCTCCTTGATCGGGGCTTCCAGGCGCACACGGATGATCATCGGCTCACTCACTGTCGTCTCCCTTGGGGTAGCAGGCCACGGCGAGTTTGAAGGCGTCGCCCTCGGCGCCGCCGTAGCGGGTGAACAGGTCCTGAAGTGCGGACCGCAGGTCGTTGAGGAACTCCTGACGGCGTTCGGGGGGCACGCGTATCTCCCCGGAGACGCCGATGGACGGCAGTTCCGGCGCCGTCCGGTCGAGGGCGGCGACGTCGGCCTGCACCTGTTCCATCAGGTCGAGGAGGTAGCCCAGGCTGAGCTCGTCCCGCCGCCGCCGCAGCCCGCCGATCCTGCCGACGAGGCCGGGGGACAGCCAGTAGGACCTGGCGCTCGCCCGGTAGATGCCCTCGGTGATGCCGCGCACCCGCCGCTCGGAGACCTGCTGCACCAGGCCGGCCTCCACCAGGCGTTTGACGTGGTAGTACACCCGCTGCGGGGTCTGGCCGAGCGCCGCCGCCACCTCGGTGCAGGTGCGCGGCTCGGCCAGTTGCCGCAGCACCTCGATGCGCTGCGGCTTGAGCAGGGCTTCGGCCTGCTCGATCTGCTCCAGGTACAGGACGTCTCTCATCGCAAAAACAAGCTTGTACGTAAAAATTGTATTTGTCAATGGGGTACGCCTACGGCCTGCCGGGGGTCCCGGCAGGCCGGCGTACGGGTAAGGACGGGCGGGTCAGGAGGCGGGCGGGGCGCCGATGACGGAGGTGCCGATGACGAGGTGGCGGGCGGGATCGCAGCCGAGGAGCTCTTCGACGACCTGGTCCCGAAGGGCCGCGGTGAAGGTGATGTGCAGACCGGCCGCGGTGGCCAGCAGATAGACGGTCTGGCTGAGGTGGCCGACGTCCATCATCAGCGCCCGGTAGACCCGGGGAAAGGTGTACTTCCACTGGTTTCGGGCGATGACGCTGGTGTAGAAGATGAGCGCTCCGGCGCCCGCGACCCAATCCTGGCCGCCGACGGCGGCCACGAGCCGCTCGTCGTCGAGACGGCGGCCGAGGAACTCGAGGGTGTGGTCGGCGGCGGCGTAGTGGTAGGCGCCCGGATCGAGGCCCTGGACGTTGCGCGCGTAGAGGTAGACCTCGGTCGGGTGGCGGGCGCCGCCGGAGGGGCTGGTCTTGAACACCCGCTGCCAGGAGTCGGTCACCACCCCGTTCGGGTCGAGGTCGACACCCGCCTGGGTCAGCGGGCCGTCGGCCCGCGGCAGAGGTCCCGCGGCGGTCTTGAGCAGGGCCGCGACGGTTTCCAGCGGCAGCGCGGAGGGGCCGAAGTAGCGGCGGCTGCGACGCCGGTGGAGTACGTCCAACAGGTCGCGATGGCGCCAGACGCCGGGGTCGGCGTCCGGCAGCGCGAGGCGGGTGGTGCCGGGCAGGGACCAGAACGCCGGAGGCGGCGGGTCGGTCAGAACCTTGGCTTCGAGTTCCTCGTTGTCCTGTTCGGCGGTGCGCATGGCGGTGCCGGCGTGGGAGCGGGTGGAGAAGTGGTAGGCGCGCGCCAGCCGCCCCCACGGCTGCCAGGCCTCTTCTATGGCCTGTTCGCGCTGGTGGCGGGGTCCATTTTTCGCGATCAGGATGTCGTGCTCGGCCAGCACGGTGGCGACCTGGTGCCAGTGGGCGGCCTCGCCGGGATCGCCGCCCAGCTCTCTCACCGAGCCCAGGTCGCGGAATCCGGTGAACCACCGCAGCACGCGCTCGACGCCGTCGGCGAGGGCGAACTGGCGATGGTCGAGATAGTCGTCCCAGACCAGTTGGCCGGCGTCCCACAGCAGGGCGCCGCAGCCGGACACGCGTACGTTCACGATTCGGTCTCTCACTTCTCGTTCGCGGGCGGCGCCGGGGGCGCGCAGGCGGCCGCCCGGCCGCGGCGTGCCGCCGCCAGATGAGGGTGGTCCGGCGCCGCCCGCCGCAGCAGCTCCACGGCGCGGCCGTAGCAGGCGTGGGCCTCGCCGGGCTGGTGGCGGGCGCGGTACAGGGCGCCGAGGTTGATCAGGGTGATGGCGGATTCGGGATGGCCCGGCCCCAGGACCGCGTCCTTGACGGCCAGGGCGCGGAGGTAGTGGGCCAGGGCCTCGTCCAGGTCACCGCGACGATGCCTCAGGGCGGCGAGGTTGTGCAGCGCGGCGGCGACATCGTGGTGCTCCGGGCCGTAGGCCTCCTCGAAGACGGCGAGGGCACGCCGGAGCAGCGCCTCGGCCTCGTCCGGGCGTCCGCGGCCCTCCACGAGCGCGGCCCAGGCGGCGAGGTCCGCCGCCACCCTCGGATGACGCTCACCGAGGAGCCGGGCGCGGAGTTCCGCCGCCCGGCGAGCCCACGGCTCACCGGCCTCGTGGTCGCCACGGGCGTGGGCGAGCCCGCCCAGGTTGTGGCAGACGGTGGCCACGTCCTCGTGCTCACCGCCGCGGGCCGCCTCCAGAATCGCCAAGGCCCGCCCGTAGAGGGCCTCGGCCTGCTGGAATCGGCCGGTGTACTTGCCCAGCACCCCCCATTCGTTGCACACCTTGGCCACTTCCACCGACTCCGGGCCGAAGACCCGCTCCGCGGCGGGAAGAGTGAGAGCGAACAGCAGCCCCGCCCTGCGGTAGCCGCCGCACGTACGCCACACACTCGCCAGCTCGCACTGGGCGTGGATCCGCAGCGCGTTCTGGCCCTGGCGCCGGGCCTGGCCGGCGGCGGCCCGGAACGCCCGCTCCGCCTCGTCGAAGGCTCTTCCGGCGGAACGCTCCCGTGCGTGCGCCAGCAACTCGGCCGCCCCGGCGGGACGGGACTCATCACTCACATGGCCTCCCGTACGACGTCACGACCGACGGCGGCGGCCGCCTCCCGGGGCTCACCGGCTCCGGGAGGCGGACGCGGCTCACGCCTCGATCAGAACCTCGTTGTGGTTGAGGTTCAGGGCGGCCTCCGGCTGGGTGTAGGCGTCCTCGTGGGCCTCGAAGACCGCGACCTCGTTGTGGTTGTAGGTCAGGGCGGACTCCGGTGCGCTGTAGCCGTCCTCGTGGACCTCGAACACCGAGGTCTCGTTGTGGTTGGGGTTCAACGCGGCCTCCGGCTGGGCGTAGTCGTCCTGGTGGACCTCGAACACTTCGGACATCTTCTGCGACATCTGGGGCACTCCTTACTGGGACTCCTGTGACTGCCGGAATCGTCTCAGCGGCGATGTCGCGGTGCTGGTCCAGTGAAGGCCGGATCAGCGGCGATACTGGTTCATTGCGCGACCCTGCCGGGCGCCGGTCCCGAACGGGAGCGCCCGCCGCTCCACCGGGAGGGGTCAGGCCGCGAACGCGGCGCTGATCGCGTGGCTGTCCTCGTGCATGCGGTAACCGACGATCCTGCCGTCGGCGACGGTGAAGTGCAGGGCGAACTCGTTCAGGAACGACCTGCCCGTGGACAGCACACCGAAGCGGCTGCGTCCGGTCACCACCGCGTGCCCGTCCTCGACGATGGTGGCGTCGATCGTGAACTCCTGTGCGGGCGTGAGCGCGGTGCCGAGCACGGCGAAGAACTCGGCGATCTGCTCCTTGCCGGAGCGGGCCCCGGTCCAGGGCACGTTGGGCGCGCCCGGGACGAGGAAGTCCACCCGGTCGGCGAAGAGATCGACCAGGCCGGTCACATCACCGGCGGCGAATCGGGCGAAGAAGGCGTCGACGACCTCGCGGGTGGTCCAGGGTGTGGCGGTCATGCCGTGTTTCCCATCTGTCGTACCTGGCGTGGAGCGTAGGCCGGCCGGCGAAATCTCCAACTGATCGGTTGGAGTATGGCACGGGCACTGTCGTGATTCCAACTGTGCGGTTGGAATTCTGTAGGCTGCTCCCATGGCATGGGACACCACCAGGACGAGGCGGCTGCTGCTGGAGGCGGCGGTGGAGGAGTTCGCCGAGCACGGGCCGCAGGGCGCGCGGGTGGACCGCGTCGCCGTACGCGCGGGGGTGAACAAGGAGCGGATCTACCAGTACTTCGGCGGCAAACGGCAGCTGTTCACCGCCGTCCTGGAGGCCGAGCTCGCCAAGGTGGCCGCCGCCGTGCCGCTGACCGGCGCGCACCTGACCGACCTCGGCGAGTACGCCGGGCGGGTCTTCGACTACCACTGTGCCCATCCGCACTTCCTGCGCCTGCTCACCTGGGAGGGGCTGGAACGCGGCCGCGCCGAGGTGGCCGCCGAGGACGAGCGTGCCGCGCACTACGCCGGCAAGGTCGCCGCCTTCGCCGCCGCGCAGGAAGAGGGGCTGATCACCGGAGAGGCCGACCCGGCGCATCTGGTCTACGCGGTGTACGCGCTGGCGACCTGGTGGTTCACAGCCCCGCAAGTGGTGCGGATGATCACGGCCGGCGTCGGCGGGGACGGCCCCGAAGCGCGCCGCGCCGGGCTGGTCCGATTGGTCCGGCGCCTGACCCACCCCGACGATCGCACGGGAGGACACCGGAGCCATGCCTGAGCCTCTGACAGGCCGCGCGGCCCCCACCGGACACGAGGAGATCAAGCACGTGCCCGACACGCACGACCACGCCCGCTCGGGCGCCGAATCGGCGCCCGGCGGCGACAGGCTCGCCCTGCGGGCCGACTGCGCGAGCTGCTTCGGGCTGTGCTGCGTCGCCCTGCCCTTCGCCGCCTCGGCGGACTTCGCGATCAGCAAGGACGCCGGGCGGCCGTGCCCCAATCTCCAGTCCGACTTCCGCTGCGGCATCCACTCCCGGCTGCGCGACAGCGGCTTCCCCGGCTGCACCGTGTTCGACTGCTTCGGCGCGGGGCAGAAGGTCTCCCAGGTCACCTTCGGGCGCAGCTGGCGCGACGAGCCGGACACCGCGGCGCGGATGTTCGAGGTCTTCCCGGTCATGCGGAACCTGCACGAACTGCTGTGGTACCTGCACGAGGCGCTCTCCCTGCCCGCGGCCCGCCCGATCCACTCCGAGGTGCGCCGCGCGATCGAGGAGACCGAGCACCTCACCATGGGCGCTCCCGGCGAGCTGCTCGACGTGGACGTCGCCGCCCACCGGGAGAAGGTCAACGTGCTGCTGCTGCGGACGAGCGAGCTGGCCCGGGCCGGCGCCGGGGGCCGCGCGCCCGACCACAGGGGAGCCGACCTCATCGGCGCCCGGCTCAGGAAGGCCGACCTGCGCGGCGCCAACCTGCGGGGGGCGTACCTGATCGGCGCGGACCTGACCGGAGCCGACCTGCGGGGCGCCGACTTGATCGGCGCGGACCTGCGGGGCGCCGGCCTCGGCGGCGCCGACCTGACCGGATGCCTCTTCCTCACCCAGGCCCAGCTCAACGCCGCCAGGGGCGACGCCGCGACCGTATTGCCACCCTCGCTGACCCGCCCGGCGCACTGGCCGGAGCGCTGGCAGGCGGAGGCGGCGCCGACGGCGGGCCGGGCGCCCGCCCGGCGGCCCCGCTCCCGCGAACGGCGCAGGTAGGGACCGCCCGCGTCCTGCCGCTCAGCCGGCCGGTACGGGCAGGGTCCCGATGATGGCGCTGGCGTCTAGCTCGTCGTCGCAGGTCAGGCGGGTGACGAGTCCGGCGCGGGCGACTGCTTCGGCGGTCTTGCCCGCCTGGCTCTCGCTCGTCTCCACCAGAAGGCTCCCGCCCGGCGCCAGCCATCCGGACGCCCCGGCGACGACCCGCCGTACGACGTCGAGCCCGTCTGCGCCGCCGTCGAGTGCGACCTTCGGCTCGTGTTCGCGCGCCTCGGGCGGGAGCAGGCCGATGGCCCGGGTGGGCACGTACGGCGGACTGGCGACGACGACGTCCACCCGGCCCCGCAGGGCGGCCGGCAGCGGCGCGTACAGGTCGCCTTCGTACACCCGGCCGCCCACCTCGGCGAGGTTGCGGCGGGCGCAGCGCACGGCGGCGGGATCGACGTCCACGGCGTGCACCTCGATCGGCCCCGCGGCGGCGGCCAGCGCCGCGCCCAGCGCCCCCGTTCCGCAGCACAGGTCGACGACGACGGCCCCCGGGCGGGTGAGGGCGGCGGCCTGGCGGACGAGGAACCCGGTGCGCGGCCGGGGCACGAAGACCCCGGGCTCGACGGCCAGCCGCAGGCCGCAGAACTCGGCCCAGCCGAGGACGTGTTCGAGCGGCAGCCCGTCGGCACGCCGCCGCACCATGGCGTCGAGTTCGACCGGCGTACGCGCGGCGGCGACCAGCAGACGGGCCTCGTCCTCGGCGAACACGCAACCGGCGGCGCGCAGCCGGGTCACGATCGCGGGCGGAGCAGGGGAGGGAGCAGGGGAGCGGGATGACAGTGACATGGGGAGCCTTCCGGGAATGCCGAGGGCGCTCCCGCGGTCGCCTCGCTCTAGGGGACCGTACGCACGGGGAGAAGGGAGCACCCGACCTGTTCAGCGGTAATGGGGCTCACCTCCTCGCGTCGTCGCCGCCGTGGACGGCACATTATCAGAGCACGCCTTCCGATCGCCCGGAGCGCTCGTCGGTGGAGACGCTGCCGGGTTGATCACCTGCTTCCCGCGCCCTAGGATCGCCGCCATGACGTTCACGTCCTTCTTCCACCTCCGCTAGCCGCCGTCGGCGAAGCGAGGCACGACCCGTCGCCGACGAGGCGGGGCGGCGCGGTGCCGTCCCGGGCCGACGCGGGAGAAGAAGGATCACCATGCGCGTTCGCGCTGTCACTCTCACCGCTCCGCGTCCCAGCGCTCCCGCCGTCCCGTGACGGCGGCGAGCCTGGTGGCGCGGTGCGTCCACGGGCTGGAGCCGACGCTCGCCGCCGAGATTCTGCGGCGCGGCCTCGGCGTCATCACTCACATCGGGCATCGCGAGGTGCGGTTCCGCGCCTCGCGCCTGCCCGCCCTGGGCCTGCGCACGGCGGACGACGTGTTCCTGCTGGCGGCGCAGGGCCCGGACGTCGGCGCGTCCCGGCAGGGCGCCGCCGCGCTCGCGGGGCTCGCCGGCGCGGCCGATCTCGCCGCGCTGGCGCGGCTGCGCCGTGACCATGGCGGCCCCCGCGGGCTCACCGGCGTGGAGGTGTCGGCGTCGTTCCTGGGCAGGCGCACCTTCACCAGGTACGACGTGGAGGACGCGGTGGGCCGCGTCCTGGCCGGCCGGCTGGGGGTCGGCTACCACTCGCGGCGCGGCGCGGGCGCGCCGCCGCCGGGCCACAGCGGCTGGCGGGTCACGCTGGACGGCGAGCGGGCCACGCTCCTGCTGCGGATCGCCGAGCGTCCCCTGCATCGGCGGGAGTACAAGCGGCAGTCGGTCCCGGGGAGCCTGCACCCCCCGCTGGCCGCCGCCATGGTGGCGATGGCCGGCGTCGAGCCGGGCGACACGGTGCTCGATCCCTGCTGCGGCGCCGGGACGCTGCTGATCGAGGCGGCGGGGCAGTGTCCGGGCGCCCGCCTGTACGGGTTCGACCTGGCCGGGCGGGCGGTGACGGCGGCCCGGGAGAACGCGGCCGGGCTGCCCGTCGCCGTCGGCCGCGCCGACGCCGGACGGCTGCCGGTGCGGGACGGTGTCGCCCACCGTGTGCTGGCCAACCCGCCCTGGGGCGGTCAGGTCCCTCCCGGCGGCCTGCTCGCCGCGTCCCCCGCACGGTGGTGGGCGGAGGTGCGCCGGGTGCTCGCACCCGGTGGGACCGCCGTGGTCCTGCTTCCCGGCGTCGGCGACCTGCCCCTCGCCCTCCGTCAGGGCCTCACGCCCGTGCACCTCCAGCGCGTGCGGGTCGCCGGGGCGGAGTCGTTCCTCGTCCGGTTGACGGCGCCCAGGCCCGCCCGCGGGGCACGGTGAGGGCGCTGTGAGGGCGCGGTGAGGCGGCCTACGCGTCCCCCGCCTCCGCGGCCGGCTGTGCCGTGGGGCGCGGGGCCGGCCCGGCGGGCAGCAGCGACGCCGGTAACAGGCCGAGGACGACGAGCCCCGCCATGACCGGCAGGGTGGACCCCAGGGCGGATCCTGTGGCGGGGGCCTCCACGGCCGTCACCCCGGCGGCCACGGCGATGCCCAGGCTCGGGCCGATGTTCATCACCGTCTGCTTGAGCCCGCCGACGACTCCGGCGTACCGGGCCGGGGCGTCGCCGACGACGGTCCCGGTCGCGGTGACCATGACGGCCGCGAACCCGGCGCCGACCAGGGCGAAGGCGGCGCCGGTGGCCGTCCACGGGCCGTCCGGGCCGAGCCGGGCCACGCACGCGACGCCGAGGGCCGCGAGCGCCGTCCCGGCGACAGCCGTACGGCGCGGGCCGTACCGGCGCACGGCGGCGGCTGCCACGGGCGCGCCCAGGACCATGACCACCGTCACCGGAAGCAGCCGCACACCCGCCGCGAGCGGGCCGAGCCCGAGCCCCTGCTGCAGCACGAAGGTGACGGCGAACAACGCGCCGAACACGCCGCTGGTGACGGCCAGCAGGAGCAGCATCGACGCCGTCACCGGCAGGGACCGGGCCACCGCGGCCGGCACGATCGGGTGCGCGGCCCGGCGTTCGTGTGCCGCGAACACGGCCGACAGGCCCGCGACGGCGAGAAACCCGAGCAACGTCGGCCCGGCGGTCCACCCGTGCCCGGGCACGCCGGCCAGCGTGTGGACTCCGAGCGCCAGCACGACCGTGAGCAGGGCCGCGCCCGTGAGGTCGAGCCGCGTCCGTACGGAGCCTTGGGGGCGGGGTGTGCGCACGGCGAGGGTGAGCGCGGCGATCAGGACGGCGATCGGGACCTGGAGCACGAAGACGGTGCGCCAGCCCAGCTCCGCGACGACGACCCCGCCCACGACCGGCCCGGCGGCGCCGGCCACGCCGATGGCGCCGGTGCGGACGGCGATCGCCGTCCCGAGCCGGTCCGCCGGGTAGGCGAGCCTCAGCAACGCGAGGGTCGCCGGCTGGAGCAGCGCGCCGAACACGCCCTGGAGGACCCGCAGGCCGATCACCCAGCCGATCGCGGGCGCGAGCGCGATGCCGGCCGAGGCGGCCGCGAAGCCGAGCACGCCGGCGAACAGCATGCGCCGATGGCCGTAGCGGTCGCCGAGCCGTCCTGCGACGACGAGGAGCGCGGCCACCGCGACCATGTAACCGGTGCTGGTCCACTGGACCTGCGTGAGGCTCGCGGCGAGGTCGCGCTGCAGGCTGGGCTGCGCCACGACCAGGACGGTGCCGTCCAGGGCGACGACCATCGCACCCGCCGCGCTCACCGTCAGCGCCAGGCGGGGTCGCGGGGCTCCGGTCACGGGGCCGCGGGCCCGAGGTGGGCGTCCAGCACCTCGGCGACCAGCCGGTCGAGGCGTTCGCCGTCCGGCACCGCGCCGTTGGCGTCGAGGACGAGTCGCAGGCTGCCCCACGTCCACAGCTGCGCGAGCCCGTGCAGGGCGGACCAGAAGGCGGCCGCCGTCACCGCGGGCTCCTCCGGCGGGTTCGCCGCGCTCCGGCACTCGGCGACCAGCGCGACCAGGCGCTCGAACAGCGGCAGCGTGGACTCCCGCAACCTCGGCCCGTCCGACCCGTGCCTGTCGCTGTCGAGCAGTTCGTGGCGGAACATCAGCTCGAACATGCCGCGGCACTCCAGCGCGTACGCGACGTACTCCCGCGCGAACACTCCCAGCAGGTCGCGCGGTGAGGTCAGCCCCGCCATGGCGGCGGAGAACCGCGCTTCGAGGTCGGCGAAGCCCCGGCGGGCGATGGCCGACAGCAGCGAGTGGTGGGTGGGGAAGTACCGGCGCGGCGCGCCGTGCGACACCCCCGCCCGGCGGGCGATCTCCCGCAGGCCAACGGCGGCGGCTCCCTCGGTCATCACGAGGTGGACCCCGACCTCCACGAGCCGCTCCCGCAGGGAGCCCTCAGTCTTCATAGACAGTGTCTACCAGCCCCGAGTAGACACTGTCTATCCACAATCGGAGATCGCGACGGCGTCGCCCGTCTGCGCGGGTTGCTCCGTTGGAGTCGTCAGTCCTTGATCAGGAGGCCCTGGAAGGTGACGTCGCCCTCGTTGCCGTCCGATCGGTAGGCGAGCCCTTCGCCGGTCCGGGTCAGGGTGATCCTGCCCGGGGCGCACCTGTCCAGCCGGAAGACGAGTGCCGTCTCGGAGCTGCGCGTCAGCGTCCGGACTCCCCGGCACGAGCTGTCGGTGTCCTTCCAGCTTCCGGTGCGCCCGCCCGGCTCCAGCACGATCTGGACGTCGGCCTCGCTGGTTCCCACGAGCTCGTCGGGCACGAGATGGCCTCCCCAGGTGCCGGCGAACGCGGCCGGAACCGTCCCGCCGGGGGTGGTCGACGGGACGGGAGCGGCCTTCGGAGTCGCCGCGGCGTCCCCCTCGGCGCCGTCCGTCGCCGCGGTGTCGTCCGTTGCCACGGCGTCGTCCTGGGCCGCGCTGTCTTCCGCGACGGTTTCCCCTGGCCTGGAGCCGGCGGGCGGTGCCGGTGACTCGGCGGTGTGCGACGAGGTGCCGGCCGGGCCGGTGGACAGCAGGCGCGGCCCCAGCAGGACGGCGGTGACCGACAGCGCGGCCACGGCGGCCACCGCCCCGGCGACGATCCCGGTACGGGAAGCCGGACCCGAGGCGGGGACGGCCGGGAGGGTCGCGGTCGTCCCGCCCTGCCGTACCGGCCTTGTGGCCGCCGCGGCCGCGCCCGCCCGAAGCGGGTCGGGGGTGGCACCGACGAGTTCCAACAGCAGGTCGCGGGAGGCCGGCCGGCGGGCGGGGTCCTTGGCGAGGCAGCGTTCGACCACTCCGCGCAGCGGCCGGGGCAGCGCCGAGACGTCGGGCTCGGCGGTCAGGATCCGGTGCAGGACGGCGGGGACGCCGGCGGCGCCGAAGGCCGGGCGGCCCGTGGCGGCGAAGACGATCGTGGCTCCCCAGGCGAACACGTCGCAGGCGGGCGTGGCCGGGTTTCCGGCGATCTGCTCGGGAGCCAGGTAGGCCGGGGTGCCGACCGGGCCCGCCGTGATCGTGTCGCTCTCGCCGTGCCTGGCGATGCCGAAGTCCACCACCCTTGGGCCGTCCGGCCCCAGCAGCACGTTGGCCGGCTTGAAGTCCCGGTGCACGATCCCGGCCGCGTGAACGGCCGCCAGCGCCGTGGCCGTGCCGACCGCGAGGCGTTCCAGCTCGCCGCCCAGCAGCGGACCGCCGGAATCCACCCGGTGCTGCAGAGAAGGCCCGTCGATGAACTCGCTCACCACGTACGGCATCCGCCCGTCGACCATCGCGGTCAGCACCCGGGCGGTGCAGAAGGGCGCGACTCCGCGAATCGCGCCGAGCTCGCGGACCAGCCGCTCCTTCACCGAAGAGTCGAGCCCCGACTTGAGCACCTTCACCGCGACCGGTTCGCCACGGGGCGACCGGCCGAGGAACACCACCCCCTGCCCGCCCTCGCCGAGCCGTCCGCTCAGTGTGAACTCACCCAGTACGCGCGGGTCGTCGGGCTCCAGGGGGGTGACCATGGCACCGGACCCTAGCGACGCGGGGGCCCGGTGCGGAACGCCTGTCGGCGAGAACCCGGAGGCTGTCGCTCACAGAGGGAGTGTCGCGGTGAGCAGCTCGGCGGCCTTGCGGACATCGGCGTCCAGCGGGCGGTCGGGATCGACCGCGGGGATCGCCTCGACCAGGGTGTCGAGGAGCGCCGCGCAGCCCGGGGCCGTGGGGCGGCGGGCGCCGACGTGCGCCGCCTGCCGCAGCCCCACCGCCAGCGACCCGCAGAGCAGCCGCAGCAGGTCGGCCATGTCGTAGGCGCGAAGGGCGGCCTGGGTGCCGAACGGCACCACGTCCTGGTTGTGCAGGTTGGTCGGCAGGCTCTGCATGCTCGCCGGCACGGCGGCGCGGCGGATCTCGGCGACGAACGCGGTCGTGGCGAGCTGCACTCCCTGCATCCCGTGCTGACGGCCGGGTCCGGCGGCGAGCATCGGGGGCAGGCCGCCGTTGCGGGCCGGGTCGACCAGGAGGTCGAGCTGCCGCTCGGCGAGGTTGCCGAGCTGGGCGGTGACCGTCGCCAGGACGTCGGCGGCGAACGCGGCCGGCTGCCCGAAGAAGTTGCCGCCGTGCACGACCAGGTCGTCGTCGGGAAAGAACAGCGGGTTGTCGCTGACGCTGGACAGGTCGGCCGCGACGACGCCGTCGACGTAACGCAGGGCGTCCTCGGCGGCGCCCAGCAGTTGCGGGGAGCAGCGGATGCTGTACGGCTCCTGCAGCGCCCGTGTGCCGGCCGGGAGGATCCCGGCGAGGGTCTTGCGCATGCCGTCGGCGACGTCGATCGCGCCGGGATGGCCGTAGGCGCCGAGCAGGCGCGGGTGGAGGAAGCCCGGGTCACAGCCGAGCAGATCGACCAGGAGACAGGTGAGCGCCTGCATCGCGCGGTGCGAGGACCGGACGCTGTCCAGGGCCAGGGCGGTCGCGGCCGTGGTGAGAGAGGTGCCGTTGACGAGCGCGAGGGCGTCCCGGCCGTCGAGCGTCAACGGGGTCAGCCCGGCCTGGCGCAGCGCCTCGGCCGCGGGCATCCGCGAGCCGCCGAGATAGGCCTGTCCCCGTCCGCGCAGCGCCTGGGTGGCATAGGCGAGCGGGATCAGGTCCCCGCTCGCGCCGACCGAGCCGTAGCGCGGGATCGCCGGGACGAACGTCGTCGTGAACATCGCGGCGAGCCCGTCGACCACGTGTGCCGAAACCCCCGACGCCCCTTGGGCGAGCGACCACGCGCGCACGAGGAGCGCGGCCCGGCTCACGTCGTGGGGCAGATCCGGCCCCTGCCCGGCGCCGAGGTGGGCCAGGGTGTTGTCACACTGGTCCGCTTCCTCCTCCCGGCCGGCGAACCCGACCAGGGCGCCGAAGCCGGTGGTCGCGCCGTACACCGGACGTTCGTCCTCCCGCACGTCGCGGAGGAAGTCACGGCCGCGTTCCACGCGGTCGCGGACGGCCGTGCCGACCACGACGGACACCGGTGTCGCGGCGCGGTGCAGGTCGGCTGAGCGCAGCGGAGCGCTGAGGTCGATGGTGTCTTCGACGGCGGGCATGCCCGGACCGTAGACAGCCGATTCTCAGAATCCTATGAGAATTCGCCCGTAGCTTCCGGCTCATGGCGCATGACTACCTGATCATCGGGGCCGGACCGGCCGGGCTGCAGCTGGCCGCACTGCTCGAACACGGCGGTCACGACTACGTCGTCCTGGAACGCGGATCCGGGCCGGGCACCTTCTTCACCCGGTTCCCGCGGCACCGCCAGCTGATCTCCATCAACAAGGTGCACACGGGGTACCAGGACCCGGAGCTGCGGCTGCGGATGGACTGGAACTCGCTGCTGAGCGACGATCCCGAGCTGCTGTTCACCCGCTACAGCGAGGAGTACTTCCCGCAGGCCGACGATCTCGTACGCTACCTGTCCGACTACGCGGGGGCGACCGGCGTCAAGGTGCACTACGACGTCGACGTCGTCCGGATCGGCCGGGACGACGAGGGGTTCACCGCCACCGACGGCAGCGGACGCTCATGGCGGGGGCGGCGGCTGGTCGTGGCCACCGGGGTCTCCCAGCTGCACGTCCCGCCGATCCCGGGCGTCGAGCTCGCCGAACGCTACGACACGTTCGAGACCGACCCGGCGTCCTTCGCCGACCAGCGGGTCCTGGTTATCGGGAAGGGCAACTCGGGGTTCGAGACCGCCGACGCGCTCATGGCCAAGGCCGCGGTCATCCACGTCGCCGGGCCGCACTCGGTCAGGATGGCCTGGCAGTCGCACTACGTCGGGCACCTGCGGGCGGTGAACAACAACTTCCTCGACAGCTACCAGCTGAAGTCCCAGAACACGGTCCTCGACGGCACGGTGGAGAGCATCGAACGCCGCGCCGACGGCGGCTACCGGGTGCTGTTCCGCTACGCCCGCACCGTGGAGGCGCTGCGCGAGCTGTTCTACGACCGGGTGGTCGTGTGCACCGGTTTCCGCTTCGACGCCTCGGTGTTCGACGACGGCTGCCGGCCCGCGCTGGTCATCAACGACCGTTTCCCCGAGCAGACGCCGGCGTACGAGTCCGTCAACGTGCCTGATCTGTACTTCGCCGGCACGATCACCCAGCAACGCGACTTCAAGAAGGGCACCAGCGGGTTCATCCACGGTTTCCGGTACGGGGTGCGTGCGCTCTACCGGATCCTGACCACCCGGTACCACGGCGCGACCTGGCCGGCCGAGCGGGTCGAGCCCACTCCGGAGGCGATCAGCGACGCGATCATCGCCCGGGTCGACCGCTCGTCGGCGCTCTGGCAGCAGTTCGGCGTGCTCGGCGACGTCGTCACCGTGACCGGAGGCACCGCGCTGTACCAGGAGGAGGTCCCGGTGGCGTACGTGGCCGACGGCGGCCTCGGCGGCGCCCGGCACACGTTCGTCGTCACGCTGGAGTACGGCCAGGGCCACGACGCCGTCGACCCGTTCGACATCTCGATCCCGAGGGTCGTCGAGAACGACGTCGTCAACGCCCACGACGCGAGCTACCTGCACCCCGTGGTGCGGCACTACCGGGACGGCGCGCCGGCCGGAGTCCACCACCTCGCGGAGAACCTGGAGAACCAGTGGAACCTGCCGGAGGTGCACCAGCAGCCCCTGGCCGTCTTCGTCAAGGAGTGCCTTGCCGACGCCGGCTGAGCCGTACCCGCGTGCCGTTCTGGACCTTTTGGAGGCGGCCGGGGACCGGCCCGTCTTCGAGCACGGCGCCCGTGCCGTCACCGGCGCACAGATGCTCGGCCTCGTCCGGCGGATCGCGGCCGGGCTGCGCGCCGCGGCCGTCGGGCCGGGGGACGGCCTCGCCATGATGCTCGGCGTCACCCCGGAGGCGTTCGCCGCGACGATCGCCGCCTACGTCGTGGGAGCCCGGGCCGTCGGTGTGCGGCCCGGGCTGCCCGACGGCCAGTTGCGCCACGTGCTCCACCAGGACATCACCGCGGTCGTGACCGACGCGGCCACCGGGCCGGAGCACGCACCGCGCACGCTGACCGTCTCCGAGCTGCTGGCCGCGTCCGGCGACGACGGTCCGCTGCGCCTGTCCGGCCGGCCGGAGGACGTCGCCCGGCTCGTCTACACCAGCGGCAGCACCGGCACACCCAAGGCCTGCGCACAGACCTACGCCGCCATGAACGCCGCGTGGACGGCCCGCCCGGAGGCGTGGCCGCCGGCGATCCGCGAACTGGCCTCCCGGCTGCGGCGCTACCTGGTGTTCGGGTCGCTGGGCAGCCAGGTGATGATGGAGTACGGCGTGCTCACGCTCGCCGCGGGCGGCACCATGGTCGTCGCCGACCCGCCCGCGTTCCCCGACGCGATCACCAGGTACCGGGCGACCGCCAGCGTCATCACCGTGCCTCGCCTGTACAAACTCGTCGCCGCCCAGCGCACCGCCCCGGCCGACCTGAGCAGTCTCCGGGCGCTCATGGTGTCCGGGTCGCCGCTGGACGCGTCCCGGCTCCGCGAGGCACTCGACGTGCTCGGCCCGGTCGTGTTCCAGGGCTACGGGCAGACCGAGACCGGCACGATCTCCATGGCCACGCCGCGGGACGTCCCCCCGTCGGTCGGGTTCCCGCCCGACGTCGTCGACGTCGAGGTCCGGGACGCGGACGGCCGGCCCGTCCCGCCCGGCGTCGACGGCGAGTTGTACGTCCGTACCCCCGCGCAGGCCATCGGCTACTGGGCCGATCCGGCGGAGACCGCGGAGGTGTTCGTCGACGGGTGGGTGCGCACCCGGGACCTGGGCCACTTCGACGAGGACGGACGACTGTACCTGACCGGGCGGACCCGGGACGTCGTCATCGTCAACGCGAACCTCTACTACGCCGGCCCGATCGAGCGGGTCCTGGCCGCCGCCCCCGGCATCGCGGAGGCGTACGTGGTCGGCGCCCCGGACGAGGACACCGGCGAGGCGGTGCACGCGTTCGTGGTACCGGTGGCGGACCGGATCCCCGACCTGGGCTCGCTGCGGGCGCTGGTCGGTGAGCGGCTCGGCGAGGCATGCGTTCCGGCGACCATCACCGTCCTCGACGAGGTGCCGACGGCGCCGAACGGCAAACCGGACAAGCGCCTTCTGACGACCGCGATACCCCGAGGCCGACCGGCGTCCGGGAAGTTCTCCTGAAGAAATCCGGGAGGCGGTGTCGGATCGGGGCGGCGGCGTTCGTAGCAGGGGTGAGGCGGCCCACAAGGGGCGGCGCCGAGGTAGGGGAACCGCGATCATGAAGCTGACCACCATGACCCAGGTCACCGTCGACGGAGTGATGCAGGGAAACGGCGGCGCGTCGGACGAGGACCGCAGGAACGGATTCGAGCGCGGCGGATGGGCCCTGGGGAAGGGCGACGACGAGACCCACACGTTCATCAAGCAGACCTACCGGCGCGCCGACGCGTTCCTGTTCGGCCGGCGGACCTACGACCTGTTCGCCGGCTCGTGGGGGTCCTGGACGGATCGGGACGTGCCCGGCTGGGAGCCTGTCGTGCGCGCGTTGAACTCACGACCCAAGTACGTGGCATCGGCCACGCTCGCCGACCCGGCGTGGCCGGGCACCACCGTCCTGTCCGGCGACCTCGCGACCGCCGTCGCGGACCTGAAGGCCAAGCCCGGCGGTGAGCTGCAGGTGCACGGCAGCGGCACCCTGACCCGATGGCTGCTGGAGAACGACCTGGTCGACGAGATGACGCTGATCGTCGTTCCCGTCATTGTGGGCCAGGGCGCGCGCCTGTTCCCGGACGCCGGCCCTGATCTCGCGCTCGACCTGGTCGAGTCGCGCGTCGACTCGAAGGGCGTGACGATCCAGGTCTACCGGCCGGCCGGGCGCCCGCGGTATGCGACGGCCTGAAGTCCCTTACGGGGACACCAGACCGCCGATACCACGCGCCGGTGCGCCGCGGTCACGCGCCGACGTAGTCGGCGAGGTGCTCGCCGGTGAGGGTGGAGCGGGCGGCCACGAGGTCGGCGGGGACGCCCTCGAAGACGATCCGGCCGCCGTCGTGACCGGCGCCGGGCCCGAGGTCGATGATCCAGTCGGCGTGCGCCATGACCGCCGGGTGGTGCTCGATGACGACGACCGACTTGCCGGAGTCGACGAGCCGGTCGAGCAGGCCCAGCAGCTGCTCGACGTCGGCGAGGTGGAGACCGGTGGTGGGCTCGTCGAGGACGTAGACGCCGCCGTCGTCGGCCATGTGGGTGGCCAGCTTGAGCCGCTGCCGCTCGCCGCCCGACAGGGTGGTGAGCGGCTGGCCGAGGCTGAGGTAGCCGAGCCCGACGTCGGCGAGCCGGCGGAGGATGCGGTGGGCGGCCGGGGTGCGGGCCGGACCGGCGCCGAAGAACTCCTCGGCCTCGGTCACCGGCATCGCGAGCACCTCGCTGATGTCCTTGCCGCCGAGGGTGTAGCCGAGCACCGCGGCCTGGAAGCGCTTGCCCTCGCACTCCTCGCAGGTGGTGGCGACACCGGCCATCATCGCGAGGTCGACGTAGATGACGCCGGCGCCGTTGCAGGCCGGGCAGGCGCCCTCGGAGTTGGCGCTGAACAGCGCCGGCTTCACGCCGTTGGCCTTCGCGAACGCCTTGCGGATCGGGTCGAGCAGCCCGGTGTACGTCGCGGGGTTGCTGCGCCGCGAGCCGCGGATCGCGCCCTGGTCGACCGACACCACGCCCGCGCCGGCGGGGATCGACCCGCGGACGAGGGAGCTCTTGCCGGAGCCGGCGACGCCGGTGACGACGACGAGCACCCCGAGCGGGATGTCGACGTCGACGTCGCGCAGGTTGTGGGTGCGCGCGCCGCGGATCTCCAGACTGCCGGAGGGCGTCCGCACGGTCTCCTTGAGGCGGGTCCGGTCGTCGAGATGGCGGCCGGTGACGGTGCCGGCGCTCCGCAGCCCCTTGACGTCGCCCTCGTAGCAGACGGTGCCGCCCGCCGTGCCCGCGCCGGGGCCGAGGTCGACGACGTGGTCGGCGATCGCGATGGTCTGCGGCTTGTGCTCCACGACGAGCACCGTGTTCCCCTTGTCGCGCAGCCGCAGGAGCAGGTCGTTCATGCGCTGGATGTCGTGGGGGTGCAGGCCGGTGGTGGGCTCGTCGAAGACGTAGGTGACGTCGGTGAGCGAGGAACCGAGATGGCGGATCATCTTGACGCGCTGGGCCTCGCCGCCCGACAGCGTGCCCGAGGGCCGGTCGAGCGAGAGATAACCCAGGCCGATCTCCGTGAAGGAGTCGAGGGTCTGCTGCAGCGTGGCCAGAAGCGGCGCGACCGACGGCTCGTCCAGGCCGCGCACCCACTCGGCCAGGTCGCTGATCTGCATGGCGCAGGCGTTGGCGATGCTGACGTCGCCGATCTTCGACGACCGGGCGGCCTCGCTGAGCCGCGTGCCGCCGCAGTCGGGGCAGGTGGTGAACGTCACCGCCCGCTCCACGAACGCCCGGACGTGCGGCTGCAGCGCCTCCTTGTCCTTGGACAGCATCGACTTCTGGATGCGCGGGATCAGGCCCTCGTAGGTGAGGTTGATGTTGTCGACCTTGATCTTGGTCGGCTCCTTGTGGAGCAGGTCGTTCAGTTCGGTCTTGGTGAAGTCGCGGATCGGCTTGTCGGGGTCGAAGAAGCCGGAGCCGCTGAAGATGCGGCCGTACCAGCCGTCGACGCTGTAGCCGGGGATCGTGAGCGCGCCCTCGTTCAGCGACTTGGAGTCGTCGTACAGCTGGGACAGGTCGATGTCGGAGACCCGGCCCATGCCCTCGCAGCGGGGGCACATGCCGCCGGTGACGTTGAAGCTGCGGCGCTCCTTCACGGTCTGCCCGGCCCGTTCCATGGTGACCGCGCCCGCTCCGCTGATCGAGGCGACGTTGAAGGAGAACGCCTGGGGCGAGCCGATGTACGGCTTGCCGAGCCGGCTGAACAGGATGCGCAGCATCGCGTTGGCGTCGGTGACGGTGCCGACCGTGGAGCGGGGGTTGGCGCCCATCCGCTGCTGGTCCACGATGATCGCGGTGGTCAGGCCGTCGAGCACGTCCACCTCGGGCCGTGCCAGCGCCGGCATGAAGCCCTGCACGAACGCGCTGTAGGTCTCGTTGATCAGGCGCTGCGACTCCGCGGCGATCGTGCCGAACACCAGCGAGCTCTTGCCCGAGCCGGAGACGCCGGTGAAGACGGTCAGCCGGCGCTTGGGGATCTCGACGCTGACGTCCTTGAGGTTGTTCTCCCGCGCGCCGTGCACGCGGATCAGATCGTGGCTGTCGGCCGCGTGCGGCGGGGTGTCCTGGCTCGGGGGCAAGCTCATCGTGTCTCTGTCTCCATGTGCGTACGCGGGGCCGTACCGGCGAACTGCGGTCGCGGCAACGGTCCCCCTGTCTACCCGATCGGCGGCTCCGGCGCGGCGGCGTGGCCCCGGGCCGGGGCAGGCCGCGTCAGCCGACCTGGTTGATGCGGATCAGGTTGCCCGAAGGGTCGCGGAAGGCGCAGTCGCGCACCCCGTACGGCTGGTCGGTCGGCTCCTGGACGACCTCGGCGTCGCCGGCCTGCAGCCTGTCGAAGGTGCCGTCGACGTCGTCGGTGGCCAGGGTGAGTATCCCGTAGGTGCCCTTCGCCATCATCTCGGCGATGACGCGGCGTTCCTCCTCGGTGATGCCCGGGTCGGCGGCCGGCGGGTGGAGGACGATGGACGTGCCGGGCTGCCCGGCGGGGCCGACCGTGATCCAGCGCATGCCGCCGTACCCGACGTCGTTCCGGACCTCGAAGCCGAGGGTGTCGCGGTAGAAGACGAGCGAGGCCTCGGGGTCGTCGTGCGGGAGGAAGGTCGCGTGAATGGTGAGGTTCATACAGGTCAGGCTAGTTTCGGCGCGGTGGTCCGCGCTTCTCGATTCCTGACCGGCCGGGTCACCTGTTTCGCGACGCACGACGGCATCCCCGCCGTCGCGCCCGCCGCGGCGCGGCGGTAGGCGCTCGGGGGCATGCCGACCAGCTCGGTGAAGCGGGTGCTGAAGGTGCCCAGCGACGAGCAGCCGACCGCGAAGCAGACCTCGGTGACGCTGAGGTCGCCGCGGCGCAGCAACGCCATGGCCCGCTCGATGCGGCGGGTCATCAGATAGCCGTACGGCGACTCCCCGTAGGCGAGCCGGAACTGGCGGCTCAGGTGGCCGGCGGACATGTTCACGCCACGGGCGAGCGCCTCGACGTCGAGCGGCTGGGCGTACTCCCGGTCGATCCGGTCCCGGACGCGGCGCAGCCGCGCGAGGTCGGCGCGGCGCTGTGCGGAGACGGGTGTGCTGGTCACAGGGGCATCGTACGCCGCTACGCCCTGCCGGCGGCCCATGACCCCGGCCGCCGGGACGGCTTGACTCCGGGACGCCGCGACGCGGACGATACATCAAACATGTTTGATGTAAACGACCCCGAGGGGGTGCGGTGGCGTCCCAGCCACGAACCGGGCCGTACGGGCAGGACCACGGCGGCCTCGCGCGCCGGCTGGGCACGGCGGACGCGGTGGTCATCGGGCTGGGGTCGATGATCGGGGCGGGCGTGTTCGCCGCGTTCGGTCCCGCCGCGCGGGCCGCGGGCACGGGCCTGCTGATCGGGCTGGTGATCGCCGCGGTGATCGCGTACTGCAACGCGGTCGCCTCCGCCCAACTGGCCGCGGTCCACCCGGTCTCCGGCGGCACCTACGTCTACGGCCGCGAACGCCTCGGCCACTGGTGGGGGTTCACGGCCGGGTGGGGCTTCGTCGTCGGCAAGACGGCGTCGTGCGCCGCCATGGCGCTCACCTTCGCCTCCTACGCGGTGCCCGGCCCCTGGTGGGCGCAGCGGGCCGTCGCCGTCGCGGCCGTGCTGGGGCTGGCCGCGCTGAACTACCACGGCGTCACCAGGACCGTCCTGCTCACCCGGGTGCTCGTCACCGCCACCCTGACCGCCCTGGCCGTCGTGGTGACGGGGATCGCCCTTAGTGGCGGCGCCGCGCCGGACAGCCTGGGCGACTGGCGGGGCACCGGCGGCGCGTACGGCGTCCTGCAGGCCGCGGGGCTGCTGTTCTTCGCCTTCGCCGGATACGCCCGCGTGGCCACCATGGGCGAGGAGGTCCGCGACCCGGGCCGCACCATTCCCCGCGCGATCCCGATCGCCCTGTTCGTCACCGTGGCCGTCTACCTGGTGGTCGGGGTCGCGGCGCTGCTGGCCGCCGGGCCGTCCCGGCTCGCCGCCTCGTCCGCGCCGCTGACCACCGCGGTCGAGGCGGCGGGCGCCGGCGGCCTGGCCCCGGTGGTGCGGGCGGGCGCGGCGCCGGCCGCGCTGGGCGCGCTGCTCGCCCTGATGGCCGGGATCGGCCGCACCGGCCTGGCCATGGCCCGCCACCGCGACCTGCCGGGCTGGCTGGCGGCCGTCCACCCCCGCTACCGGGTGCCGCACCACGCCGAGATCGCCCTGGCCGCCGTCGTCTGCGTCCTGGTCGCCACCGCCGACCTGCGCGAGGTCATCGGCTTCTCCTCCTTCGGCGTCCTCGTCTACTACGCCGTCGCGAACGCCTCGGCGTTCACCCAGCCCGCGTCCGAGCGCCGCTGGCCGCGCGCGCTCAACCTGCTCGGCGTCGCCGGCTGCCTGACCCTGGTCGCCACCCTGCCCTGGCCGTCCGTGCTCGCCGGGCTGGTCATGTTCGCCGCCGGTCTGGCCGGCCGATGGCTGGTCCTGCGCCGCCGCGCCCGAAGGGCGGGCCCGTGAGGGCTCTCCTGCGAACGGCCCGGTGTCAGCGGCTTCACCGATCAGAAATCCTCCGCCACGTCGTCAGTTCTGGTAACCCCTCGCCACCCGCGGAAGGATCGACGACCATGACCGACGCCAGACCGCCAGGCGACGACAAGGCCGCGTTCATCGCGGCGGCCCGCTCGAACGACGCGGCACAGTTCGCGCTCATCACGGAGCACTACCGGCGTGAGCTGCAGGTGCACTGCTACCGGATGCTCGCGCACTACGAGGACGCCCAGGACATGACGCAGGAGACGTTCCTGCGGGTGTGGAACAAGCGGGAGTCGTTCAAGGGCGACGCCGCGCTGCGGACCTGGCTGCACCGGATCGCGACGAACGCCTGCCTCGACTTCCTGGAGAAGCGCGACGACCGCACACCCGTGCCTGCCGAGCTGCCGGGCGCGGGCTCCGAAGTGCGCTACCTGCAGCCCTACCCGGACCGAATGCTCCCGGAGGACCCACAGGAATCGGTGGTGGTGCGGGAGACGGTCGAGCTGGCGTTCATCGTCGCCGTCCAGCATCTGCCGCCACGGCAGCGGGCGGTGTTCATCCTGCGCGACGTCCTCGGCTGGCCGGCGTCGAAGGCCGCCGACGCCCTCGGACTGACCGTCGCATCGGTGACCAGCGCGCTGCAGCGGGCGCGCGTGACGATGCGCGAGCAGCTGCCCGGCCGCCGCCTCGACTGGCGGCGCCCTGCCGCGCACGAGCTGTCGGATGACGAGCGCGGCGTGGTGAAGTCGTACATCGAGGCCCATGAGCGCAACGACATCGACGGGCTGACGGCCCTGCTGCGCGACGACCTGCGCTTCACGATGCTGCCCGACCCGGGCACCGTGACCGTCACGGCCAAGGAGGCGGTGGACGGCTGGGTCTCCAATGGGCTCTTCCAGCGCGGCTACGACGACTGGCGCTGCACCGCCACCACGGTCAACCGCATGCCCGCCGCCGCGCTGTACCTCCGCACCCCCGGCGACCCGGAATACCGTTTGTTCACCATCGCGGTCCTGCACATCGTCGACGGCAGGATCGCCGAACTCACCGGATTCGACGCCACCGACAAACCATGGCTGGGCCTGCCCGCGACGCTGTGATCAACAAGTCCCCATCGTCACCGAAGTCACCGGGGGAGGAGCACCCTGACCAGCTGAACACCGACGTGGCGACGCGAACACCACCGCCCCGCCGGCGTCGCCGGCGGGGCATCTTCATGCCCCAAGGACATCGTCACGATCAACGTCACGGTGAGCACGCCGGGAAGGATCTCGACCTGGCCCTACGAGCCGAGCGTCTGGCCCGTGCTCATCGCCTCGTCTCGTATCGGGTCAGCACCACGCCGCCGGGAAACGTCCGCGTCTCGACCAGGTTCAGGTTCACCCAGCTGTCCAGCGCGGTGAAGAACGGCGTGCCGCCGCCCACCAGGACCGGCACGGTGACCAGCGCGTACTCGTCGATCAGCCCGGCCCGCATGGCCGCCCCGGCGAGCGTCGCGCCGCCGATGTCCATCGGGCCGCCGTCCTCGGCCCTGAGCCGGGCGATCTCGGCGACCGCGTCGCCGGTGACCAGGCGGGTGTTCCAGTCGACCTTGTCGATCGTCGATGAGAACACCACCTTCGGCATGTCCCGCCAGAGCCGCGCGAACTCGATCTCCGCCGGGGTGGCGTCGGGCTGCTGGTCGCCGGTCGGCCAGTGGGAGCTCATCGTCTCCCACAGCTTGCGCCCGTACAGGGACAGATCGCTCGCCCGCATCTGCTCGTACCACCACTGGAACAGCTCGTCGCCCGGCGACGAGTCCGGTCCCTCCTCCCCACCCCAGCCGATGTCGTCGCCGGTCGCGGCGATGTAGCCGTCCAGGGTCACGTTCATGCCGAAGATCAGTTTCCGCATCGTGCCAGCCTTCCGTGAGTCGATCTCACACGTACAGACGGGCGCGGCGCGGAAAACTAATCGGAACAGCGCCCGCTCGGTGAGAGACGCCGGGCCGGTCTTGCGCCCGGCCGGATACACCGCCGCGTGTAGCCGTCGTGTACCCCGCCGGCCGGGGCCGTTCCTAGCGTGGTGGCGACCCGCCCGCCCGACCGGGGATGAGGACGCCCGTGGCCCTTCTCTTCGCCTTCTGCCGGCTGCTCACGGGGCTCGTCTTCCTCGCCTCCGCGGTGAGCAAGCTGCGCGGGCGGGCGACGTACGAGGAGTTCACGGCGGCCACCCGCGCGCTCGCGCCGCGCCTGCCGGCCAGGCCCGCCGCGGCGCTCGTCGTCGCCGCCGAGTCCGCCGTCGCGCCGCTGCTGGCCTGGCGGCCCACCGTGCTCGCCGGCTTCTGCGCCGCGCTCGGGCTCCTCGTGGCGTTCACCGTGGCCATGGCCGTCGCTCTGCGGCGGCGCCGCCGGGTCCTGTGCCGCTGCTTCGGCGCGTCCACCGTTCCGGTGGGCCCCGGTCATCTCGTCCGCAACGCCGTGCTCGCCGCCGCGGCGGCGACCGGAGCGGCGCAGGCCATGACGACAGGAGCGGCGGCGGACCTGGGAGCGGCCGGGCTGGCCGCGGCCGCCCTGACGGCCGGGGCGGCGGCCGTCCTGCTGCCGGCGATCGGCGAGATCGCCCATCTCTTCACGAACAGGCCCTCACGGAGGTAGTCCCCATGCCGTTCCTCACAGCGCTCGTCCTCGGCGTCGGCGTCCTGTGCCTGATCGACCTGGTGCTGACGGTCGGGGTGATCCGCAGGCTGCGTACGCACGAGGAGATGCTCGCGGCGCGGCCGGGGGTGTCCCCGCCGATCGTGCTCCCGCCCGGAGCGACGATCGGCGCCTTCTCCGCCGTGAGCACCGACGGCGTGCACGTCTCCGCCGAGACGCTGACCGAGCCGGCCCTCGTCGGCGTCTTCTCACCCGACTGCCCCGCCTGCGGGGACCGCCTGCCGCAGTTCGCCGAACGCGCGCGGTCCTTCCCCGGAGGGCGCGGCAGCGTGCTGGCCGTGCTCGTCGGGACGGAGGAGGAGGTGGCGGCCCAGCGGCATGCGCTGGAGCCCGTCGCCCTGGTGCTGGTCGAGGAGTACGGAACCGGCGTGACGAAGGCGCTGCGGGTCCAGGGCTTCCCGTCGCTCGCCCTGCTCGACGGGCACGGCAGGGTCCTCGCCAGCGGGAGCACGCTGGCCGACCTCGACGCGCTTCCCGCATCCGCGTGACGGCGCCGACGCGGGCGGTGGCCGCCGGCCTCGCCTGGCGGGCGAGCAGGGGCCTGACCCTCGCCTTCGCCGCCCTCACCGGGCTCATGGCCGCCCTGCCGGTGACGATCGCCTGGTGCACCAAGCTGGTCCTCGACGAGATCGGCGGCGGCCACCCCCGGCCCGGGATGACGGCGGCGCTGGGCGCCGCGCTCGCCGGGTGCGGGCTGCTGGCCGCGCTCGGGCCGCAGGTCGTCCAGTACGTCAGGGACGAGAGCGGGCGCAGGGTCGGCCTCGTCGCCCAGGACCGCCTCTTCCAGGCCGTCGAGCGGTTCACCGGCCTGGCCAGGTTCGAGGACCCCGCCTTCCTCGACCGGATCCGGATGGCCCAGCAGTACGGCGGGGCGACCCCCGGCATGCTGGTCTCCGCCGCGCTGGGCGCGGCCAGGACGGTCCTGACCGGCGCCGCCTTCCTCGTCTCCCTCGTGACGATCAACCCGTGGACGGCGGTTCTCGTGATCGCGGCGGCGGCGCCGTCCCTGGCCGCGGAACTGTGGCTGTCGCGACGGCGCGCCGCCATGCTGTGGGGCATCGGCCCGGCCGAGCGCCGCGAGTTCTTCTTCGGACAGCTCCTCGTCGACGTCCGGGCCGCCAAGGAGCTCAGGCTCTTCGGCGTCGGGGGGCACCTGCGCGGGCTGCTGCACGCCCAGCGTCGGGCCGCGAACGCCGAGCGCAGCCGTACCGACCGGCGGGAGCTGCGCGTCCAGGCCGCCACCGGGACCATCGCCGCGCTGGCGGCCGGAGGCGGCCTGCTGTGGGTTCTGCTCGACGCGGCGAACGGCACGGGCGGGGCCGGCGACGTGGCGCTGTTCGTCGCCGCCGTCGCCGGGGTGCAGGCGGCGGTCGGCGGCCTCGTCCTCGAACTGGTCTCGGCGCATCAGCAGGTGCTGCTGTTCGGCCACTATCTCGCCGTCCTCGACGCCGGGCCGGACCTCCCGGTCCCGGACCGTCCCCGGCGGGCGGGGCCGCCGCGCCGCGGGATCGAACTGCGCGACGTGTGGTTCCGCTACTCGCCCGGCCACCCCTGGGCCCTGCGCGGCGTCAGCCTGACCATCCCGTACGGCGCCTCGGTGGCGCTCGTCGGCAGGAACGGCGCGGGCAAGAGCACGATGGTCAAGCTCCTGTGCCGGATGTACGACCCCGAACGCGGCGCCGTCCTGTGGGACGGCGTGGACCTCAGGGAGATCGACCCGGCGGAGCTGCGCGCCCGTATCGGGGCGGTGTTCCAGGACTACATGGAGTACGACATGACCGCGGCCGAGAACATCGGCCTGGGCGATCTCGCCGCGATGGGTGACCGGGGAAGGATCGAGGCGGCGGCGCGGCGGGCGGGCGCGCACGGCACCGTGAGCGGCCTGCCCCGGGGGTACGACACCATGCTGTCGCGCATCTTCGCCGATCCCGCCGATCCCGGCGGCTCCGCCGAGGACGGCGGGGCGGTGGGCGTCCACCTGTCGGGCGGCCAGTGGCAGCGGCTCGCCCTGGCCCGCGCCTACCTGCGGGGTGAGCGGGATCTGCTGATCCTGGACGAGCCCAGCTCGGGGCTCGACGCGGAGGCGGAGCACGAGATCCACCAGGGACTGCGGGAACACCGCCGGGGCCGCACCAGCGTGCTGATCAGCCATCGGCTCGGCGCCGTACGCGACGCGGACCACATCGTGGTCCTCGACGGCGGTCAGGTCGCCGAGCGGGGCACACACGCCACGCTGCTGGCGCGCGGCGGGATCTACGCCCAGCTGTTCGCCCTGCAGGCGGAGGGATACCGGCAGCGGGACGACCCGGACGCCGACACCCCGCGCCGGCGGCTCTCGGAGGCCAGATGACACCGGTCCCGCTCATCCTGTCCGCGGCGGCGTTCGCGGCCGTGCTCACAGCCGGGGCGGTGCTGGCGCTCAGACGGACCCTGCGCGTCGTCGAGGTCCACGGGGAGAGCATGCGGCCCGGCCTGCGGCCCGGCGACCGGGTCCTCGTACGGAACCTGCGGCCCGGCCGGGCCGGCCCGCGCGTCCGGCGGGGGGACGTCGTCGTCATCGCCCGCGTGGGCCCGGGGAAGGGCGTCACGCTCGACGGCGGCACGAATCTGGTGATCAAACGGGCCGCGGCCGTGGCGGGGGACTCGATCCCTCCGGGGTTGGAGGGCCTGCGAGAGACGCCGGGAGAGGCGTGTGTGCCGCCGGGGCGGCTGCTCGTCCTCGGCGACAACCCGGCGCGGAGCACCGACTCCCGGCAGTGGGGCCTCCTTCCCGTGAGCAGGATCACGGGTGTCGTGCTCCGGCGGCTGAACGCGTGAGTCGCGTGCCGGTCGTACAAGCGCGCGTGTATCGGAGTGGTATCTCGGTGATCGAGGCCGCTCCTAACGTCGGTGGACAAGAGGTCCTTTCGCAAGGAGGAGACGAGATGACGCGGACGATTCAGCGGCTGGCCGACCGGATGGTCGCCCGGCTGGTCCCGGCCACCCGCGCCGAGGCGATCAACTGCTGGTACGAGTACTCGGGGACCTGCGTCCGCAGGTACTGCTGCACCGGATCGGAGATTCCCGGCGGCCGTTCCTGCACCCCCTGGCAGTACACCTGCTGACCGAACGCATCTGACCGAGCGCATCCGGACGACCACGGTGGAGCGCCCCTCGAATGCGGGGGCGGGGGCGCTCCGCCGCCGTTGTCACGTGGTCGGGGCGATCTCCCTGGCGTACAGGCGGGTGAGGCCGTTCATCCGGTAGTGGCCGGGGGCCAGCGGCTCCATCAGACGGAGATCGGCCAGCCTGCCGAGCGCCGCCGACGCCGTACGCCGATCGCTCCCGAGGAGCCCGGCCGCGGCCGCCGGCCCGCAGTCGGCCAGGCCGCGCTCGCCGAGGCGGTGGAACAGGGCCAGCGCTCCGTCGCCGGCCGTCCCCCCGGACCGCCGCAGGGCCTGGTAGTCGAGGTCGATGGCGGCCCGTACGGAAAGGTCGCCGCAGGTCAGCAGGTCGAGCCGGTGCTCCTCGCCGGCGAGCATGTCGGCGAACGCCTCCGGTGTCCACTCCCGCCTGGCGGCGAGGCGCTTGCCCGCGATCTCCAGCGCGAGCGGCAGGTTGTCGCAGAGCCGGGCCACCCTTCCCGCCTGCGCGCGGTCGACCCGGTCCCGGCCGCACAGCCGGGTCAGCAGGTCGTACGCCGCGTCGTCGGCCAGGGGTGCGAGCGGCAGGTGCTCGACGTCGTCGAGCGCCGCGAGCATCCTCCTGCTGGTGACGACGAACCGGCAGTCCGGGCAGCCGGCGAGCAGGGGGCGCACCTGCTCCTCGCCGGTCACGTTGTCGAGGAGGACCAGTGCGCGCCTCGCGGCGGTGGCGGTCCTGAGCTGGTGCAGCGCGTCGTCGAGGTCCGCGGCGATCTCGTCGTCGGCCAGACCCAGCTGTCCCAGCAGCCGCGCGAGCGTCTCGTACGGGCCGGGCCGGGGGAGGGTGCGCAGATCGACGTGGTGCACGCCGCCCGGGAAGCCGGGCGCCGCCGTGCGGACGGCGTGCCGGGCCAGGGCCGACTTGCCGACCCCCGCCGGGCCGTGTACGGCGACGGGCCGCGGAGGGCCTGCGCCGATCGCGGCCACGACCTCCTTGAGCTCCCGCTCCCGGCCCACCAGGCGTCCCGGCGCCGGGATCACCGCCGTGACCGCCGCCGGGGCGGGTGCCTGCGGATCGGCGCGGAGCGCGGGGTCGCGGTTGAGTATGCCCTGGTGCAGCCCGGCCAGTTCGGGACCGGGATCGACGCCCAGTTCCTCCGCCAGGAACGCCCGGGCCTGCCCGTAGGCGGCGATCGCGGCGGCGGCGTCGCCGGTGCGGTACAACGCGAGCATGAGGGCGCCCCACAGCCGTTCCCTGGTGGGATGGGCGGCCACCGTCTCCCGCAGCTCCGCCACCGCGTCGGCGTGCTCGCCCAGCCTGAGGCGGGCTTCGGCCATCGCCTCCAGGGCGAGGCAGCGCTGCTCGGTGAGGGCGTCCAGGCGCGGGCCGAGCGCCGCCGAGCGGGGCACGTCCTCGGCGGGGGCGCCCCGCCACCGCGTGAGCGCCGTGGACAGCTGCCGCAGCGCCGCGTCCGGCCGGCCCGCGGACAGCGACCGCCTGCCCTGCCGCAGGGCGTCGGCGAACTCGGTCACGTCCAGTTCGCCGTCCCGCACGGCGAGGACGTAGCCGGGCTGGCGCGCCGTCAGCCGGTCGCCGTCGCCGATTGTGCCGCGCAGGCGGTTGACGTACGTGCGGACATTGGCGACCGCGAAGCGGGGCGGCTCGGCGTCCCACACGGCCGTGACGAGCCGGTCGATCGACACGACCCGGTTGGGTTCCAGCAGCAGCGCGGTCAGCAGGGCCCGCTGTTTGGGCGTGCCGAGCGGGACCGGCCTGCCGTTCCGGTGCAGCTCAACCGGGCCGAGCAACCCGAAGCGGAGGTTCACCCCGCCCTCCCGCGGCCGGATGGGGCGCACGTGCGGGTCGAACGGCGTGATCGGTGCACGAGGAGACCTCCCGTGGCGTTTCGCGAGGAATGGGTGAGGAGAACCTCAACAAGATCACCGCCCTGGCCGGCCGCTCACAAGGGCCGCGGGTGTACGGAACAGTTCCGGACAACGATCCGGACAGCCCGCTCGGGACGGTCGTCCGGGCGGCGCCGGGCACGGTGGATCACCCATTGACTCGGACCGTTCCAAGGGCCAGCATCGGGGGCGTCGCCGCCGCCGTCGTCCGCCCGTCCCCGCGTACGGGGATCACCAGGAGGAAATCATGTCGATCATGTCGAGCGAGTCTTCGGCAGATGCGGCGTTACCCAAGAGCTGGAAGGCGTTCGTCGCGCTGCCCGACGACACCACGGCCAGGGCGGTCGCCCAGGAGCTGGAGAAGGACCCCAGCCCGGACAACGCGCTCGCGTCCGTGAGCCTCATCGCCGAGACGCTGGCCCAGCGTTCGGCGCAGGAGCGCAGCACGATGTCCGAGTTCATCGTCAGGCGGCTCACCGGCGACCTCGCCCGGGGCTTCCTGAAGGCGACCGCCGCGGTCCGGCTCGCCCACCCGGCGCTGGAGAAGCCGAAGGAGACGCCCACGCCGCAGCACGCCGACGTGCGCCACAGCCTCGACCTTCTGAAGCCGGAGACACCCAAGACCCTCACCGAGAAACTCGCCGAGAAGACCTCGAAGACCCCCGAGGAGATCTCGAAGACCCTCCACCTGGAGATGCTCGACGCGCTCGACCTGGCCGCGGGGGGCAAGGGCAAGGACAAGGTCACCGTCGACCTGGTCGAGCTCGCCCAGCGTGTCGAGGACGAGAGCGACGCCTCGTCGATGGGACACCTCCGGGCGGTGGCGAGGCTCGTCGACTCCATCAGCGGCAAGGCGGCGTACTCGAAGGAGCGCCGTGGCGAGCTCGAAGACATCGCGAAGGGGACGACGCAGCAGCACCTCGTCGAGCAGATCGGGTTCCGCGCGGCGAAGAGCCAGCGCAGCTCGCTCACGGGCCTGTCCACCCAGAACGAGCTCGCGGCCAGCTACTGGCGCACGAACTTCCGCGACACCCTGGACGAGTTCCTGAAGAAGCTGCGGGGAAGCGGGGAGTCGGGCAAGGGCGGCGCCCTCGACGATCTCGTCCAGAAGCTCACGAAGGTCGGGAAGTCGGGCAGTGACGTCCTGGTCAACAGCCCCCGCGTGCTGAACAAGCTGCAGATCGTGCTCGGCCCCGAGGTGCTGGAGAACCTCACGGTCACACCGCTCGTCGGAAGGACGGGCGTCAGCGTGCTGAGCGGCACCGGCGCGTACACCAAGATCGAGTGGGACAAGATCCTTTACGAGCTCGGCGCGACGCCGTCGGCCTACCAGCTCTACGAGCTCATGGACACGGGAAAGACCCCGCCCACCTCCAACTTCGAGGTCGACACGCGGGCCGATCTCGTCAGGCTCATCACCTCCAGCCGGTTCTCCCGGCTGCAGGAGATCGCGCGGGGGAAGAGCGAGATCGCGCCGGTGTGCGCGATGATCGAGCACCTCGTGCTGGGCCTCACCGACGCGCTCGGCCCGAAGCGCTTCGACACGCTGACCGCCAACGCCCTCGGCTCGCTGAGCCGGCTCATCGACATCGTCGTGGAGAACGAGGCGAACCCCACGGTGGCGATGCGCGCGGCCGACCTGATGATGGACGAGATCGCCATCGTCGTCGCCGTGGCCCAGTACTACACGAGCACCGACTACCGGACGACGATGCGGGACATCCTGCTGGAGCGGGCCAAGGACTTCGCGAAGGCGGCCGGGGACATCACGATCGACAGCTACCTCATGACGAGCGGCATGGACGCGCTCGCGACCGCCCTGTACATCGCGCTGTCGTGGCGGGACCACGAGGAGGTCTCGCGGTCCACCGAGGCGATCGACTACTACGAGACCGCGTTCCTGCTCGGCAAGCTCAAGAAGGGTGAGAAGGCGACCCCGCACAAGGACGTCCTGGTGGCGGCGCTGAACCCGAGCACGCCCGCCTTCGCGCCGTCGCCGGCCAAGCTCGTGGACGACGTGCGGCGAAGTCTGGAGACGCACAAGAAGGGCGACGCGCCGTTCGCGCTGATCATCGACACCACCATCGAGATCGCGCCCGAGACGGCCGGCAAGACCCAGATCGACATCCTGCTCGACGGCCTCAAGGACGCCGTCGCCGCCGGCAAGCTGGAGATCTTCCTGTGCAAGAGCTTCCAGAAGTACGCCTCGATGGGCACCGGCAAGGTGGCCGCCGGCAATCTCACGATGCTGTCGGCGAAGGGCAACTCCGGGTCCGCGTACGCGCGGGCCGAGGCGCTGCTGCAGGACATCAACCTCGATCTCGTCCAGCACGACGAGGGGCAGCTCGTGGTGCACATGCTCAAGCACGGGCACCGCGACGAGCTGGCGCTGGTGCGCAGCGCCGCCAGGAACGCCAAGTTCGTGGACGAGTTCTGCTGGCCCATCGACAGTGGGGACCTCACCCAGGGAACCACGTACGTGGACGGCATCCCTCTGATCCTGCGCACGACTCCCACCGGCGACGTCGACAAGCTGTTCAACAAGCTCCAGATCGACAGGCGCGACAGCTTCTCCTTCCTGCGGACCTCCTACGTCGGCGAGATCCCGAGCGCCGGCGGCGTCGAGGGCAAGTACGTGCGCATCAACACCGGCCACGAGTCGAAGGCGACGATGGTCGAGTACTTCTACGCGTTCGGCCACCTGGCGCGCAGCACGCCCCCCGGCGCGAAGAAGCCGGGCGGCACGAAGGTCGATCTCGGCGCGCTCACGATGGACGCGGTGAAGGAGCATCTGGAGGTGCTGGGCGGCGTCAGGAACGACCAGGACCCCGGCATCGCGGAGTACCGGGACAACATCGTGGCGTCCTACTGCGCCTTCGCCCTGCAGAACGTCCCGGGGAAGGGCGCCGTCATGCCGCTGCTCCTCGAGTTCTTCGTGCGTCCCGTGAGCCGCGTGACGATCGAGACCCAGCGTTATCTCGCCGACGCGCTGCTCACCTTCAAGGCGAAGGACCTCGGCACCAACCCCGTCGCCCTGGCGTCGTTGTGCCGCGCGGCGGTGGTCCTGCCCGCGTCGCGGATCAAGTCCCTCACCCCGGTCCTCAGGCTCGACACGATCGGCGAGTCGGAGGAGGCGAAGCAGCTCCGCGCGATCGTGGCCCGGAAGAACAAGGTCTGAACAAGGTCTGAGCAAGGCCTGAGCAAGGCCTGAGCAGGGCCGTTCCGGCGACCTGAGAGGCCGTCGCGATCCGGGCGCCACGAACAGACCGCAGTGGCGCCCGGAGAGATCCGGGGATCGTGAACCTTCTTGGCTTCTCGCCCGACTGTGCAAGATGACGGGAGGACGAGATGACCGATGAGCTGCTGGTGACTCGCGCTCAGCTGGGCGAGCGCGCGGCGCTGGCCCAGCTGGTGGCTCGATGGCGGATGCCGGTATGGACGTACGTACGGCGCATGCTGGATGCCGAGCGGGCCGACGACGTGGCGCAGGAGGTCTGGCTGGCCGTGGTCCGCGGCCTGCCCCGCCTCAGGGAGCCGGGCCGGTTCGCGCCGTGGCTGTTCACGATCGCCCGGCGGTCGGTCACCGACCGGCTGTCGCCGGTGCTGTCGCTGAGAACCCGGATCCGGGCGGTGGCGGCACTGCTGGCCGGCGTCGCCGGCGCGGTGTTCATGGGCACCTTGTGGTGGACGGAGCCCGGCCCGCTGCCCGGCCGCACACATCTGGCGTTCGCGTTGCTCACCGTGTTCTGCCTGGTCTGGGCCGCCTACGGCGGATGGCTGCTGACACGCCGGATTCCGTTGTTCGCCACCGACCAGGTGTTCGGCTGGTGCTCGCCCTCGTCCTGATCGGGATCGCCTACCTGGCGATCCGACACCGGACCTGACCATGAAAGGGGCATCGTGATGGCCCACAACCCGAAATTCATCCGCCGCCGGCTCGGCACGACAGCCCTCCTCGTGGTGACGGTACCCATCGCCGCGATGTCGCTGGCTGGTGTGATCACGTTGCTGGCCTGACTCGCCGCCGGCCGCAGATGGAATCCGACCGGATTCTCCCCCGGACTACAGGGACCCCGGATCGCGAGTTGCGCCCGCGCCGGTGTAACCACTATAACCAGTTACATGGCATTGAGCTGGAAGCTGGTCGTCGACAGTGTGAACGCGCCCGTGCTCGCGGACTTCTGGGCCGCGGCGCTGGGCTACGAGGTGGAGGATCCCAGCGTGCTCGTCGGGCGGCTGCTGGCCGCTGGTCACCTCCCGGCGGAGGCGGTCGCCGAGCACGACGGCCGCACGATCTTCCGTGGCTACGCCGCGATCCGCCACCCCGACGATCCCTTCGACGCCACCAGCGGCGTCGGCCTCGGGCGGCGCCTGCTCTTCCAGGACGTACCCGAGGGGAAGACCGGCAAGAACCGCCTGCACATCGACGTGCACGGCGAGCCCGGTGGCCTCGACGCCCTGGTGGCGCGCCTGGAAGGCCTCGGCGCGACCCGTGTCCGCGAGGTGGACAAGGGACCCGCCGGCCACTGGTGGATCATGCTCGACCCGGAGGGCAACGAGTTCTGCGCCACGTAGGCCGCGCCTGCCCGCCGCCCCCGCCCCCTCAGCCGAACAGCGACAGGTCCACGGAGTCGGCCAAGGCCTGGTAGCCCGCGTCGCTGCCGTGCACATGGTCGCCGCAGTGGAAGTCCGCACGGATACGACCGGGGTGGTCCGGATCACGCCAGACGGCGTCGAAGTCCAGCACGGCGTCGAAGGCGCCGCCGGTCCGGATCCAGTCGTTGACCGTCCGCCGTGCGCTCTCGCCCTCCGGCGTGAAGACCTCCGCGCCCTCGTAGGGCGCGATCGTGGTGCCGTAGACCCGCGCGCCGCGTTCGCGCGCCCTGGCGATCAGCTGGCGGTAACCCGCGATGACGTCGTCCGTCGTCACCGGCGCGCCGGGGAACATCTTCAGGAAACCGGCCAGGGGACCGTCGTCCCGCGGAGCGAAGGAGACGGCGATGTCGTTGGCACCGACGGAGAGCACCACGTAGCCGAGGCCGGGCGTCGCCAGCACGTCACGGTCGAAGCGGGCCAGGGCGGCGGCGCCGATGCCGTCGTTGAGCATCCGGTTGCCGCTGATGCCCTGGTTGGAGACGTATCCGGTGGCCACGCCCCCCTCGATGAGCCGCGCGGCCAGCAGCTCCGGCCAGCTGCGGTTGGCGTCCGGTGTCGAACCGGCGCCGTCGGTGCGGGAGTCGCCCACCACGACGATGGTCCTGGCCGGGCCGTCAGGGAGCAACTCGACGGCGGAGAGCAGTGCCCGCACCGGCAGAACCTCGGCGTTCTCCGGCAGCGTGAGGGCGGCGACGGCGTCGCCCGGGATCGTCCACCCGGTCTCCAGGGCGGGGTCGTGGCAGGTGCAGGTCTCCACGCGCCCCGGCAGATGGAGGCTGATGGACAGCTTGGCCAGGGCGGGCAGGGGCAGGTCGACCGGATCGCTGAGGATCGGCGCGCCCGCGGGGACGGTGACGCGCGGCGCGCCGGAGAAGGTCAGCACACGCTCGCTGCCCGGCTGAACCCCGCCACCGGGCGCCGCGAGGCCCACCCGCGCCGCGCCGATGTCGAGGGGCGCGGTCCCGAACTCGTTCGTGATGCGGACGCGCATCCGGCTCCCGCCGCCGCTGATGCGCACCACCTGGCGCAGGGTCACGTCCGCGAAGGGCAGGTGTCCGTCGAGCGAGCCGAGCCCGTCATGTGCCGCCTGGGGCGAGGCGCCCCAGCTCCTGACCCAGCTGCCGGCGTTGGTCGTCTCGGTCATACGTCGTCTCCGTTGTTCGTCGGGATCCGAAGACTGAGGCGGGTCGCTGACACGGGGCGAATACGGCGCTGACACGCGCCGGCATCGCGCTGACACGGCTGTTCTTCTTTTGGAGTCTCGTGGGGGAGCGCACGAAGATTGAGGAATGGACGGAGTTGCACGGCTTCGCATCACACTGCTCGGCGCGTTCCAGGTGTCTCGTGGTGACGCCGTCCTGCCCGTTCCCGGAGCGCGGTTGCAGGGCCTGCTCGTCCGGCTGGCGCTCGCCGGAGGCCGCGGGGTCGAGCCGGGCGTACTGGTCGACGCGATCTGGGCCGAGGAGCCGCCGTCCGGCCCCGGCCCCGCCCTGCAGACTCTCGTCTCCCGGCTGCGCCGCGCCCTCACCCCGACCGGCGAGGCCCGTGACGTGGTCGTTCAGGGCGCGGGCGGCTACCGGCTGGCGGTGGACGCGGCCGATGTGGACGCGCTGCGCTTCGAGCAGCTCACCGCCGCCGGCCGGGAGAGGCTGCGGGCAGGTGACCCGGAGGCGGCGATCGCCGCGCTCGCCGAGGCCATGGCGTTGTGGGGCGATCATCCGGGCGCCGAACCCGCGGTCGTCGCCGCGGTCGCGCCCACCGTCGCGACGCGGCTGGCACAGGTGTCGATCGAGGCGGTCGCCGACCTCGCCGACGCCGAGTTGTCGCTGGGGCGGGCCGACGTGGCCGCCGCCCGGCTGACCAGGCTGCTGGCCGAGCACACAGTCCGCGAGCACACGGTCCACGAGCGGGCGGCCGCGCTGCTGATGGACGCGCTCGCCGCGCAGGGTCGTCAGGCCGAGGCGCTGGCCGTCTACGAGCGGATCCGCCGGGATCTGGCCGACGTACTCGGCGCCGACCCGGGCACCGCCCTGCGGGAACGCCATCTGCGCCTGCTGCGCCCCTGTCAGGGGGTGACGGAGCCCGGCCGGATCCGGCCGGGCACCCTCCCCGAACCGCTGACCAGCTTCGTCGGCCGCGACGACGACCTCACTCGCATCCGCGACCTGCTCACCACCGGGCGCCTGGTCACCGTCCTCGGCCCCGGCGGCGCCGGGAAGACCCGGCTCGCTCTGGAGGCCGCCCGCCGCCACCGCCACGAGTACCGCGACGGCGCCTGGCTCGTCGACCTCGCGTCCCTCAACGAGCCGGCGGAGCTCGCCGCGGCCGTGCTCGCCGGGATCGGGTCGCGGGGCGGCGCGATGCTCGCCGACCGCAAGCGGGTGGAGGGAGACGAGCTGGACGTCCTCGCCGGCGAGCTCGGCGGCCGGGAGATCCTGCTGCTGGTCGACAACTGCGAGCACCTGATCGGCGCCGTGGCCCACCTGGTCGCGGCGCTGCTGCCCCGCTGCCCCGGGCTGCGCGTGCTCGCCACCAGCCGGGAACCCCTCGCGGTCGACGGCGAGGCGCTCGTGCCGCTGGCCCCGCTCGCACTGCCCGGCCGCGACGACGGCGTCGAGGCGGCCCGAAGCGCGGCCTCGGTGCGCCTGTTCACCGAGCGCGCCGCCGCCGTGCGGCCCGGTTTCGACGTCGACGAGATCACGCTGCCCGACATAGTGCGCGTGGTGCACGGTCTGGACGGCATGCCGCTGGCCCTCGAACTGGCCGCCGCCCGGCTGCGGACGCTGTCGCTGCCCGACCTGGCCGACGGGCTCTCCGACCGGTTCCGGCTGCTCACCACCGGCAGCCGTACCGCACCACCCCGCCACCGCACCCTGCGCGCGGTCATCGCCTGGAGCTGGGAGCTGCTCGACGAGCACGAACGCACCGTGGCGGAACGGATCTCCGTCCTGCCCGGCGGCGTCACGCTCGCCTCCGCCACCGCCGTCTGCTCCGGCACCACCGTGCCCACCGGGGAGATGCCCGAACTGCTCGCCGCCCTCGTCGACCGGTCGCTGCTGCAGCTCGCGCCCGGCGCCGGGCGCTACCGGATGCTCGAGACCATCCGCGAGTACGGCGCCGACCGCCTGGCCGGCACCGGCGATCTCGGCACGGCCCGCAGCCTGGCCGCCGCCCACTTCACCGAACTGACGGCCCGCCACGACTCCCGGCTGCGCGGGCCCGGCCAGCTGACCGCCATGCGGGCCATCGGCGCAGAGTACGACAACGCGCTCGCCGCGCTGCGCCACCTGTGCGCCGCCGGTGACTCTCCCGGCGCGACCACCCTCGCCCTGACCCTGATCTGGTACTGGCAGATGTCCGGCCGCCACTCCGACGCCGCCTACTGGCTGGACGAGGTCCTGGCGGTGCCCGGCGGCGGGCCGGCGCCCGAGCGCGACTGCGCCCGAGCCGTCCACCTGCTCAACCGGGCGGACATCCTGTCGGGGATCACCGCCCGGGAGGCCGCCGACGACCGGGCGGAGATGCGCGAGCTGGCGGAACGGCTGCTCGCGCATCCGGAGCTGCCGAGCCACTACCGCGTGTTCGGCCCGATCCTGCTCTTCCTGCGGGAGGAGCAGGCCGCGCTAACGATCTTCCAGCGTCTGGCGGACGGCGACGACGTGTGGCTGTCCGGGCTGGCCCACATGTTCCTGGCCGAGATCGCCGAGAACGCGGGCGCGCTCGACCGGACGCGTGTCCACGTGACGGCCGCCCTGGCCCGCTTCCGGCAGGCCGGTGACCGGTGGGGCCAGGCCGCCACCTTGCCGATGCGCGCTTGGCTGCGGCGATACGACGACCTCGACGGCGCGCTGGCCGACCTGCGCGAGGCCCGGGTGCTGGCGGGCGAGTTCGGCCCGCTCAGCCTCGGCGACCAGCTCTACAGCGACCTGCGCTGGATCGACGTGCACATCCGGCGCGGCGACACCGACCGGGCGATGGCGTTGATCGGCTCCGCCCGCGAGCGTGCGCTGCACGCGTCGTCGGCGGAGATGCTGGTCCTGGTCGACGCGCGGGAGGCGGACGTGCGGGTGCGGCTCGGCGACCTGTCCGGGGCGGCCGACCTGCTCGACGACGCCGAGCGGCGCCTGCTCGACGATTCCGCGTTCCCCTCCGGCCACGCCCGGACGCTGGCCGGCAGCGCGCGGGCCGCGCTCTGCCTGGCGCTCGGCGACCTGTCCGGCGTGGAGAAGGCGCTGCGGGAGGCGTACGCGGCCGCGCTGGCGACCCGGGAACTGCCGATCCTGTCGCTGGTGACGGTGAACGCGGCCGCCCTCGCCGGGACGCGCGGGCGGCACCACGAGTCGGCCGTACTGCTCGGGGCCGCCGCCCGGCTGCGGGGAGCGCACGATCACACCGATCCGCAGGTCCGTGAGCTCACCCGCCGGAGCCGGGCCACGCTGGGCGGGGAGGAGTTCGCCGCGGCCTACGCGAAAGGCTGGGAGCTGGACGTGAACTCGGCGTCACTTCATGTACGGCGCACGCTCACACCAGGGCCCGCTTGAGGAAGACGACCCCGTCGATCGTGTCGAGCCGGGCCGGGTCGAGCGGGAAGTAGCGGAAATCCTCCGAGACGCGCGGGGTGGGTTCGGTGACGGCGTGAACCAGGCGGCGGGCGTCGACCAGGGCGCGGTCCCACGGGAGCGTGGACAGGACGCCCTCGACGGTGTCCGGGGGCGGGGTGTCGTCGCCGGTCGTGCCGAGGGCCGAGGCGAGGAAGGCGTACCGGTCGCCGAGGTGCGCTCCCGTGATGGCTCCGGCGCTCCACCACTCCAGCGTCTGGTCGCCGAACGGCATGGCGCTCTTGTTCCGCTGCAGGTGGAGGTTGTGGCCGAAGACCAGGGCCGGGCCGTGCCCGGCGACGGCCCGCAGGTTCGCGGCCATCATCGCGTCCCGCTGGGCCGACAGCCGGGTCCACCGAGCCGGGGACGCGTCGGCCATCCAGTGGTGGTAGCGGAGCAGGCCGACGGCCGTGCGCCCGTACAGTGCCGCCCGCTCCCTGTCCTCCGCGCTCAGCCGCGGAACCTGCGTGGCGAGCAGCGCCACCATGTCGTCGGCGATCAGCCGCAGCCGCCGGGCCTCGGCGGACCGTCCGATCGACCGGGCCGGATCCCTGGCCGTGGCCTCGTCCGACCACCGGTCGTCCGGGCCGAGAAGCTCGTCCAGGGTCTCGGGGGAGCAGGGGAGTGGGCCGTCGAGGAGGGCGTGGAGGGCGGTGAGCGCCTGGCGCGGGCTCGCCGCCCAGTACTCGAGCGGGCCGTCGAACCCGAAGAACCGGAGCTTCTCGTCGTGCTCCTCGTTGTAGGCCCGCATCCAGCGGACGAGCTCGCGGTTGGCCGGTGACGCGCCGAAGCCGTGGCTGAAGCCGCGTTCCATGACCTCGTCGAGGCTGCCCGCGCCCGTCCTGACGTAGTCGTCCACCACCAGGCCCATGAGACAGTCGCTCTCGATGGCGAACGACCGGTAGCCCTCGTGCTCGACCAGATGCCGGAAGACCTCGTTGCGCACCTCGCCCAGCTCGTCCACGAAATGCCTGGCCTCGCCGAGTCCGAGCAGCAGGGGTTCCGCCGGCAACGACCGGAGGAACGCCGAGACGCCCGCGCCGTCGAGCGGCCGGGCCGTGTCCTTGATATCCATGCCTTCGACGGTATCGTTGAACTCTCGATGTAAACTTTGCCCGATTAAACCCCGCTCTCGTCATGATGGACCTTCAATCGGTGGTGTATCCATGAGGCCGGTGGACCTGGCGCGCGAGCACGGCCTGTCCACCCAGGCGATCAGGAACTACGAGGACGCCGGCATCCTGCCCGCCGCGGGACGCACCGCCTCCGGCTACCGCGTCTACACGACGCTGCACGCGCAGGCGCTGCGCGCGTTCCTCGCCCTCGTGCCCGGGCACGGTCACCAGACGGCCACGTCGATCATGCAGGCGGTCAACCGGGGCGCCACCGAGGACGCGCTGCGGATCGTCGACGAGAGCCACGCCCGGCTCCTCGACGACCGCCGCACCCTGGAGGCCGTCGAGGCCGCGCTCCGCGACCTCGCGCCCGTGCCGCAGGAACGCGGCGACACCTTCATCGGCCCGCTGGCGCGCAGGCTCGGCCTCCGCCCGGCCACCCTGCGCAAATGGGAGAACGCCGGGCTGGTCCGGCCGCGCCGCGACCCGGGGACGGGCTACCGGGTCTACGGCGCCGACGACGTACGGGACGCCCGGCTGGCCCACCAGCTCAGGCGGGGTGGCTACCTGCTGGAGCAGATCGCCCCGCTGATCGCCCAGGTCCGCTCCGCCGGGGGCGTCGCCCCGCTGGAGTCGGCCCTGCGGGACTGGCAGGCCCGGCTGTCCGCCCGGGGCCGCGCCATGCTCAGGGGCGCCGCCGGCCTGGACGCCTACCTCCGCACCCGCGAACCCTGAACCGGGTCACCCGGCTCACCTGGCCGTGTAGCCGCCGTCGGCGACCAGAACGCTGCCCGTCATGAACGAGGAGTCGGCCGAGAGCACGAACTCGACGACCGATGCGATCTCGGCGGGCTCCGCCAGCCGGCCGAGCGGAATGTTCGCCGCCGAGTCCGCGAGCGTCCTGCCGAGGCGCGCCTGCTCCCGCTCCAGCATGGGTGTCCTCGTGCCGCCCGGCGCCACGGCGTTGAAGCGGATGCCCTGCGCGGCGTTCTCCAGCGCGAGGACGCGCATGAGGTTGATGACCGCCGCCTTCGACGAGCTGTACGCGCTCAGCCCGGGAGCGCCGACCGTGCCGAGTTCGGACGCGACCGCCACGAACGAAGGGCTGGAAGAACGGGCGAGCAGCGGCAGGGCCGCCCGGGCCAGCACGAAGACGGCGCGCAGGTTGACGTTGAGCACCTCGTCGAACGTCCGCGGGGGAGTCTCGGGGGCCGGAGCGGTATAGCTGATCCCCGCGCAGGCCGCGACCCCGTCGAGGCGTCCTTCGGCCTCCTCCACATCGTGGAGCAGTGAATCGACGGCGACCTCGTCGGTCACGTCCATCACCCGGCCGACGACCTCGGGACCGAGCCTGCCCAGGCCCTGTTCGTCGAGATCGGCCGCCCACACCCGCCAGCCGCGTTCGTGCAGCCGTCTCGCGGTCGCGGCGCCGATTCCCGACGCGGCGCCGGTCACCAGGACGGTTCCAGGCATCGTGCTTCCTCTCTCCCGGATCCCCGGCATCTTCGGGCATCTGTCAGATCGTGTAAATGTACGTCAACTTTGACCGAGCTTCGGGGGTGACAATATGCCGCCGCCACTGCCGGATGTCCAGGCTTCGAGGCGTCAAAGTTTGATAACACAGCCCCACCCTGTGCCATCTTGCGAGGCCGCCCTGCGGTGGCGCCGGCGGCCCGTGTGAAATCGATGTGAACGACCGGCGACCCCTAGACAACTCTGGAAGAGCTCTGTCACATTTGAGGAACGTGAGCCGCCCGGCAGGAAAGGACACCAGTGGACCCCAGTTCGGACCAGCGCTTTCTACGGGCGGCGCGGGTGTATCCCGCCCTCGGTGACGACGTCCTGCACGACGCGGTCGTCGAGATGCGGGGTGACCGCGTCGTGCGGGTCTGCACCGCGGCGGACGCCGCCGCCGACCTCGCCCGTCCGGGCGCCCGCGTGATCGACTACGGGGACGCCACCGTCGTCCCCGGTCTCGTCGACGCGCACTGCCACATCACGCTGACCGGAGACGGCACCCCCTACGAGCGGCAGGTTCTCGACTCGGACGAGATGATGGCGCTCATCGCCGTCAGCAACCTGCAGCGGCATCTCGCCTCCGGAGTCACCACGATCCGGGACAACGGCGGACGCAACCGCATCGTGTTCGAGGTGCGGGGGGCCGTCGAGCGGGGCTACGTCAGAGGGCCTCGGATGCTGCTGGCCGGCCGCCCCATCACTCATTCGTACGGGCACTTCTACTGGTGCAACGGGGTCGCGGACGGCGCCGACCAGATCCGCGCGGCCGTACGCCGCCTGGTGGCCGAGGGCGCCGACCACATCAAGATCATGGCCTCCGGTGGGGCGACGGCCGGGAACATCCCCTACTACTCCTCCTACACCGCCGCCGAGATGCGCGTCGCCGTCGAGACGGCGCACGGCCTCGGCCGGTTGACCACCGCTCACTGCCGGGCCACGTCCTCGATGCTCAACGCGGTCGAGGCCGGCCTCGACTGCATCGAGCACGGCGAGTTCCTCGTGCCGGGCGAGATGATGGAGTTCGGCGGCGGCGTCGCCTCCAGCGGCCGCATGGTCTACGACCCGGCGGTCGCCCAGACGGTGCACGACGCGGGCACCTTCATCAGCTTCACCGCCCAGACCGGCGGCTGGGAGACGCTGGTCGACCTGCGCCGGCGGGCCGAGCACGGCCCGCTCGGCGACGTGGAGAAGGGCCGGGTCTCCGCCATCGAGGCGTACTTCGACATGAAGCTCGGCATCCTGTCGTCGATGCTGGCCGACGGCCTGGGCCCGCGCATCGCGATCAGCAGCGACGCCGGTCCGTACGACGTCGCCTTCGGCGGGCTCCAGCACGGCATCGAACTCGCCGTGGCGGCCGGCCTGACACCGCTCGCGGCCATCCGCGCGGCCACCGCCGTGGCCGCCGAGGCCTGCGGCATCGCCGACCAGGTCGGCGCCCTCGCGCCCGGCCGCCTCGCCGACCTGCTCGTGGTCGGCGGCGACGCCACCCGTGACGTCTCCCGGCTGTGGGACGTGCGGGCCGTCTACCAGAGCGGACGGCTGGTCGCCCCGCTGGTCGCCGACTCGGGCGCGGACACCGGCGTGGTCCCCCTCCTGCCGGTCCGGCCCGCCGCCGCCGTCCCCGACTGCTGAGACCTGACGACTCCCGAACCACCCCCGAACGACCCCCCGCCGAGAGGTGAGCACAACCCCATGTACCCACGCGACCTCAAGGGATACGGCAGGCGCCCGCCGCACGCCCGCTGGCCGGGCGGCGCGAAGGTCGCCCTGCAGTTCGTCGTCAACTACGAGGAGGGCGGCGAGCGTTCGATCCTGCACGGCGATCGGTGCTCGGAGGCGTTCCTGACCGAGGAGCCGACCCGGGAGTTCCCCAACATCCGCAACCTCAACGTCGAGTCGCAGTACGAGTACGGCAGCCGCGCCGGGTTCTGGCGGCTGCACCGGCTGTTCACCGGACGGGGGCTGCCGGTCACCGTCTTCGGCATCGCCGAGGCCCTGGAGCGCGGTCCCGAGGCGGTCGCCGCGATGCGCGAGGCGGGATGGGAGATCGCCTGCCACGGCCTGCGCTGGATCGACTACGCCGAGATGCCGGTCGAGCTGGAGCGGGAGCACATCCGCCGGGCGATCGACCTGCACACCAGGGTCACCGGCAGCAGGCCGGAGGGCTGGTACACCGGCCGGATGAGCCCGCACACCCGCCGCCTGGTGGTGGAGGAGGGAGGGTTCCTGTATGACTCGGACTCCTTCGCCGACGACCTGCCCTACTGGGAGCACGCCGCCGGCCGGGCGCACCTGGTCGTCCCTTACACCCTGGACAACAACGACGGCCGCTACCTCAACACCTACGGCTTCCAGTCGGAGAGCTTCTCCGCCTATCTGCGCCGGGCGCTCGACCTGCTGCGCGAGGAGGGGGACGACCGGCCGAAGATGATGAGCGTCGGGCTGCACACACGCATCGCCGGCCGCCCCGGCCGGGCCGCCGACCTGGTGCGCTTCCTCGACTACGCCGCCGGGGCCGGCGACGTGTGGGTCACCCGCCGCGTGGACGTCGCCCGGCACTGGCACGCGGCGCATCCCGCCGTCCCGGCGTCCGCGTCGTGAAGGGGAGTGGGCGATGCGTGTCCTGGTGACCGGAGCCTGCGGCTTCGTGATGAGCGTGTTCATCCGGTGCTTCCTCCAGGACCACGAGGAGGCGCGGGTGCTGGCCCTCGACGTGGGCGAACCGGACGAGGCCTGGTCGGGCCATCTGGCGGACGTCGCCGGCCGGGTGGACTTCGTGCGCTGCGACGTGCGCGACCGCGCCCGACTCGCGACGTTGTTCGCCCGCCATCGGCCCGAGACGGTGGTGCACGGCGCCACCGTGACCCTCGTGCCCGAGTGGGAGCGGGAGGACCCCGTGCGGTTCCTCGACGTCAACGTCATGGGCACCGCCGCCGTCCTGGACGCCGCTCGCCGCGCCGGTTCCGTCGGCCGGGTCGTCCACGTCAGCAGCGCGGCCGTGTACGGCGCCGGGGACCCCGGGCGGACGGAGCCGCAGGACGAGGACACACCCCTGGAGCCGGACGAGATGTACGGCGTCAGCAAGGTGGCCGCCGAACTGGTGGCCAGGAGGTTCGCCGCCCTCTACGGCATGAGCGTGCCGATCGTGCGGTGCACCAAGGTGTTCGGCCCGATGGAGCGGCCCACCTCCGCACGGACCCTGATGTCCCTGCCGTACCACCTGGCGCGGGCCCTCGTCGCCGGGACGCCGCTGGCGGTGACCCCGCGGACGCTCCGGGCGGCCGGCGACTGGATCAGCGCGGTCGACGTCGCCGCCGCGCTCGGCCTGCTGTGCACGAGGCCGGACGTGGGCAGCGCGGCGTTCAACCTGGCCGGCGGGGCCGCCGTTCCGGTGCCGCGCCTGGCCGAGCTGTTCGGCGTCGAACTGGCCGCCGACCCGGCCGCCGACCCGGAGCGGGCGGTCGTCGACGCCGACCCCGCGCTGCGTTCGGGCAAGGACGGGACCTACAGCGTGCTGAGGGCGGCGCGGCGGCTGGGGTGGCGACCGCGCGACCTGCCGCGGCAGGTCGGCGAGTACCGGGAGTGGGCCCTCGCGCACTGGACCCCGGAGGACCCCGTCCCCTTGGGGAGCCCCGGCGTGGCGACGTGAGGGCGGTTTCACATTCACGCGCTCGACGCCGCTCGCCGATTCAAAAACACTCAACAAGATCCTCAAATCGCTAAATTTACCGTTTGGAAACCCGAGATGATGCCCAACCGAAATCGGCGAGGAGTGTTCTGGTCGTGTCGCCCGCCGCACCCCGCCCGGAGAGGCCGATGGCACGTGAACACCTCCCCCTCGGCCCGCCACGGCTTCGGCCGCGACCTCACGGAGCGGGCAGTATGAGCACGCGGCGCACGACCGGGACCGCCATGGCCGAGGCGCTCGCCGCCAACGGGGCGGCCCTCGCCTTCGGCATCCCCGGCACGCACAACCTGGAGCTTTACCGCGGCATGGCGGCGAGCGGGATCCACCACGTGGTGACCCGGCACGAGCAGGGCGCGGGGTACGCGGCGGACGGGTATGCCCGTGTCACCGGCCGCCCGGGACTCGTCGTCACCACCAGCGGGCCCGGCCTGATGAACGCCATGGCCGCGATGGGCACCGCCTACGCCGACTCCGTACCGCTCCTGGTGCTCTCACCCGGCGTGCCCACCGGCCTGGAGCGCGCCGACTATGGGTGGCTGCACGAGATGAAGGACCAGCGGGCCGCCGCCGACGCCGCGGTGGCGCGCAGCGTGCGGCCCGGCACTCCGGCGCAGGCCGTCGACGCCGTCCACGAGACCTTCGCCCGCTGGGCGGCCGAGCGGCCGCGTCCGGTGCACATCGAGGTGCCGCTGGACGTGCTGGAGGCGCCCTGGGACGGCGACGTTCCGGGCCCCTGGCGCGCGCCGCACCCGCCGGCGCCGTCCCCGGCGGCGGTGACGGAGGCCCTCGGCCTGCTCTCGCGGGCCGTGACCCCGGTGATCGTCGCCGGGGGAGGCGCGCTGGGCGCCGCCGCGCCGCTGCGGGCGGTCGCCGAGGCGCTCGGCGCGCCCGTGGTCACCACCACCGCGGGCAAGGGGGTGCTCGACGAGGACCATCCGCTGGCCGTCGGCCCGTTCCTCGGTTTCACCGCCGCCCGGAGTCTGATGGAGGACGGCGACGTCCTGCTCGTGGTGGGCAGCGAGCTCGGCGACGCCGAGCTGCCGGACCGCCTGGCGCCGCGCGGCGCCGTCATCCGGATCGACCTCGACCCGGCCCAGCTGCACAAGAACCTCCGCGCCGCGCTGCCGGTCCACGCCGACGCCCGGGAGGCCCTGGCCGCGCTGGCGGCCGGACTCGGCGGAACGGAACGGCCCGGGAAACTGGCAGAGGGGAAACAGGCAGGTGAGGGGGAACGGCGGGCGGCCGAGGCCCGGACCGGATGCCTTGAGCAGGCCGCGGAGCGCGGCGGCCGGTGGCGCGAGGCGCAGGACGCGCTGCGGGCCGAGCTGCCCGCCGACGTCGTCGTGGTGGGCGACAGCTCGCAGGTCTCCTATCTGGGCACCGCGCCGTTCTGGCCGTTCTCCGAGCCGCGCCGCTACCTGGCGCCGGTCGGATACTCCACCCTCGGGTACGGCCTGCCGGCGGCGATCGGGGCGCGGCTCGCGGAGCCCGCGCGCCCGGTGGTGGCCCTGCTCGGCGACGGCGCGTTCATGTTCAGCGTCCAGGAGCTGGTCACCGGCGCCGAGCTGGGACTGCCGCTGCCGGTGGTGATCCTCGACAACCACGGCTTCGGCGAGATCCGGCAGAACATGCTCGACCGCGACATCGCGCCGTACGCGGTGGACCTGGCCCGTCCCGACTTCGCGGCGCTCGCCCAGGCCATGGGCTGCCACGGCGTCCGCGTGACGGACGCCGCCGAGGCGGCCAAGCAGGCCGCCACCGCGCTGACGGCCGCGCGGCCGACCGTGATCGTCTGGGAGGTGGGCTCGTGAGAGCAGTACTCAACATGATCGACGGGCAGTGGCGGGACGCCGCGGACGGGCGGGCCGCCGAGGTGGTGGACCCGAGCACCGAGAAGGTGATCGCGACCGCGCCGCTGTCCGGCGCGGTCGACGTGGACGCCGCCTGCCGCGCGGCCGAGCGTGCCTTCGCCGGGTGGCGGCGGACCACGCCGCGCGTCCGGCAGGACCTGCTGCTGCGGCTGGCCGACGCGGTGACCGCCCAGGCGGGGGAGCTGGCCGAGGCCGAGTCGGCGAACACCGGCAAGCCGGCCGCCGCGGCGGCGGCCGAGGTGGCCGAGTGCGTGGACGTGCTGCGGTTCTTCGCCGGCGCGGCCCGCCTGCTGGAGGGCAGGTCGGCGGGGGAGTACCTCGACGACCACACCTCGATGATCCGGCGCGAGCCCGTCGGGGTGTGCGCCCAGGTGACGCCGTGGAACTACCCGCTGATGATGGCGGTCTGGAAGATCGCCCCGGCGGTGGCGGCGGGCAACACCGTGGTGCTGAAACCCGGCGACACCACGCCGCTCACCACGGTGCTGCTCGCCGGGATCGCGGCCGGGATCCTGCCGCCCGGCGTCGTCAACGTGGTGTGCGGCGACCGTGACGCCGGGCGCGCCCTGGTGTCGCACGAGATCCCGCAGATGGTCTCCATCACCGGCTCGGTCAGGGCCGGGACGGAGGTGGCCGTCGCGGCGTCGGCGTCGCTCAAGCGCCTCCACCTGGAGCTCGGCGGCAAGGCGCCGGTGCTGGTCTTCCCCGACGCCGAGCTCGACGTCGCCGTCCGCACGGTCGCCGAGGCCGGGTACGCGAACACGGGCCAGGACTGCACCGCGGCCACCCGGGTGCTGGTGCACGAGAGCGTGCACGACGAGTTCCTCGCGGAGCTGACCGCCGCCGCGGCGGCCGTCCGCGTCGGACCGCCGGACGACCCGGCGGCGGCGATCGGCCCGCTCAACAACGCGGCCCAGCTCCGGCGGGTGTCCGGGTTCGTGGAACGGCTGCCGGCGCACGCCACCGTGACGACGGGCGGGGCCCGTGCCCCCGGCCAGGGGTACTTCTTCGCCCCCACCGTGGTCGCCGGCGTGCGGCAGGCCGACGAGGTGGTGCGCGAGGAGGTCTTCGGGCCGGTGGTGACCGTGCAGCCCTTCGCCGCCGAGGAGGAGGCGGTGACCCTCGCCAACGACACGGCGTACGGCCTGGCCTCCAGCGTGTGGACGCGGGACAACGCCCGCGCGCTGCGCGTCGCCGCCCGCCTCGACTTCGGGGCGGTCTGGCTCAACACCCACATGACCATGGTCTCCGAGATGCCGCACGGGGGCTTCAAGCACTCGGGCTACGGCAAGGACATGTCGGCCTACGGGTTCGACGACTACACGCGCGTCAAGCACGTCATGAGCTTCACCGGGGAGCGGTGAGCGAAGAAATAAGGAAAGGTAAGTGAGAACGTGAAGGTTTCACGCAATGTGTGGGCCGTCACTTCGCTGGCGCTGTCCCTCACCCTCACCGCCGCCTGCGGCGGAGGGAGCGGGAGCGGTGACGCCGGCGCGTCCGGCGACTCCGGTTCCGTCACCTACGCGGGCTTCGGAGGGACCGGCCAGGAGGCCATCGCCAAGGCGTGGCTCGACCCGTTCGGCAAGGAGAGCGGCGTCGGCGTGGTCCAGGACAACCCCGTGACGTACGCCAAGATCCACCAGATGGTCGACGCCAAGAACGTGACCTGGGACATCGCCCAGGGCGGAGCCGACTTCGGGCTGGAGGGCAACCCTCGCCTGGAGGACATCGACTGCTCGGTCGTCTCCTGCGGCGACTACGCGGACGGGCCGTTCAAGGTCTACAAGCAGGGCGTGCCCCTGTTCGTCTTCTCGATCGTGCTCGCCTACAACACCGACAAGTTCGGAAGCAACCCGCCCAAGAACTACGCCGCCTTCTTCGACACCGCGAAGTATCCCGGCAAGCGGGCCATCGACGGCACCGCCGGCTTCCAGGGGATCCTGGAGGCGGCGCTGATGGCGAACGGCACGCCCCGCGACCAGCTCTACCCGCTCGACGTCGACGCCGCGCTGAAGCTCCTGGAGCCGATCAAGGACGACCTGATCGTCTTCAAGGACGCCGCGGAGTGCATCAACCTGGTCTCCTCCGGCGAGGCCGTCATGGGCAACTGCTACAACGGGCGCGTCAAGCTGGCCAAGGACGAGGGCCAGCCGATCGACAACACCTGGGGCCAGCAGATCTACCTCTGCGACTACCTCTTCGTGCCGAAGGGCGCCAAGGACAAGGCGAACGCGATGAAGCTCATCGCCTACATCGCCAAGGCGGCCAACAACGGGAAGATCACCGAGTTCATCCCGTACGGCCCGGCCAACCCCAAGGCCACGGCCTCCGGCAAGTACGCCGCGGACGCCCCGACGGCCCACCAGCTGGAGGGCGAGGACGCCCCGATCGTCATGGACTCCGCCTGGTGGAACGCCAACATGGAGAAGGCGATCGAGAAGACCACCGCCTGGCTGGCGGGCTGACCACCGTGACGGCGGCCAGGCCGTGCCCGAGAGCGAAACGTGCTCGCACGCGGAACGCGGAAGCGGACCGCGAAGCGAAACGAGGAGCACAGTGAGCGCACTTTCCCAGATCCCCTCCCGCGCGTCGTCCCCCGGCCCGCAGGCGAGTCCGGTGACCGGCTCGGACGGCCGCGCCGGTCACGGCACCGGGCCCGGCGGAGGCGCCGCCCGCGCCCGGCGCTTCCCCCGGCCCGACTTCTGGAGCGGCGCCGGCCTGCCCGGCCTGGTCTTCGTCGTCGCCGCGTTCGTCGTCCCGATGGCCGTGGTGGTGGTCAAGAGCCTGACCGACCCCTCGCCGGCGAACTACAGCGCGATCTTCACCAGTTCGGTCTACCAGCGTTCCGTCGTGGACACCCTGGAGATGGCGCTGGTGGTCACCGTGCTGTGCCTGCTGGTCGGATACCCGTACGCCTACACGATGGCCAGGTCCGGGACGGCCATGCGCACCTTCCTGATGGTCGCGCTGATGCTGGCCTTCTGGACGAGCCTGCTGGTGCGCACCTACGCCTGGCAGATCGTGCTGAACGACACCGGCATCGTGAACACCGCGCTGCGTGACTGGCTCGGCCTCACGTCCGCGCCGATCCACATGATCAGGACGCCCTTCGCGGTCTACGTCGGCATGGTGCACGTCCTCCTGCCGTACGCCGTGCTGGCGTTGTTCGCCCAGCTCCGCTCGATCGACCCGGACGTCGAGCGGGCCGCGCAGGTGATGGGGGCGCGGCCGTGGCGCGTGTTCGCGCGGGTCACCCTGCCCCTGTCGCTGCCCGGCGCGGTGGCCGGAGGCGTCCTGGTGTTCGTCCTCGCCCTGGGCTTCTACATCACGCCGCAGCTTCTCGGCGGCGCCCGCCAGGTGTACGTGGGGCAGGCGATCATGCAGCAGATCGAGCAGTTCCTCAAGCCGGGCGTCGGCGCGGCGATGGCGGTGCTGCTGTTCGTCGCGGTGCTGGCCGTGCTCGGGCTCGCCGCCCGCTTCGTCGGCCTGGGCAAGATCCTCGGCGTCGGCATGGGGAGGCGGCGATGAGGGCCGGGATCGGCGTCCGCCTGTTCGCCTGCCTGATCGCGCTGCTGTTCGTCGCGCCCACCCTGATCGTCGCGGCGACCTCGGTGACCTCCGGCTCGATGGTGACCTTCCCGCCCAAGGGCTTCTCCCTGCGCTGGTTCCAGGAGGTCCTCACCGATCCCGAGTGGCTCACCGCGCTCGGCAACAGCGTGCAGGTGGGCCTGCTCGCCGCCGCTCTGGCGATGGCGGCGGGCACCTCGCTCGCCTTCGCCGCGGCGCGCAGCCGCTTCCTGCCGCCCGCCCTCGTCACCGGCCTGGCCGTGCTGCCGATGACCGTGCCGCTCGTCGTCGCCGGCATCGGCTTCTACCTGGTCTACATCCGGGTCGGCCTGTCGGGGAACGTGCTCAGCCTGGGCATCGCCCACGCGGTGCTCGGCCTGCCGTTCGTGTTCGTGAACGTCCTGGCCGCGCTCACCGGCGTGGACCGCCGCGTCGAGGAGGCCGCGCGCGTGTCCGGCGCGACCGAGGCGGTCACGCTCCTGCGGATCACGCTGCCCCTGGTGGCCCCGGCCGCGCTGGTCGGCGGCGTGCTGGCGTTCGTCTCCTCCTGGGACGAGGTGGTCGTCGCCCTGTTCCTGAACACGCCGCAGTTCCGCACCCTGCCCGTCGTCATGTGGAGCCAGGTGCGCTCCGGCGTCGAGCCGTCCATCTCGGCGGTCGCGACGCTGATCACCCTCGTCTCGCTGCTCATGGCCGCCCTCGTCCTGGTGGGGCCGGCCGTGGTGAAGAAGGTAAGGAGAAGGACGTGACCGAGACGGCAACCCAGGCCGGCCCGACCGGCCAGGAGGGCTCGCCGGGGGCGAGGGTCGAGCTGACCGGCATCGTGAAGGTGTACGGGGACACGCGGGCCGTCGACGACGTGTCGCTGACCGTCGAGCCCGGTCAGTTCCTCACGCTGCTGGGCGCCTCCGGGTCGGGCAAGACCACGCTCCTGCGAATCATCGCGGGCTTCGTGGACGCCGACGAGGGCCGGATCGTGGTGAACGGCCGCGACATCTCCCAGGTCCCGGTGCACCAGCGCGGGATCGGCATGGTCTTCCAGAACTACGCGTTGTTCCCGCACCTGTCGGTCGCCGCCAACGTCGCCTTCCCGCTGGAGATGCGGGGGGTGCGCCGCCGCGACCGGGCGGCCCTGGTCGAGCGGGCGCTGGAGGCGGTGCACCTCGGCGGGTACGGCCGGCGCTCCCCGAAGGAACTGTCCGGCGGGCAGCAGCAGCGGGTGGCGCTGGCCAGGGCCATCGTGGCCCGGCCGCCGCTGCTGCTGATGGACGAGCCCCTCGGCGCCCTCGACCGCAGGCTGCGCGAGGCCATGCAGATCGAGATCCGCAGGCTCAGCCGCGAGCTCGGGCTCACCGTCATCAACGTCACCCACGACCAGGAGGAGGCGCTGACGATGAGCGACCGCATCGCGCTGCTCGCCGGCGGCCGCCTGGTCCAGCACGGCACGCCCGAGGAGCTGTACGGCCTGCCCGAGAGCGAGGTCGCCGCCCGCTTCCTGGGCGAGTCCAACCTGTTCCGCGGCCGGGTCCGGCGGGAGGGCACGCAGTCCGTGCTGGCCCTGCCGTACGGGCGGGTGCTCGTCCCCGGCGACACGCCGGGGGAGCGGGAGGCGGTCGTCGTGGTGCGGCCGTCGGCCATCCGCATCCGGCCCGCCGGGGCGGAGCCGTCCACGGCGGCCGTCTCCCGCATGCCCGGAGTGGTGAGCGCCGACATCTACGCCGGCGACTCGCGCAAGGTCCTGGTGGAGGGCGCCGACGGCGCCGAACTGGTGGTCAGGTGCGAGTCCGGCGCCCCGCTGCCGTGCTCCGTGGGCGACGAGGTCGTCCTCGAGTGGGACCCCGGCTCCTGCCACATCATCCCCGGCGCGGCCTGACCGCGCTTCCCCTTACCGACGACGAGGGGCGTCGCCCGGTGGCGTCCACGCCTCCGGCATGCCCGGAAACCCCCGCAAAGCCTGAGATCAACGCTCGAGAACAAGGAACGAGGAACGACATGGGACTGACCGAGCGCCAGCGCGCCGGAGTCGCCGCGGTGGAGGAACTCGGCAAGGAGCTCTCGGAGTTCCACCGCCTCATCTGGTCGTACGCCGAGCCCGCCTGGCGGGAGTACCGGTCGGCGCAGGCGTACGTCGACCTGCTGAAGGCGGAGGGCTTCGAGGTGGAGGAGGGGTCGGGCGACATGCCGACCGCCTTCCACGCCCGGTGGGGCGACGACGGCCCCGCCATCGGGATGTACTCCGAGTACGACGCCTCGCCCGGCTACTCCCAGGACACCGTGCCCTACCGGCAGCCGCGCCCCGGTCTCCACCCGTGGGCTCCGGGCTTCACCGACGCGCACTCGGCCCTGGGCGTCGGCGCCCTCGCCGGGGCGCTCGCGACCAAGCGGGCGATCGAGCGCACCGGCGGCCGGGGGGTCGTCCACCTGTTCGGCGAGCCCGCCGAGAAGGTGTGCGGTTCCAAGCCCGTGCACGCCGCCAAGGGCTACTACGACGAACTCGACGCGGTGATCAGCTACCACCCGCTGTTCGAGAACACCGCGGTGTGGGACATCCACAACTGCCTGTACTGGTCGGCGGTCTTCACCTTCCAGTGCTTCGAGGCGCAGCGTGACGACGCCCCGCCGTGGATCGACGGCGACCCGCTGGCGGGATCGGGCATGGGCGCGCACAACAGCGTCCGCTCCCCGGGGGCGCTGGACGCGCTGGGACTGATGATCACGGCGACCAAGTACGCCAAGGAGAACATGTTCCCCCGGACCGGCCTGTGGTCGCTCAACGAGGCGATCCTGGGCGCGGCCAACGCGACGGCCGACAACCTGCCGCCGAGGATCACCCAGATCCAGTTCAGCTGGCGCTCTCCGCTGATCGGGGTCCAGGAGCAGATCCTGGAGGTGCTCAGGCGCAACGCCAGGCACGTCGCCGGGCTGGCCAACTGCGAGGTCTCGATGCGCTGGGTGACCCGCACCCGGCCGGGCCTGAAGAACCACGTCATGGCGCAGGCGACGTACGAGAACCTGCTGGAGCTGGGGCCGCGCCGGTTCGCGCCCGAGGCGTACGAGTTCGCCCGCGAGCTGGAGCGCACCCTCGGGCACGAACCCTCCGACGACCCCTTCCGGCCGATGCTGCACCAGGTCACCGACCCGCGCGACCACGACGCGGCCACCCGGGCCACCCTCCCGCCGTGGCAGGACTGCACGGGCGCCGACGACTGCACCGAGTACACCTGGCACGCCCCCACCGTGCGCTTCTACACCGCCAAACCGCTGCTGCGGGTCGTGGGGGAGGACCTCAACCACTGGGCCAACAACGCCATGAACGGCCTCGCCCCGGCGATCGACCCGGTGTGGGGCTACGCCGGCGAGGTCATCGCCGCGACCGCTCTGCGGCTCATCGACGACGGCGGGCTGCTGCGCGCCGCCACCGAGGAGTTCGAGCGCAACCGCGAGGCCGCGCCCGAGGCGTTGCGCGACCCGCTGCTGCCCCGCGACTTCGCGCCGCCCGTCGAGCTGCCCTGGCCCGAGTACGTGACCACCGCCCGCGGCTTCGAGTGGCAACTGCCGACCACGACGGACTTCGGCGAGAAGCTCTAGCCGTCCGTGGGCATGCTCTCGCGCCCCCGCCGCGACCCTTCCCTGGGTGAGCCGGCGGGGGCGAGCGGGACCGCGCTCGCGGTGGCGATGGTCGTCGCGCTGTTCCTCACCGAGTCGCTGGTGCAGATCCTGCTGCCGGTCGGCCTGGAGGCGAGCGGCGCCGGGTCCGGGCTGCTGATCGGCGTGCTGCTCGCTCTCGCCCAGGGCGCCGGCGTGGTCATGTCCCCGCCGGCGGCCCTGCGCGCCGACCGGCACGGGCGCGGCGGCGTGCTGTTCGCCGGCGGCCTCGTCCTCGCGGGCTGCGCGGCCGGGCTCGCCGCCGCCACGTCGTTCTCCTCGGCGTGGATCTGGGTGCTGCCGCTGCTCGGGTACGGCCTGGCCAGGGGTTCCGTCGTGACCACCACGCTGGCGGTGGTCGCCCGGTCCGGCGACCGGTACCGGACCCAGGGCCTCAACGGCGCGGCGCAGCGCCTGTCGGCCGCGGTGGCGGCGACGCTGTCGGTCGTCCTGCTGGCGCACCTCGGCACCCGGGGCGCCGCCGGGCCCGGGCTCTGGCTGGTCGTCCTGTCGGCCCTGACCTTCGCGCTGCTCGCGCGGCGGGTGCGGGGCCGGGCCGACCGGGACGATCCCGCCGACCTGACCGGCACGGCCGGCGCCCGCGGCGGCTACGCGGCGTCGTTGCGCATGCTGCGCCGCGAGCCCGCCCTGCAGGCGTCGTCGCTGATCAACCTCAACCTGAACACCGTGGTCCTGCTCGGCAACTCCTTCTACCCGATCGCGCTCGACGTGCCCGCCGAACGACTGCCCGGGCTGGTGCTGACGCTGCTGCTGTGCCGCGACCTGACCTCGGTGGCCGCCGGTCCCTTCTTCGGGCGGGTGGTCTCCCGCATCGGGCTGCGCGGCGCGGTGACGGTGTCCGGCGTGTGCGCGGTGGCCGGGCTCGCCGCGGTGGGGCTGGCCGGGAACGGCTTCGCCGGGGTCGCGGCGGGCGCCGTGCTGCACGGGCTGGCCGGGGCCACCGGCATCGGGGCCACCAACCTGCTGGCGACCGCGGGGAGTTCCGCCGGCGGCACCGGCCTGCGGCTGGCCGCGACGAACTATCTCAACGGAGTGGGCATGCTGGTCCTGCCGGTGGTGTTCGGAGCGCTGCTCGACGTGTCCGGGCCCGGCGGCGTGTTCCTTGCGGGCGCCTGCGTCTCCGCCGCGATGCTGGCCGGCGTCCTGGCGCTCACCCCGGCCGCGTCCCCGGCGCGGGCCCGGTGACAGGCCGGATGAGCGGGACCTTGGCCGGTCGGCGCCGGGCGGACGCGTCAGCCGGCGGCGGTCTCGAACCGCCACGGGCGGGGCAGCACCAGGACGCGCGCGTAGGGCAGCACGGTCAGGTCGCGCACGCCGTCCAGGGCGACGATGCGGCGCATCAGCGCGGCCAGGTCCCTCGCCGAGCCGCAGGCCGCCTCGGCCACGACGTGGAACCGGCCCGCCGTCAGCGTGACGATCGGCAGCTCGGGCAGCACGACCAGGGCGTCCAGGGCGGCCTCCGGGGAGCCGCCCAGCGTGATCCCGACGGAGGCCATCATGATGACGGGATCGGTGGACACCCGGTCCACCATCGCCGTCGCCTGGATCGTGCCGTCCCGGAACAGCGTCTGCGCCCGCTTGCGCACCACCCAGTAGGGGACGCCGAGCTCGTCCTCCATCTCCCGGAAGCTGGCCCTCGGGTTGTCGACGAGCAGGCGCAGCAGCGCCACGTCGAGGTCGTCGAGCTCCGGCCGCCGCGGCGCGGGCGGCCCGGACCGCCGCGGCCTGCCCTGGCTCTCCCACTTGGCCACGTCGAGCTGGCGCCAGACCTCGTGGTCCCCCACGCCTTCGACCGTGCCGGCGATCCGCTGCACGACGTCGGCGAGATCGGCGTCGTCGCGGGCGGCGACCTCGCACATGACGTCGTACGCGCCGATCGTCTGGGCGGCGAAGGTGACCTGGGGATTGGCGTTGAGCGCGCCGCGCAGCCGTTCGACCGGGCCGCGGTAGCGCAGGCCGACGATGCCGAGAACGTCGTATCCGAGGACGGCGGGGTCCACCAGCCCGATCACGCGCAGGACGCCGTCACCGGACAGCCGCGCCATGCGGGCGCGGACCGCGTCGGCGGACAGGCCGACCTGCTCTCCGATCCGGGCCAGCGGGGCCCTGCCGTCCTCCCGCAGCAGGCCGACGATCGCCTGGTCCTGCGCGTCAAGTTCGTATCGCTGCGTCAAGGATCCGCTTCCCGTTCCCGTCACCCGCCCGCGACGGCACTCCCGCCCCGGACAGTGTGGCACAGCCATGAACGCGTGCGTACGGGAGTCGAACGGCAAATATCCACGATCAACTCCGCGGAAACGATGAACAATGCGAACAGACAATCCTCCGTCGTCACCGGATGCCCATCCGGGGCCCCTCGGGCTGGTGGCACACCGTCCCTGGCGGCTCTGGATCCTCGGCTCCCTGCTGGCCCGGCTGCCGACGGCCATGGCGGGGCTGGTGCTGATGCTCGTGGGCGAGCGGGTGACCGGCTCGCTGGCGGAGGGCGCGCTGCTGGCCGGGGTGCTCAACCTCTGCTCCGGGCCGCCCGGCCCGTTCTTCGGCCGGCTGCTCGACCGGCTGGAACTGCGCCGCGCGATGAGGGTGACGGTGGCCCTCTCGGGGCTGGTCACGCTGGGCCTGGTCGTGGCCGCCGAGGTGCGGGCGCCGGTCTGGGCGCTGTACGTCCTGTCCGTCGTCCTCGGGCTGGCGACGGCGGGGATGTGGGGCGGCATGCGGGCCCTGCTCGTGGTGACGGTTCCCGCCGTCCAGCTCCGCCGCGCCCACTTCGCCGAGTCCCTGCTCGTCGAGCTGTGCTCGGTGGTCGGCCCGATCATGGTCAGCCTGCTCGTGGTGACGGGCGGGACCGTCGCCGCGCTCGCCGGGATGGCGGCCCTGTCGCTGCTGGGCGCCTGGCTCATGCGGGCGGTGCCGCCGCTGCCTCCGGCGCCCCGGCGCCCGGACACCCTCCTCCCGCCGCGCGACACCCAGCTCGTCTCGGCCCTGGTGCTGTGGATCGGCCTGGCGTACGGGCTGCTCATGGCCAACGTCCCGCAGCGCATGGCGCAGTACGGCCTCGGCTCCGGCGCCTCCGGGTGGTTCACCGCGGCGCTGCCCGCCGGGGCCTGCCTCGGGGGGATCGTGGTCAGCGCCTGGCCGCTGGGCCGCAACCGCGCCCTGCTCATCACACTGGCCATGCTGCTCGCCTCCGCCGCCCTGGCCGTGCCGCCCGGGCTCGCCGGCGGCTCCCTCGGGTACGCCGCGGGGCTGTTCGCCGCCGGGCTGTTCATGGTGCCGCTCAACGGCCTGATGGCGACCGAGATCGAGGGACGGATGGGCCTGCGCCGCCGGGCGGAGGCGTTCTCCTATTTCGGGTCCGCCGCGGTCGCCGGTGGCTCCGGAGGTTACTTCCTCGCCGGGGCACTGGACGGCCGCCTGGAGCCGGCCGCCGTGGGCCTGCTGTCGTCCGCCGCGTTCCTGCTGCTCGCGCTGGTCCTCGCCGCCGTGCTGCTGCTGCGGCGCACCCGCCGGGCCGGATGAGCGATGTCAATCACAGCTCGACGCAATCGAGTGTCTTCTGTCATATTTGACGAACATACCCTTTTCGTGATCAATGCCTTCCGAGCCGAGCCCGTCCGAATGGATCCCTGACCAGTGAGCGACGTCCCCAACCCGATCTCCTCCCACCTGTCCCACCAGGAGTTGCTGCTGCTCGACATCGTCGCCGAGTCGGCCGACCCCGTCGGCGCGCGCATCGCGACGCGCCGCCTGGGCGACTGCGGCATCGCGCTCAGCGAGGCGAGTACGTCCCGGCTGCTGGCCCGGCTGGACGACCTGGGACTGACCGTCTCCTCGGGACGCAAGGGCCGCACGGTCACGGACGCGGGCCGCCGCGTCGCCCAGGTCACCCGGCGTACCCGGCGACAGGCCAAAGGGCTGCACCAGGCGCTGGACATCCAGAACGCCCGTCAGTTGCTCGACCTGCTGTACGCCCGGCGCGGAGTGGAGCGGGAGGCCGCCCGGTGGGCCGCGACACGGGCCACCCCGGACGACATCGAACGGCTCGAAGCACTGGTCGACGGGCACCGCGAGGCGCTCGACGCCGGCGGCGACGCCCGGCTGTGCGGCATGCGCTTCCACCGGGAGATCTTCCGCATCTCCCGCAACCGCCTGCTCCAGGCGATCGGCGACGTCGTGCTCGACGAGTCGCTCGAGCCCCTGGAACTGGTGCTGGACGTCATCACCGGCGGCCACGGGACCCTCGCCCAGTCCGCACCCGAGCACGTCGACGTCCTGGCGGCCATCCGCGCGCGCGACCCCGACGAGGCGGAGCAGACGATGCTCGCCCACGTCGACCGGCTGATCGAGGAGGCCGAGCGCGCCGCGACGGACCGTGGCGCCGACGTCGTCAAACGTCTGATCGAGCTCACGCTCTGACCCGAGAAGCACGAAGAAGAAAGGGGAGAGGCGGATGCCGATCCTGCGCCTAGACGCCCGCTACGTGGTGGCCTTCCAGGAGGGGGAGCACCGGCTGCTGGAGAACGGCACCGTCGTCGTGGACGGCGACCGCGTCGTCTTCACCGGCCGCGACTACCGGGGACCGGCCGACGAGCGGGTGGACGCCGGAGACACGCTGGTCACGCCGGGGTTCATCAACACGCACGCCCACCTGGAGACCGCTCCGCTGGACAAGTCGTTCCAGGAGGACGTCGGGAAACGGCAGTTCTTCTCCACCGGCCTGGTCGAGACCCTGCCGATGCAGGAGAACTCCATCGACGAGGAGGGAGTCGACACCTGCATCGAGGTCTCGATGTCCGAGCTCATCCGTACGGGCACCACGACGGTGATGCACCAGGGGCTGCGGGGCCGGCGGGTGGCCGAGGCCTGCGAACGGGCCGGTCTGCGCGCCTACATCGCGGACGGGTACAGGTCGGGCCGCTGGTTCACCCCCGACGGGAACCGCGTCGCGTACGAGTGGGACGAGGACGGCGGGTTCGCCGGCCTGGAACGGGCCGTGGGGCTGATCGAGGACCTGCGCGGCCGCGGCTCCGGGCGCGTGCGGGGCTTCCTGTCCCCGTGGCAGGCCAACACCTGCACGCCGGACCTGCTGAAGGAGTCGCGGCGGCTGTCCGACGAACTGGAGGTGCCGCTGACGATCCACGCCGCCCAGGCGATGTTCGAGGTGATGGACCTCATGGCGGCGCACGGCATGACGCCGATCGAGTATCTGGAGTCGGCCGGGTTCCTCGGCCCCCGGGTCGTGCTGGGTCACGCGATCTTCACCACCGGCACCTCGTGGGTGAACCTGCCCGGGGACGACCTGCGGCGCATCGCGGACTCCGGCGCCTCGATCTCCTACAACGCCTGGACGTTCGCCCGGCGCGGCATCATGGTCGAATCCCTCCCCGCCTACCGGAGAGCCGGCGTCAACATCACGCTCGGAACGGACACCACGCCGCAGTCCATGATCGAGTCGATCCGCTGGTCGGCGATCCTGGGCAAGGTGGCCGACCGGCGCGCCGACTCCTGGCTCGCCACCCATCTGCTCGACGCCGCGACGGTCGACGCGGCCCGGCTGCTGGGCCGCGACGACCTGGGCCGGATCGCGCCGGGAGCCAAGGCCGACCTGCTGCTGTGGCGGCTCGGCACCCCCGTCATGTCACCGGTCCGCGATCCCATCAGGAACCTCGTCTACTACGCGACCCGCGAGGATCTGGCGTCGGTGATGATCGACGGCGCGTGGGTGATGCGGGACGGCGCCCTGCTCACCGTGGACGAGGAGGGGATGACCGAGCGCCTGCAGCGGGCCGGTGAGCGCTCCTGGGCCCGGGTGCCGGACCACGACCGGCTCGGCCGCACCCTCGAAGAGGTCGCGCCGTCCTCCCTCCGCCCGTTCCGCTGACCGCCCTGTCGGCACGCCGGAGGATTCTCCGGCGGCGTCGTCGGAGCACGACCGCGTCGATGGGCGGCGAGCCGCACCGCGCTCCGCTCGCCGCCTGTCTCCGCGCCCTCGCCTACGCCCTTTCCCGGGGCGCCGGAGCGATCCGGGGCCACTGCCGGACGTCGATCCGCTGCGGAACGAAGCGGCCGGCGCCGTCCGAGCCCGTGAACCGGCCGTCGCGGGCCACCACCCGGCCGCGGGCAATCGTGAGCTCCGGCAGGCCCGCACCGGTCATGCCCTCGTACGGCTCGTAGTCGCTGCCCCAGCCCGCCTCGAAAGCCGGCCAGGTCCACTCCCGTCCGGGGTTCCACAACACCAGGTCGGCGTCCGCGCCCACCCGGATCACCCCCTTGCGGGGATACATGCCGAACGTCCGGGCCGGGCCGGTGGCCGACACCTCGACGAACCCCCGCAGGCCGAGCCGGCCACGGGTGACCGCGTGGTCCCACAGCAGGGGGACCCGCGCGTCCAGGCCGGGGGCTCCCGGCGGCAGCGCGGTGAAGTCGGCGGCACCCGGCAACTTGTGCTCCAGGCCGTAAGCGCAGTGGTCGGAGGCCACGCTGCCCAGGACTCCGGTGCGCAGCGCGTCCCAGAGGCGGTCCTGTGCGGCGGCGTCCCTGACGGGCGGCGTGATCACATACTTCCACCCGTCGGGACGCCGGTACACGGAGTCGTCCAGCACCAGGTAGTGGGTGCAGGTCTCCGCCTGCACCAGGACGCCCGTCTCGCCGGCCGCCTCGATGGCGGACAACGCCTCGCCGCCGGAGACGTGGTAGATGTACACCAGCGCGCCGAGTTCCCGGGCGAAGTGCGTCACCAGGCCGATCGCGGCGCTCTCCGCGCTGCCGGGCCGGCTGCGGGGGAAGCGGTCGATGGCCGCGGCGGAGTCGGCCAGCACCGCGGACCTGGCGTGTTCGAGGATGGCGTGGTTCTCCGCGTGGAAACCGGCGAGCCCGCCGGCCTCCGCCACGGCGGTCATCACCGCCCTGATCTCCCCGTCGTCGAGCCGGTCGTCGTACGTCGTGTAGATCTTGAAGGAGGCCAGGCCCTCGGCCACCAGGGCGGGGATCTCGCGCAGCCGCTCCGGGGTGATGCGGGCGATCACCGGGTGGAAGGTGTAGTCGATCACCGACGGCGCCGCCTCGGCCATGCGCTCGCGGGCCGCGGTCACGAGCGACCCGCCGGACGCCGGCACGAAGTCGATCACCGTGGTGGTGCCGCTGACGGCCGCCGCCCGGGTCGCCGAGCCGAAGTCGTCGAGGCTGCGGACGCCTTCGGCGATCGGCCAGGCGATGTGGGTGTGGGTGTCGATCCCCCCGGGCACCAGGACCGCGCCCGGAGGGGCCTCGATGATCCGCGTCCCTCGCAGGGTGCCGGGCGCGGCGAGCGCCGCGATCTTCTCGCCGCTGACGCCGAGGTCGGCCGCCTCGATGTCGTGTTCGCCCACGACGAGAGCGCCACTCACAACGAGGTCGAAGTCATCACGCACCGGACATCTCCCGACAGCGATCCATCAATACAGATCGATGTCTATCTCAGGGACCTCCCAAATGTCTAGCTATGTCAAATTTGAGGAAGATGCCTGTATTATGACGATCGTAAATCTCCGTGATGAAAGGTGACGCCGACATGACCGCTGCGCAGACCCATGGCCTCGGCAACCGGGACCTGCTCGACCAGTACCTCGCGGCGGGGTTCGCCGGACGCGTCGGATGGGGGGAGCGCGTGGCCCTCCTGGTCATCGACATGGCCGGAGCCTGGACGAGCCAGGACGAGATGATCGGCACCGACCTCGGCGGTGTGCTGGACAACATCCGGCGGCTTCTGGAGGTCGCGCGCGAGCGTGACGACGTTCCGGTGGTGTTCACCACCATGGCCTACGACGAGACCTACTCCGACCTCCCCCTCGCGAGCCGGCTCAAGACCCCGCACCTGGAGCGCATGATCCGGGGGTCCGAGCGCGTCCGGCTGGTGCCCGAGCTGGACCGCCGCCCGCACGAGGCGCTCATCGAGAAGCCGCGGGCCAGCGCGTTCTTCAACACCAACCTGCCGAGCATCCTCGTCGCCCAGCGAATCGACACGGTCGTCGTCGTCGGCTGCAGCACCAGCGGATGCATCCGCTCCACGTGCGAGAGCGCCCTCGACCACGGCTTCCGCGCCATCGTCCCGGCCGAGGCCGTGGGGGACCGCTCCGCCTCGGCGCACGAGGCCGCCCTCTTCGACATCAACGCCCGCTACGCCGACGTGCTGCCCATCGAGGAGGTCGTCGACCACATCAGGCGGCGCCCGCGGGCGGCCGCCACCGTCACGACTGACGGGTGAACATCAGCAACCGGTCGAAGATCCGGACCTGGTCGCTGCGGGAGAAGTCGGTGACCTCGTCGATCAGCCGGGTGAGGTGACGGGCCATCGCCTCCTCCGCGGCCGCCGGATCCCGGCGGCGGATCGCGGCGACGATCTCCACGTGCTCGGGCACCGACTGGCTCACGGTGCCGTGACCTCCGGTGATCACGTCGAGCACCTTCTCCAGCGGGAGGAGCGACTCGTTGAGCACCGCGCCCGCCAGCGCCCCCAGCAGGTCGCTGCCCGCGATGCGGGCGATCGTCCGGTGGAAGTTCATGCCGACCTGGCGGGCCTGTTCGTCGTCGTCCAGGCTCATCTCGTGACGGCGCAGGATCTCCTCGAGCCCCGCGACGTCGTCGTCGGTCGCCTTGGCCGCCGCCCGGCCGGCGATCTCCCGCTCGACGCCCCGCCTGGCGTGCAGCAGGTCGAGAAGCTGCTCCACCGTGCGGATGTCGAAGGCCCGGGCGAACTCCTCCTCGTGGCGCTGCCGCGCGGACATCGCCTCGGCGCAGCGCCGCCCGTGCTCGGTCAGCGTGCGGCCCTTGCGCCCCGACGGCATGGTGAGGCCGAAGTCGTCCAGGCGCTTGAAGATCCGTGAGACGGTCGCCTCGCTGATCTCCAGCCCGCTCTCGCGCAGCTGGCGGCCCGCGAGCCGGGCGCCCACGGGACCGTCGGCCCGCCACACGATGCCGAGCAACCGCTCCTCTTCGGGGTTCAGCTCAGGAGCGGCGCCGTTCACCGCGGGGACGTCGGAAGCCGATGGTCGCGCTCGCCTCGCCACTTTGCGAGCCTCCCCATCCTCGAAGGACCCCACTACGAAGCGCCCATGATATCGGTCCGCCCAGCACCCGGAACGCCGTTGATCAGAGCGGGTTGTCGTGGGCGACGAGGGCGAGCTGGACGCGGTTGTCCAGGGCGGTCTTGGCGAGGATGCGGGAGACGTAGCTCTTGACCGTGCCGACGCTCATGTGGAGCTCGGCCGCGATGTCCGCGTTGGACATGCCCCGGCCGACCGCGGCGGCGACCTCGCGCTCCCGGCCGCTGAGCCTGGACAGCAGCCTGCGCGCGTCGTCGCGGCGGCGGTCCTCCGCCTCCGGCGCCAGGTGGGCGATCAGGCGCCGGGTCACGTCGGGGGACAGGATCGGCTCGCCCGCCGCGACCCGCAGGACCGCGTCCACGATGCCCTCCGGCGGGGTGTCCTTGAGCAGGAACCCGCCGGCCCCGGCGCGCAGCGCGCCGAAGACGTGCTCGTCGGCGTCGAAGGTGGTCAGGATGATGACGTGGGGAGGGCTGGGCCGCCGCCGCAGCAGGCGAGTGGCGTCGATCCCGTCCAGGCCGGGCATCCGGATGTCCATGAGCACCACATCGGGCGCGTGCGCGTCGACCGCGGCCGGGACGTCGGCGCCGTCGGCCACGCCGCCCACCACGACGAGTTCGTCGGCGCCCCTGAGCATCAGCGTCAGGCCCGCCCTGACGAGCGGGTCGTCGTCCACGACCAGCACGCGGATGGCGCTCACACCGCCCATGGTAGCCAGACCGCCAGCCGGAACTCGCCTTCCTCCACACCGGCCCGCTCCACCCGGCCGCCCGCCAGCTCGGCCCGCTCCCGCACCCCGGCCAGGCCGGCGCCCTCACCCGCGGGGGAGCCGGGGACGGACGTCACTACGGGGTTGCGCACCTCGATGGTCAGCCCCCGGCCGGGACCACCGTTAAGGCGTACGGTCACCGGCCGGCCCGGGGCGTGTCTGCGGGCGTTGGTCAGGCCCTCCTGGACGATCCGGTAGGCGGCCCGCGCCGTCGCGCCCGGCAGGTCGGGCAGGCGCAGGCCGCCGTCGTACAACTCGACCCGCACGCCCGCCCGCCGTACCTCCTCCACCAGCGCCGGCAGGTCGAGGACGGCCAGGACGGGCGCCTCGCGCAGGACCGAGATGACCTGGCGCAGCTCCTGCAGCGCCTGATGCGCGCTGGAGCGCATCACCGCGGCCGCCTCGACCACCTCTGCGGGGTCGGCCCGCGCGTTGAACTCCAGCGCCCCGGCGTGCAGCGCCAGCAGCGACAGCCGGTGCGCCAGCACGTCGTGCATCTCGCGGGCGATGGCCAGGCGCTCGGTGTGGCGGGCCTGCTCGACGCGCCGCCGCTGCTCCTCCCCGGCCCCACGGAGCCGCTCCTCCAGTGACAGCACCAGCTGACGGCGGGCCCGCGCCAACATCCCCCACCCGGTCAGCGCCACCCCGGACAGCACCGCGACCAGCGCCCACACCGCGTACGGCGCCAGCCCCGGCGGCCGCAGCCAGAACCGGGCCAGCGTCGCCGCCACCCACGCGGCGCCCATCCCGATCGCGACGGCCGAACGCCGGTACAGGGCGGTCATCAGCGTGCCGATGCCCGCCGCGACCGACGCCGAGGCCGCGGGCACCGACAGCGCCACGGCGACCAGCGCCGTGGTCGCCGGCCACCGGCGCGACAACCACAGCGCCCCGCACGCCACCGCACCGCCGGTCGTGTCGGCGATCAGGTGCCATCCGGAAGCCGCGCCGAGGTCGCCTCGCACGACGACCGCCGCCGCGGCCAGTGCGCAGGCGACGCTCCCCGCTCGGATCGCCCGGTCCCGCCGGGTCCGCGCGGGGCCGGGCCGTACGTCTGCCGTCACGGACGCCCAGCGTAGTGACGGCGGGCCGGGCGGCGGCAGCAACCTAAGTCGACGCCGGGTTGTCACCCGGGTTGCCACGGACGGGACCCGGGACGGCAGACGCGGGCGGTGCGCGCGGCACACGCTGGCCGCATGACGGCGAACAAGACGCGCGGCCGACTGGCCGCACTGCTCCTCGCGGTGATCACACCGCTCGTGGCCGAGTTCACCCTCGGCAACCCGCCGCTGCGCATGGCCTGGCTCCTGCTGCTGTGGATCCCGATCTACGGTGCGGGCGTCGTCCTGGTGCGCGAACTCGTACGCCGGGCCGGGACGGGCTGGACCGGGGTACTGCTGCTCGGCGCCGCGTACGGCATCGTCGAGGAGGGCCTGGCGCTGCAGGCGCTGAGCAGCCCCACGATGTACGGCGCCGCCGGGTGGGCGCCGCGAATCCTGGGCCTCAACAGCGCCTACACGGAGCTGCAAATCCCCTACCACGCGGTCTTCAGCGCCGCGATCCCGATCCTCCTGACCGACCTGATCGTCCCGTCCCTGCGCGACCGGCCCTACCTGGGCGGACTCGGCACGTGGGTGGCCGGGACGGTCTTCGTCCTCGGCGCGCTGCTGCTGCGGGTGACGGTCGTGACCTCCATCGACCCTGGATACCAGGCGCCGCCGGCGATCCTCGCGGGCTGCGCCGTCGCCGTGGCCCTGCTGGTGGTGGCCGGGCTGCGGCTGAGGTCGCGGCCCGGCGCGCCCTCGATCAGGCCGCCCGCCCCCGCGGTGGCAGGAATTGCCGGCGCGGTGGCCGTCTTCGGATTCCTGGCTCTGCTGTTCCCCTTCGGCGGCGCGACCCGGCCCGCCTTCACGCACGGCGGGTGGGTGGTCGTGCCCATGTCGGCCGCAGCCGTCGTGGCGGTGGCCGCCGCGTGGTCACTGCGCCGGTGGACAGCCGGTGACCGGTGGACCGACCGGCACGGTCTCGCCCTGGCCTCCGGCGCCCTGGTCGCCCACACCGCCTTCGGCCTGGTCTCCAACACCGACACGGCGGCTGACCGGGCCGGCCTGGCGGCCGTCGGCGTGGTCATGGCGGGCCTGCTGGCCGTCCTGGGCCGCCGGGTCGCGGGCGTCACTTCTCGTCGGCGCCGGGTTTCGCGCTGATCGATTCCTGGTAGACGTCGGCGTAGGTTGGGGAGTCCTTGACCAGGTCGTCGCAGAACGCGGCGACGTCGGTGCCGATGAGTTCCACGACTCCCTTGCCTGCGGCGACACCCTCCTCGAAGAAGTCGACGATCCCGGGGAGCAGGGGCCCGTCAGGCAGGTCGATCGGTCCGACCTTGAACAGGTACTTCTGCATCTCCTTGTAGACGATCTGGTAGTCCGGCGGGAGAGCCTTGACCCGCGCCACGTGCGCCCGCCACTGTTTCTTGCCCTCGACGATGTCGTGGATGCTCACGTCAGCCTCCCAGCCGGCTCAGTTTCCTCGCGACGTTCCTGTTCAACTGCTCGCGCCACCGGTCGCGATAGGTTCGCGCCCCTTCTCCACCGGCAAGCGCGGTGCAGAAGCCGCGGATGTCCTCGCCGAGCACGTCATGGGCGCTCTGCCCGTCCGCCGCCGCTACTTCGAGCAGCCCCAGGGCGGCGTCGAGGATCGGCATCAGGGTGCGGCCGGTGAAGTCCCCGTAGGGGAGGAGGTGGGCGATGATCTGTCCCCACACCGCCCGGTAGTCGTCCGGCAGGGCCTCGGCCCGGGCTTCGAACGCCTTCCATTCCCTGGTGAGATCGCTGCCTGTGACTTTCTCCCAGAAGTTCATGTCCCGCCCTTCTTGAGCCTGTCGATGCGTGATGAGAGGTACTGCCATTTCGCCCAGAACTTCGTGAGTTCCTCGCGTCCGGCGTCGTTGAGGGCGTAGAACTTGCGCGGCGGACCGACCCCGGACGGTCGTTTCGTCACCTGGACGAGCCCGTTCCTCTCCAGCCGCAGCAGGATGGTGTACACGGTCCCCTCGATGACGTCGGTGAAGCCGAGTTCGTTCAGCTGACGGGTGATGGCGTACCCGTAGGTTTCCTCGCTGCCGATGATCTGGAGCACGCACCCTTCGAGGGTGCCCTTCAACATCTCCGTCAGGTCGTCCATCGCAGGTGCTCCTCAGCCCTTCGGTACTACGTGCTACCGAGTACCACTATACGGTATCACCGAGTAGCCCCGTCCTGCTTACACACCCCTGAATCCACCGATCGGTGGAGCCGCTCCACCGCGTGGGCGAGCTACCGATTCCACCGCCCGCTCGGGAGATCGGGCGATCCGCACGGGGTGCCTCCGTTGCGACCCTGAATCCCGTCAGGAACGAAGAGACGGAGGCGAACCGATGCGCAACGTGGTCTGGCTGATCGGCGGGTACGCCGCGGTCAGCCTGGTGACACTGGTGGCGGTGATCGTGTTTCGGCGCGACCCGGCGGTGGTCACCGACGCGGTCTGGGTCCGCGGCACGCTCGTCGCCGCCGCCTCGCTGCTCACGCTGTTCTTCGCGGTCCGGGCGGCCCGCGGCGACCGCCGGATGCTGCTGCCTGTGGTCGTGCAGATCAACCGGCGCCGAGCGGTGTGAGTGCGTTGATCGAGCTCGCTCTGGTCACGTTGCCCGCGTGGGCGGCCGGGGCGGCGGCTAGGTTGTTCCGCTGGGAGTGAGTACGCGATGCGGAGTTGGCAGATGGCCGGGCCGGCGGGCTGGGAGCAGCGGTTCCGGCCCATGGTCACCGTGGTCCCGTACGTGGCGCTGGCCGTCATGGCCGCCCTGACCATCGCCTTCAAGCACGACCAGCCGGGCTCCCTCGCCGTCGACCTCGTGCTCTGTGCGGCGGCCGCGGTGTGGAGCCTGGCGCTCTTCACACTGCGCCCGGCCTGGCGCGACCGGATCGGCGTGATGGGCGTCTTCCTGGCGGGCCTGATTCTGTTCGGGCTGGTCATGGTCCTGCGCGACCCGTGGTTCGGCCTGTACACGCCGGCACTGTACTTCTACGCGTACCGGATCATCGGCTGGCCGCGCGAGCTGTACTTCATCGCCGGCGTCGCGGTGGTGGCCGGCACTGCACAGTCGGCCGGCCTGGACACCGGCTCCTGGGCCGGTCGCCTCGAGTACCTGGGGATCCTGGTGGTCAACATCGCGCCGATGTGCCTGCTGGCCTGGATGGGCGAGATCGGCGCGCGGTACTACGACTCCCGGGAGGCGGCGCTGCGCGAGGCCCGGGAGGCCAACACGCGGCTGGCCGCGGCGCTGGCGGAGAACGCGGGGCTGCAGGAACGGCTGGTCGAGCAGGCCCGCGCGGCCGGCGTCCTCGACGAGCGGGCCCGGATGGCTCGGGAGATCCACGACACGCTGGCCCAGGGCCTGACCGGCATCGTCACCCAGTTGCAGGCGGCCGAGCACGCGGCCGACGACCCGGCCGCGTGGCGGCGGCACCACGCCGCGGCGACCGCGCTGGCCCGGGAGAGCCTGACGGAGGCGCGGCGCTCGGTGAACGAGTTGCGCCCGGAGCCGCTGGAGACCGGCCGCCTGGCCGACGCCATCACCCAGGTGGCGGCCGCGTGGTCGGCCCGCCACAGCATCCCGGCCCAGGTCACCGTCACCGGCGAAACCCGCACGATGCGCCCGGAGGCCGAGGTCGGCCTGCTACGGGTCGCCCAGGAGGCATTGGCCAACGTCGCCAAGCACGCCGGCACCGCCACCCGCGTCGGTCTCACCCTTTCCTACATGGACCGGCAGGTGGCGCTCGACGTACGCGATGACGGCCGCGGCTTCGACCCGGCCTCCCGGATCGAGCGCGACGGGGGCTTCGGGTTGGTGGCGATGCGGCAGCGGATCGAGGCGTTGTCGGGCACGTTGCAGATCGAATCGGAGGTGGGGGGTGGGCCCGGAATCTCGGCCTGCCTGCCCGCCAAGGCGGCGGAGGTGCGTACGTGAGTGGCCCGATCAAGCTGCTCGTCGCCGACGACCACCCGGTGGTACGGGACGGGCTGAGCAGCATGTTCGCCCGCGACCCCGAGTTCACCGTGGTCGGCGAGGCGGCGGACGGGGCCGAGGCGGTCCGGCTGGCCGAGACGCTCGAGCCGGACGTGATCCTGAGGACCTGCGGATGGCCGGCATGGACGGCGTCACCGCGATCGGCGAGCTGACCCGGCGCGGTGTGTCGGCCCGGGTGCTGGTGCTGACCACCTACGACACGGACAGCCACGTGCTGCCCGCGATCGAGGCCGGTGCCACCGGCTACCTGCTCAAGGACGCGCCGCGGGACGAGCTGCTGCGCGCCGTACGCTCGGCCGCCCGCGGGGAGGTCGCGCTCTCTCCGTCGGTCGCCGCCCGCCTGATGAGCCGGCTGCGCGCTCCGGCGCCGTCGACCGGCCCGTTGAGCCGGCGCGAGTTGGAAGTGCTGCGCCTGGTCGCGACCGGCCACACCAACCGGGAGGCGGCCGCCCGGCTGTTCATCACCGAGGCCACGGTCAAGACGCACCTGCTCAACGTCTATGCGAAGCTCGACGTCAACGACCGTGCGGCCGCGGTCGCGGAGGGTTACAACCGCGGCCTGCTCGGTGCTCCCGAGCCTCCATGAACGTTGTGCCATCGGAAACGCTGACCACCGAGGCCCGGCAAGCCCGCCGCACTAGGCTGATGCCAGTGATCAAGCTGGTGGAGTGGACGAGGTTGGAGCCCTGGCGGGTGGCCCGTGCTCGGACCGACCGCGGTGAGACAGTGATCGTCAAGTGGATGGGACCTCATGCCGATGGCAGGCGTGCCGAGGCGTGGCGGTTGTGCACGGAAGTAGCCGCACTGCGGTTTCTGACGGAGGACCTCCGCGTCGATCTGGCACCACGCGTGCTGGCGGCGGACATCTCTGCGGGACGCGTCATTCTGCAGGATCTCGCGCCACGGGTCGCACTGGACGGACTGTTGCGCAGCGACGGCATCGCCGCGCATGCCGTACGCCTGGAGGCCTTCGCTCGTGCCCGTGGCGAACTCGGCGCGTTGACCGCCGGACAGGCGGGGCTGTACTACCGGCGGCGAGCGATCCTGGGGCAGGTCGATCCGGAGGCTGACCGGCTTGGGCGTGTGGCCGGGCTGCGCGAAGAGGGTCTGTCGCAGGCCGAGGCCCTGGGAGTCACGATCAGCGGGGCGGTGGAACGCGAGTTTGCCCTTGCCCTTTCGGAACTGGCCGATCCGGGGCCCTTTCTGGCGCTGAGCAACGGCGATCCGGAAACCAACAACGTTCTGGTCCGCGCGGACGGGCCGACCGATGCACGCCTGATCGACTTCGAGTTCGCCGGATTCACCCATGCGCTGCACGATGCCGTCTGCCTGCATGTGCCGGGTCCGGCCTGGATGTGGGTGAGCATGCCCGCACAGCCCGGCGGCTCGGCGCCGCTGCCGCAGGTCGCCGAGACCTATCGGCGGGCTCTGGCGACCGGGGTGCCGCAGGCTGAGGACGATCGGCTCTACGGTGTCGCCCTGGCGGCGGCATGCGTGGCATTCGCGCTGACCCGTCTCTCGCGTCTGCCGGCACTGGACGGGCGCGGGGGAGGACAGCCGCGCGCAACTCGTGACGACCTTGGAAGCCGCCGCCGACACCGCTCGGGCGCACCATGCCCTGCCGCAGCTGACGGGCTTGTGCCGGCGCCTGGCCGAGACGCTGCGTTCTCGCTGGCCCGACGCGGATGTGGACATCGCTGCTCTGGCTCCCTACACGCCGCGACGCCGCTGATGGCCTTGGCCACGAACGTGGATGGACCGCGCACAGGTGCTCAGCTGATGGCGCCCCAGGTGAGCGAGAGGCCGGTGGCGGCGCGTTCGGTACGGATCTCCATCATGCTGCCGAGGATGGTGGCGTGGTCGGACACCACGGGGGTGGCGTCGGGCGTGTAGGTGATCCGGGTGCTGACGAGCACCGGGCTGCCCTGCGGCTCCTGGAGGTGGCGGGCGGCGGCGGGGTCGAGCAGTCCCGGCCGGACCACCTCGGACGCCCGGGCGACCGCGACCCCCGCGTCGGCGAGGGCCGTGTAGAGGGAGACGGCGGTGAAGTCGCGGTCGCGGATCCGGTCGGCGACCGGCCGGCGGACCCAGGACACCTGGTGCACGGCGGGACGCCCCGCGAACTCGCGGACCCGCTCCAGCCGGAGGGCGGTGTCGCCGGGCCGTAGCCGCAGCTCGGCGGCGATCCGGGCGGGGGCCCGGCGCACGGCCCGCCCGGTCACCACGGTCCGCACGTCGTGGCCCTGCTTACGCAGGTCGTCGGCCAGGCTGCGGAGCGAGTCGAGCTGGTACGCCAGATGCGGCGGGGCGACGAACGTGCCCCTGCCGGGCCGCTGCACGATCAGCCGCTCGTCGCTGAGCTCCCGCAACGCCTGGCGCAGCGTCATGAGGGTCACCCCGTAGGAGGCGCTCAGCTCCCGTTGCGGCGGCAGGGCCTCACCGGGGGCGTAGTGCCCCGACCGGATCTTCGCGGCGAGGTCGGCGGCGATGACGCGGTATCTCGCCTCGTGCCCGGCGTCGGGGGTCCCGTCGGAGGTCATCGTGGTCGGTCACACTCCTGGTCGAGGGCCTGCCGCAGGGGCGCGAGGAAGTCCCGCAGGTCGTCCGGCCCCGCCCCGTCGAGCACCCGCCGCATGACCGCGGCGCCGACCACCACGCCGTCGGCGTGCCGGCGGGCTTCGCGGGCCTGGTCCGGGGTGGAAATGCCAAATCCTAGCAAGACCGGCCGGTCGGTGACGCGCCTGATCCGCCCGGTGAGCTCCGCCGCCGAGGCGGCGAGGGCGGCCCGCTCACCGGTGGTGCCCATCAGCGACACCGCGTAGACGAATCCGCGGCATCGGCGCGAGATCTCCGCCAGCCGCGGCTGCGGCGTCGCCGGCGACGCCAGCAGGACCAGTTCGACCCCGGCTGCGGCGGCCACGTCCGCCAGCTCGTCCGCCTCGTGCACCGGCAGGTCGGGCACGATCAGGCCGCCGACGCCGGCCCGCCGCAACGCGTCGCAGAACGCCTCGGGGCCGTCGTGCAGCACCAGGTTGTAGTAGGTGCTGGCGACCAGCGGCACGCCCGGGCCCGGCAGACCGGACAGGTCGGCGAGGATCCGGCGGGTGCTCGCCCCCCGGGCCAGTGCCGTGTCGCTCGCCCGCTGGATGGTGACGCCGTCCAGCGTCGGGTCGGAGAAGGGCAGGCCGACCTCGATCGCGTCCGCCCCGGCGTCGGCGAACGCCCGCAGGTACTCCGTCCAGCCGGGCGTGATCCCCCCGGTGACGTACGGCATGAGCAGGCCGCGGCCGGTGTCCCGGCGGGCCCTCAGATGGCGTTCGACCGCGCCCGCGGTCAGGGTGGGGTTCGTCCTGTGGTTCGTCACAGCAGCTCCTTCAGGGTGGAGACGTCCTTGTCACCGCGGCCGGACAACGTCATCAGCACCGTCGATCCCGCGGGCAGGTCGCCGTCGCCGGCCGCGCGGATCACCCAGGCGAGGGCGTGCGCCGATTCGAGCGCCGGGACGATGCCCTCGGTGCGCGCCAGCCGTACCGCCGCGCCGACCGCCTCGTCGTCGGTCACGGTGACGTAGCGGGCCCGGCCCAGGTCGCGCAGGTGGGCGTGCTCCGGGCCGACTCCCGGGTAGTCGAGCCCGGCGGCGATGGAGTGCGGCTGGGTGATTTGTCCGTCGTCGTCCTGCAGGAACAGCGAGCGGCAGCCGTGCAGGACGCCGAGCCGGCCGCGGGCCGCCCCGGCGCCGCCCTCCGCCTCGACACCGACCAGGCGCGCCGGAGTGTCGGCGAACCCGGCGAACGTGCCGGCCGCGTTGGAGCCGCCGCCGACGCACGCGACCACGTAGTCGGGGACGCCGGTCCGCAGCTCGGCGGCGCACTGCCCGCGGGCCTCGTCGCCGATGACCCGCTGCAGCTCCCTGACCATCCAGGGGTACGGATCCGGCCCGACGACCGAGCCGATGCAGTAGTGGGAGTCCCCGGTCGCGCCCACCCAGTGCCGCATGGCCTCGCTGGTAGCGTCCTTGAGGGTGCGGCTGCCCGTGGTCACCGGGACCACCTCGGCGCCCAGCATGCGCATCCGGAAGACGTTCAGCGCCTGCCGCTCGATGTCGCGCTCACCCATGAACACCGTGGCCTCCAGCCCGAGCAGCGCGGCGGCGGTCGCGGTGGCCACCCCGTGCTGGCCCGCTCCCGTCTCGGCGATCAGCCTGCGCCGTCCCATCCGGGCGGCCAGCAGGGCCTGACCCAGCACGTTGTTGATCTTGTGGGACCCGGTGTGGGTGAGATCCTCGCGCTTGAGGTACAGCCGCACCCCCAGCGCCTCCGACAGCCGGCCGGCCGGGGTGAGCGGGGTCGGCCGCCCGGCGTGCACGGCGAGGAGCCGCGCCAGGGCGCCGCGGAACCCCGGATCCGCCCAGGCCTCCCGGAACGCCTCGGCCACCTCGCGGCACGCCTCCACCAGGGACTCCGGCGCGTACCGTCCGCCGTACTCGCCGAACCGGCCCCGCGCCCCGGGCTCGCCCATCGTCCCGTCCGGCGGGACCGGCTCCCGCCACAGCGACACGTCTCGCATGCCACGCTCCTGTCGTTCTATAACTCATTGATGAGTTCTATAACAGTGAGTGTGACATGGGGCAGCGTGGGCACACCACCACGGTTCCGTTCTCGTACGGCTGCGTCAGTCGGTGTGCGGCGCTGAGCGGCGGCCCGGCCGCCGCGTCTCCAGGCCGGTCATCGCCGGTCGTCTCACGAGAGGCCGGTGGGGAGCCTGGGGTGGTGCCGAAGGAGTGTCCGCAGGTCAGCCGCCGGACGCGGACTCCTCTTCCGCCGCCTCCTGGAAGCTGACCACGGCGCCGCCGTACGTCCTCGCCCAGTCCGTCAGGACCGCGATGGGCTCGACGAGGGTCAGGCGGAGGTCGGTGAGGCTGTACTCGACCCTCGGGGGCGCTTCGGCGTAGGAGTGGCGCTCGACCAGGCCGTAACCCTGCAGCCTGCGCAGCGTGTGGGTGAGCACCTTGCGCGAGATGCCGCCGACGAGATCGACGAGTTCACCGTGCCGGCACGGCCTGCGACTCAGCGCGAACAGGACGACGACCGCCCACTTGTCGGTGATGATCTCGATGGCCAGCCGAGCGGGGCAGTCGGCGAGGAAGACGCTTCCTGCTGAGTCGCGCATGAGCCGAAGGTTACCAAGAGGTACCTGACGGCTCATTAGCGTCCTTTTCCATGAGTACGCCACCGACGAAAACCTTCGTCCTCGTCCACGGCGCCTGGCACAGCGGGCGCGTCTGGGACCGGGTCGTCCCCTTGCTGACGCGGGCCGGGCATCGGGTGTTCGCCCCCTCGCTCACCGGCCACGGCGAGAAGGAGCACCTGCTCGGTCCCGGCGTCGGCCTCGACACCCATGTCGCCGACATCGTCGCCGTCCTCGTCGGGGAAGAACTCACCGGCGTGATACTGGTCGGGCACAGCTACGCCGGGATGGTCATATCCGCCGTGGCCGACCAGGTCCCGGACCGGATCGCGGGGCTGGTCTACCTCGACGCGATGGTCCCGGCCGACGGCGAGACCGTGCTCGACGTCATGCCCCTGACCCAGCACCTGATCGACGCGGCCGCCGTCTCCGACGAGCCCTGGCGCATCCCGCCCATGCCGGAGGGGCCGGCGCCCATGGGTCTGTTCGGGGTGACCGACCCGGCGGACACGGCGTGGCTGCGCACGATACTCGGCGACGAGTCGGTCCGCTGCTTCCAGCAGCCCGTCCGGCTGCGCAACCCGGCCATGGACGCGATTCCCCGGACACACATCCACTGCGTCGGCGGCGTGCCGAAGGGCGTCACCCGCCGTCCCGTGCCCCCCGTACAGCCCAACGGCACTCCGTCGCGGGTGTGGGAGTTGCGAAGCGGCCATGACTGCATGGTCACCGTGCCGGGCGAGCTCGCCGAGTTGTTGCTGAACACGACCCCGGCCGTCGGTCGCGATCGATCGTTCAGCTGACGCCGACGGTCTGCCGTTCGGGTTCGACGACGGCGACGACGCGCTCTTCCGTCCGGGAGTAGGGCCGGCCGATGTACTTCGCCGAGATCTGGTCGATGATCTCCCAGGCCGCGTCGCCTTCGAGCCATCGGACGACCCGGCCGCGGACGATGACGGGCTCGAACGGGTTGCCGGCGGCCGTCAGGGAGAGCGCCACCCGGGGGTCTCGGCGCAGGTTGCGGGCCTTGCGCGAGTGCGGGCCGGTCAGGAAGACGATGTGGTCGCCGTGGGTGCCGGCCCAGAGGGGGACGCTGTGGGGCGAGCCGTCCGGCAGGACGGTGGCGAGGTGGGCCAGCGAGGTGCCGTCGAAGGCGCGGCGTACGTCGGGGTTGAGCATCTTCTTCTCCCTGCGGAGTCGTCGGTGAGTGATACGGCATGGCAAGCGGCCCTCGCGTACCGCCGCGACCGCGTTCTCGATGCCGGTGCTGATTGGTTCCTTGAAGAGACTCCATGACCGTAACACGTGGAGTTCCTTCAGGGAACCCTGAAGCGCGCACTGCGGCCAGTCGATGCACGCCGGCGATGTCGACCCACTGCCGGGCCCGGGCGCCGCCCGCCCGAGGCGGTGTGTCCGCTACGGGCGGGTCGAGACGATTTCGAGCAGGTTGACGAGCTGATCGAGCTGGTCCGGGTCCAGGCGGCCGGTCCTGGGTGCCAGGGCGCGCCGGACTTCGTCGTGCACTCGCTCGACCAGTTCGAGCCCGGCCGGGGTCATGTAGACATCGACGACCCGGCCGTCATCGGGATTCTTGCCGCGCATCAGCAGCCCCCTGCGCTGGGCTCGGTCGATGAGGCCGGACATCGTGGACTTGTCCAGGCCGAGGTAGGCGGCCAGTTCGGTGACGCGGGCGCGGCGATCGCGGAGGATGCCGAGCACCCGCAGCTGGGTGAGCGACAGGTCGTTCTCGCCGCCGACGCGGGTCAGCACGCCCGCCACCTCGAAGGTGGTCCGGACGAGGGCGTCCAGGGCATCGTCGGCGGCGGTCATGCCGTCATGGTAGCTCCGGCATGGTTGGCAATCCCAACCAGCCGGAGCCGGCCCGCGCGGACGGCGAGCGGCTCCACCTGGTTCACACCATCCCGTTGACATGGTTTGTATTACCAACCATTATGGCAATGGTTGGTAATACAAACCACTTTCAGGGAGGCCACCATGCATGCCGCCGTCATCCAGACCGCCGACGCCCCGCCGGTCTACCGCGACCACCCCGACCCGGCCGAGCGCCACGGCGACGAGATGGTCGTCGAGGTCCTCGCCGCCGGCCTGCACCATCTGACCAGGGCGAAGGCGAACGGTTCGCACTACTCCAGCAAGGGGGTGCACCCGCTCGTCCCCGGCGTCGACGGCGTGGTGCGCGACACGGAGGGCAACCTGCGCTACGTGGTCCTGGACGACTCGGCTCTGGGGACGTTCGCCGACCGCACCCTCATCGACCCCCGTCGCAGCGTGATCCTGCCCGACGGCATCGACCCCGTACGGATCGCCGCCGCGATGAATCCGGCCATGTCGTCCTGGATCGCGCTGCGGCGGCGCGTCGAGTTCCACGCCGGTCAGCGCGTCCTCGTCCTCGGCGCCACCGGCAACGCCGGACGGATGGCGGTCCAGATCGCCAAGCTGTTCGGCGCCGCCCAGGTCGTCGCCGCCGGCCGCGACACCGCCCGTCTGAGGGCGCTGACCGCGCTCGGCGCCGACGAGACGATCACCTACGACCAGATCGGCCGCGCGGCCGACGTCGACGTGGTCATCGACTACGTGTGGGGCGAACCCGCCGCCGGCGCGATGATGCCGATGCTCACCGCCCGCGCCGACCGCACCGCCCCGCTGGCCTGGATCCAGATCGGGTCCGTCGCCGGCCAGACCGCGCCGATCCCCTCCGTGGCGCTGCGCTCCGCCCGCCTGCAGATCGTCGGCAGCGGCATCGGCTCGGTCCCCGCCCGGGACATCCTCGCCGAACTGCCGGAGCTGGCCTCGGCCGTGGCCGCGGGCGCGATCGACGTACGGGCCCGCGCCGTGCCCCTCGCCCAGGTCGCGCAGGCGTGGACCGCCGAGACCGACGACCGCATCGTCTTCGTCCCGTAGCCCCCACGCCCGAGATCGCCCTCCGGCCGGTCCTGTTCGGCCTGGCAGAGGCTATGCGGAGGCGTTGGCGTAGCGGCGGGCCAGGTGGGCGAAGGCGTCCTTGAGCTCGGCCGGACCGACGACCTCGATGTCGGTGTCGAACCTGCCGACGGCGGCGGCCAGCCCGGTCCACGACCACGAGCCCAGAACGAGCCGGCAGCGGTCCGGGCCGAGCTCCTCGACGACCCCGTCGCGGACATAGGGGGACACCTCGGCCGCGCCCACGCCGAGGATCACCTCGCCGCGGCAGGGCCAGCCGCCGGAGCCGTCGGAGCCCCGGAACCTGGCGGACAGGAATGCCGCCACCGTTCCTCCGGGCAGCTCACGCGGGGTGAAGCGGGGCCCGGCCGGGAAGCGCGGGGTGATCCGGTCGGCGCGGAAGGTGCGCCACTCCTCCCGGTCGAGGTCCCAGGCGACGAGGTACCAGCGCCCGCCCCACGTCACGAGGTGGTGGGGCTCCGCCCGCCGCGGCGCAGGCCCCGGCGCGTAGTCGAAGCGCAGCACCTCACGACTGTGGACGGCGGCGCCGATGGCCGTGATCACCTCGGTGCCGACCTGTGGGGCCGGGCTCGGCGCGGCGCGCCCGACCGCGGTGACCTGGAGGGCGTCGATCCGGTGGCGCAGCCGTGCGGGCATGACCTGCCGTACGGTGTTCAGCGCCCGGGCCGAGGCCTCCTCGATGCCGGCGCCGCTGGTGACGGCGGTCTGGAGCGCGATGGCCAGGGCGACGGCCTGCTCGTCGTCGAACAGCAGCGGGGGCAGCTCCGTGCCGGCGTCCAGCCGGTACCCGCCGTCGGGTCCCTTGAAGGTCGTGATGGGGTAGCCGAGCTCGCGCAGCCGGTCGATGTCACGGCGCACGGTACGCGGGCTGACCTCCAGCCGCTCGGCCAGCAGCGCTCCCGGCCAGTCCCGGCGCGTCTGGAGCAGTGAGAGCAACGCCAGCAGTCGCGCTGAGGTCTTCGGCATGGATTCAGTGTGCCGTAGGTAGGGGCCACATCCTGACCGCTACTCCTGCGACGGTTATCCCACGTCAGGCGCTGCACAGCGTCGATAACCGATAGGAGCGGCATGTCCGTCAAGTCCGTCACTCATCTCAACTTCCGGGGCGACGCCCGCGCGGCGCTGGAGTTCTACCAGTCCGTCTTCGGCGGTCATCTCGCCGTCGTCACCTACAAGGACGCCGGGAACGTGCAGGACCCGGCCGAGGCGGACCAGGTGATGTGGGGCCAGGTGGTCGCCGGCAACGGCTTCCACGTGATGGCCTACGACGTGCCCTCGCGGCAGCCGTGGGACCGGGGCGAGAACTCGTTCTTCCTCTCCCTCCGCGGCGAGACCACCGAGGAGATCACCGCGTACTGGGAGAAGCTCTCCGACGGGGCCGTCATCGCGCAGCCTCTGGAACCCGCGCAATGGGCTCCGCTCTACGGCATGCTGACCGACCGTTTCGGCGTCGTCTGGGTCGTGGACGTCGCGAGCGAATACACCGGCTGAGCAGCGGGGCGCGACCCGGTGACCGTACTCGGCACCCGCGCGCTCGACCGCGCCGGCCTGGCGGGCCCGCCACGACCTCATGCTGCGCCGGTTCGGAAACACCGCCGCGAGCTCGCCGGGGTGAACCTCGACGAGCTCGCGGCGGCGGGCCGGGCGGTCATGGCCGACGGCGAGCCGCGCTCGATGAACGGGCTCGCGAGGGCGCCGGCCGCACCGGCCCACACCAGGCGCGATCAGCCGGTGGGCTTGCCGAACCAACGGGAGAGGTGGTCGTCCAGGTCCCGCTGGTCGTCGCCGATCCAGGCGACGTGGCCGTCGGGGCGTAGCAGGACGCAGGGAACATCCAGTGCGGCGGTGGGATCCGCGAGGTGGTCGACCCGGTCCGACCAGCCATCGGCGGTCAGGCGTTCGGTGCGGTCCAGCAGCAGGCCGCGGCCGCGATGCAGCAGACCGTAGAGGTGGCCCTGTTTCACGTCGATGTCGCGCAGGCGGCGGCCGAGCAGGTCGGGGCCTGCGCCGAAGTCGTAGCGGATGCCGATCGCGGTGATCTTCTCGATCAGGTGGCGGTTCACCTCGTCGAAGTCCATCAGTTCGGTGAGCAGCCTGCGCACGGCCTGTGCGCCCGGTTCGGCGGACAGCAGTGCCATCTGGGCGCGGGTGTTGTCCAGCACCTCTTCGGCGACCGGATGACGTTCGGCCTGGTAGGTGTCCAGCAGTGTGTCCGGCGCCCAGCCGCGGATCTGTGCGGCCAGTTTCCAGCCGAGGTTGAACGCGTCCTGAACGCCCAGGTTGAGGCCCTGTCCGCCGATGGGCGGGTGGATGTGTGCCGCGTCGCCGGCCAGCAGCACCCGCCCGACCCGGTAGCGCTCGGCCAGCCGCGTGGCATCCCCGAAGCGGGACATCCAGCGCGGGGAGTGCACCCCGAAATCGGTTCCGGCGACGGCGCGCAACTGCTGCTGGAAGTCCTCCAGGGTGGGCGGCTTCGCCCGGTCGCCGACTTCCGCGGCCGGGACGACGATGCTGTAGACCCCTTCGCCGAAGGGCCGGAGCCAGAATCGCCGCTGGGTCTCGCGGAGTTCGGCCGTCTTGGCGGCGATCTCCTCCCGCGACGCGCTCACGTGCATCTCGCCCATCAGCGTGTCGTTGCGTGAGGGCTCGCCGGGGAAGCCGACGCCGAGCAGTTTCCGCACCGTGCTGCGCGCGCCGTCACAGCCGACGAGGTAGCGCGAACGCAGCTGTCGCCCGTCGGTCAGCTCGACGGTCACCCCCTCGTCGTCCTGCTCGAAACCGGTGACCGCGCAACCGCGCCGGACCTGCGCACCCAGTTCGATCGCGTGTTCTTCGAGCAGTTGTACGATGACCGGCTGCGGGATGCCCAGCAGATAGGCGTACGCGGAGTCCAGGCCCTGGGGCACGGGTTTGGGGATGGCGGCGAAGAAACCGCCGGCCGGACGCTGTCTTCCATGCGGGAGAACGCGCTCGAGCAGTCCGCGCATCGCCATCAGTTCGAGACTGCGAATATGCAGACCGACTATGCGGATGAACGACGCGGGCTCGGTCTCCTTCTCCAGGACGAGGACCCGTACGTCGTGCAGCCGCAGTTCGGCGGCCAGCATCGCACCGGTCGGACCGCACCCGGCGATGATCACATCGAACATGAACGGCGCGCGGTCGCGCTCGGTCACATCGTCCGACGACGGCTCGGAGGCGAACGGAAAGTCCATAGGTGTTGCCTTTCGGGAGTGCCTTGTTGGCTAGGCGCTCCCGGCGACACCTACGTCGATCGGCCGGCCGTGACGGGAAGGGGGAGCACCCACGTCGATACAGCGTTCATGGGTCTCACCTCCTCGGGCGGTGTCACGGTCGACCGCAAGCTACAAGCCCGAGCATCATCCCGTCCAATCCTTTTTCGAGCCGGGACGGCTGTGCGGAGCATCCGTGATCAGGGGCCTGACCGCGTCAGGCCCGCGGCTTCAGGCGCCCGCCGGTCCGCTGTAGTCGGTGACGGCGTAGACCTCCAGGAGCCTCTCGACTCCGCGGAGGAAGGTTTCGCTGATCAGCACGGGGTCGAACAGGCAGCCGGCGGCCATGGCGCCGTCGCGCATCATCACGTAGTGGCGGGCGGCGGGCTCGGCGCCGGTCCCCTGGATCTTGGCCAGCAGTTCCGTGACGGTCTCCAGGAACCATTGGCGGTGGGCGAGCACGGCCCTGTGGACGGGGGACTCGGGGTCGGGATACTCGGCGGCGGCGTTGAGGAAGGCGCATCCCCGGAAGCCGGGGGACTGGATGCCCCGGACGATGGACTCGCTGAGGGCCCGGATGGTGCCGGCGGCCGGTAGTCCGGCGGCCATGGCCTCGTCCGCCTGGCCCCGTATGGCTCGGTCGACCTCGTTCAGATAGGCGAGGACGAGGTCTTCCTTGCCGGGGAAGTGCCGGTAGAGGGTGGCCCGCGTCACCTGCGCTTCGGCGACGATGCGATCGATGCCGACGGCGTGGATGCCCTCCGCGTAGAAGAGCCGGGTGGCCGTGCTGAGCAGCCGGGACCGCGCTTCGGACGGTCGGCCTTCGGATTGGCGGGACATACCGCCATCCTAGTGGGTAGAACGTTCGGTCTTGACAGCCTGCGTCGCCGATTGCCATGCTGAGCCGAGATAGAACGTTCGGTCTACCAAGCGCGGCCCTTGCCGGTCGCCCCCTGATCGCAGAGGCCGGACGCGCCGAACCGCTCTCCTCGTCGCTCATCCGCTGGAAGGATCACCATGAGCACCATCGCCGCTTCGCCGGGTATTTCCGGGACCGCGTCCGCACTGCGGCGGCTGTACTTCGTCCGGTTCGCGTTCGCCGTCGTCTGGGCCCTCGCGATGTTCACGACCGCCTCGAACCTGGGTCCGCTCGCGGTCACCCTGCTCGTGCTCTACCCGCTGTTCGACGTGGCCGCCGCCACCGTCGACGCCCGTGCGTCGCGCAGCACCGGATCATCTGCCCTGCTGTACGTGAACATCGCCGTCAGCCTGGTCACCGCCATCGGCGTGGCCATCGCCTGCGCGTCCGGCATCCCGGCGGTGCTGCGCGTGTGGGGCGCCTGGGCGGTCGTGGCCGGGCTGGTCCAGCTGCTCGTGGGTGTCACCCGTCGCAGGATGAGCGGCCAGTGGCCGATGATCATCAGCGGCGGCATCTCCGTACTCGCCGGTGCGTCCTTCATCGTCGGTGCCGCCTCGGCCGGCCCGACGCTGATCAACGCGGCCGGCTACGCCATCCCCGGCGGCGTCTTCTTCCTCATCTCGGCCCTCCGTCTCGGCCGCGCCGCGAAGGGAGACTGAAGCCGTGGCGGGCCGGGTGGCCCGCCACGGCGGCGTTCCCTAGTCTCCGGCCATCACGACGAACGCGAATCCGCTGCTCGTCGTACGGCGCAGCGGAGTGTCGCACTTGATCCGGCGCAGCGCCTCGTTCCTGCTGAGGCCCAGCCCCTGGGCGATGAGCCGGTCCGGGCGCACCGGCACCGGGTCCTCGAAGACGACCTCCACCTGGACCGGCCACGCCCCGTCGAGCCGTGCCGCCGGGGTGTCCAGCCGCCAGGCCCCCGTCCAGTCCAGGGTGAAGCGGTTGCGCCGGGCGAGCAACGGATCCAACAGCCTGGCCGCCACCAGTTCCGGATCGTTGACGCGGTAGCCGTGGAGTTCGGCCGGATCGAGGGATCTCACCGGCACCCGCTCGTGCACGGTGAGCTTGCTCGTCCGATCGCAGGACACGCAGCGGACCAGCAGCCACACGTCCAGCAGCTTGCCGTTGGCGTTGACGCGGAACCTGCCCTCGCCGGTGGTGGCCGACTCCGACGGGCAGCCCACGCACCGCACCGACAGCAGAGGCAGCCTGGTCCGGCGGACGACCCAGGGCAGCACGATATGAGGTTGTGAAGACATGATCTCTCTAGACCTGACACGAGGCCGATTACGCGCGGCCTCAGACGCCGTGCGACCGGGCGCGCGGAGGCAGCCCGGCGAGACCGACGGGAGCGTCGGCTACGGGTGAGCGGAAGAAGGTGTCAGGTCTGAAGAGCAGGCGGGGTCACGCGGTTCTGTCCTCTGTCCTCACTGCTACGAGCCGCAGGCAACCTACGGGAACACAGAAGGACGGCTCAACCGGTTTTCCGCCTCAGCCCGGGGCGAGGACGCAGGAGTCGACGCAGACGGCGGTCGGGTCCGGCCAGGCGAAGCCCACCGGTTCGACGTTGGTCACGCCGGGCCCCTCGCTGGAGACGCCCCAGCCGAGCGCCTCCGCCCAGAACCGGCCGAGGGCCGAGTCGTCCCGAGCCTTGAAGTTCACCTGAACAAGTCGCAGAGCCATGCCGCCCAACCGTACGCGCGGGCGGATCGGCGGGAACAACCGGCAAGTCGGTCAGGGTGCGGGTTCGTGAGCGTCGTCCGGGCACCGGCCGGCGGCTCCGGGCGGAGAGGAGCGCGAAGACCCCGCGGTGTCACTCGGTGAGATAGCGCTGGACCGTGGGACTCAGCCAGGCGATGAGCTCTTCCTCCGTTGCCGCCACCATCGGCGGAAATTTCAGGATGTAGCGGGATAGGGCCAGGCCCAGTAGTTGCGAGGCGACCAGGGAAGCCCGCAGGGGAGCGCGCTCCGGATCACCGGTCAGGCCGATCACGAGCGGCATGACCTGGCCGCCGAAGATCGTCCGCATGCGCTCGGCGGCGGCCTCGTTCGTCACGCCGGTGCGGAGCAGGACCTGTAGCCCTTCGTCGGCCTCCCACTTGCGCAGGAAGTGCCGGACCAGGCCGGCGCCGGCCTGGTCCGGTGCCAGCTCGGGCAGTTCCAGGTCGAATTCGGCCGCGGCGGCGAACAGCTTCTCCTTGGTGCCGAAGTAGCGCATCACCATGGCCGGGTCGATCCGCGCGTCGGCGGCGATGGCCCTGATGGTGGCCTTGTCATAGCCGTCGGCGGCGAAGCGTTCGCGGGCCGCGGCCAGGATCACGGCCTTTGTCTCGGCGGAGGATCTCCTCATGCCAACAATTGTAGGCCAACAACCGTTGACATTCCACTCGGAGTGGGCATACGTTCATGCCAACAACCGTTGACCAAGGAGGCGCGATGAACGCCGAAGTGCTCGTCGTCGGAGCCGGACCCGCCGGGCTCACCGCCGCGATCGTCCTGGCCCAGCACGGCCGGCAGGTCATGATCGTGGACGCGCTGGGGGAGGGCGCCAACACCTCCCGCGCCGCCGTCGTGCATCCCCGCACCCTGGAAGTCCTGGAGCCGTACGGCGTGGCGGACCGGCTGGCCGCGCACGGCGTCCACACTCCGGTCTTCGCCATCCGCGACCGCGACAGGATGCTGGTGCCGGTGCCCTTCGGCGGCCTGCCCACCGCCTACCCCTACACCTTGATGATCTCCCAGGCCGACACGGAGGCCCATCTGCTGGCCCGCCTGCACGAGCTCGGCGGCAAGGTGATCAGACCCGCCCGGGTGAGCAGCGTCGAGCAGGACGCCGACGGCGTCACCGCCACTCTGGACGACGGGCGGCGGATCCGCGCCGCCTACCTGATCGGCGCCGACGGCCTGAACAGCACGGTCCGCCAGAGCGCCGGGATCGGCTTCACCGGCGGCACCTACGCCGAGTCGTTCGTCCTGGCCGACGTCCGCCTGTCCGGCGGGGTGCCGCAGAACGAGGTCACCCTGTACTTCTCGCCCGCCGGACTGGTCGTCGTCGCCCCGCTGCCCGGCGGCCTGCACCGCATCGTCGCCACCGTGGACGAGGCCCCCAAGGAACCCGGCATCCTCTTCGTGCAGCACCTGCTCGACACCCGTGGCCCCGAGGCCGAGCCCGCGCGGGTGCGGGAGCTGATCTGGAGCTCGCGCTTCCGCGTCCACCACCGCATCGCCGACACCTACCGGCGGGGCCGCCTGCTCCTGGCCGGCGATGCCGCCCACGTGCACTCGCCCGCCGGCGGCCAGGGCATGAACCTGGGCGTCGACGACGCCGTACACCTGGGCGAGACGCTGGCACGAGTGCTCGGCGGTGAACCGGACAGCCTGCTCGACTCCTACGCCGCCACCCGCCGCCCGCAGGCCGAGCAGGTGGTCGCCCTCGCCGGGCGGCTCACCAGGCTGGCCACCGCCGCCGACGGCCGCCGCGTGCTACGCAACCTCCTCCTCGCCCTGGCCGGCCGGGTCCCCGCCGTCCGCACCCGGCTGGCCTGGCAGCTGTCCGGTCTGAACAGACGGGAAGCCGCGTGATCGCCGGATCCGGGCATCGGCGGAGCCACCGAAAGATAACTTGCGAGAATTACCCATCTCCCAAGTTATCCGGGCGCGGACGCCACGCAACGGATCGAGGCTTTCTGTTTTCTGTTTCCAGAAATTCAGAAAATCGCTAGGCTGTCCGTCGTGACGATCTCCGTGACCACCGCGTGCAAGCACTGCGGGGCGCCCATCGACCAGCCCGTACGGCGGGGCAGGCCGCGGGAGTACTGCCCGGACGGCGACTGCCAGGCGGCGGCCAAACGGGAGCGGGAGCTGCGCCGCGCGACCCCGGGCCTGGAGGGCGCGCTGGCGCGGGTGGAGGACCTGTACGAGCGGATGGAGAAGGGCCTCGCCGCGGCGATCGACCCGCTGGCGCGGGTGCTGGAGCAGGAGCTGAGCCCGGCGGGGGTGGAGGCCAAGCTGAGCGCGGTCCAGGCGGAGGCGCACACCAGCGTCGCCATCGCCCGGGCCGAGCGGGAGCAGGCCCTGGAGCAGGTGCGGCTCGCCCGGGAGGCCGCCGAGGAGGCGCGGCGGGACGCGGAGGAGGCCCGCCGCCGGATGGACGAGGCCTACACGGAGCGGGACACCGCGTTCGCCGACGCGGAGACCGCCCGCGAGCAGGCCCTGGCCGCATTGCGCGAGGCGGCCGCCACCGAACGGCGGATCAGGCAGGAGGCCGACCAGGCCGGCCGGCGGGCCGAGGCCGCCGAGGCCGCCCGCGAGCAGGCCGTACGCGAGCTCGCCGACCGGGTGGACAAGGCCGCGGCCGAGGTGCGGCAGGTGCGGGAACGGGCGGCGCGGGCCGGTGCGGAACGCGACCAGGCGCAGGCCGAGGCGCGGGCGGCGCGGGCGGAGGCCGAGCTGGCCCGCCGTGCGCACCGGGAGTCGGAGCAGGCGAGCGCCGCCGCGCTGGCCCGGGCCCAGTCGGCCGAGGCCGAGCGTGACCGCGCGGTGGCGCGAGCGGAGGCCGAGCGCGACCGGGCCGTCGCCCAGGCCCAGGACGAACGCGACCGGGCGCTGTCACGGGCGCAGGCCGCCGAGTCGGCCCGCGAGGAGGTGGTCGCGGAGGCCGCCCGCCTGCGCGCCGAGGCGGCGCAGGCCGAGGCGCGTGCCCGGGCCGCGGGCGCGGAGGCGGAGCGCGCCGCCGGGGAGTCCCGGTCGGCGGCGGCCGAGCGGGATCGGGTCCAGGCCGAGCTGTCACTGGAGCTGTCACTGGAACGGGCACGGCTGGCGGACCTGCGTTCGCAGCTCGACGTGGCCAGGTCCGAGGCCGCCCAGCTGCGTGAGCGGGCGGTCGCCGCGGAGCTGCGGGCCGCGGGGGAGGCCCCGCCGCCGGACCGGTGACGTACGGCGATCAGGTCCGGGCGCGCCGGATCGGCTCCTCGGCCGAAGCCGACGGACGGCCCGGACGGGCGCGCGTGACACGAGCTTCGTCCCAGACCGGCTCGTCGCTCTCGTAGACGGTCCCGTCGGCGCCGAAGACGAGGAAGCGGTCGAAGTCGGCGGCGAACCAGCGGTCATGGGTGACGGCCAGCACGGTGCCGGCGAAGGACCCGAGGCCCTGTTGCAGGGCCTCGGCGCTGGCCAGATCGAGGTTGTCGGTCGGCTCGTCGAGCAGCAGCAGCGTCGCTCCCGACAGTTCCAGCAGCAGGATCTGCAGCCGGGCCTGCTGACCGCCGGACAGGGTCTCGAACCGCTGATTGGCCGCCGGCGCGAGTTCGTAGCGGGCCAGTGCGGCCATGGCTTCGTTCAGCGTGAGGGCATGCCCGGCCGTGACCAGTCCGGCGGGGGTACGGCCGTGCAGGTCGGGCCTGGCGTGGGTCTGCACGAAGTGGCCGGGCACGACCCGGGCGCCCAGCTGTACGGAGCCGCTGTGGCGCACCGAGGGGACCCCGCCGTCGGCCGACTCGGCCAGCAATCGCAGGAAATGAGATTTGCCCGAACCGTTCGACCCGAGGACGCCCACGCGTTCGCCGTACCAGATCTCGACGTCGAACGGCCGCATCAGTCCGGTGAGTTCCAGGGATTCGCAGACGACAGCGCGTTTGCCGGTCCGGCCGCCGCGCAGCCGCATCCGCACGTTCTGCCGCTTGGGCGGGCGCTCGGGCGGGCCCGCCTCCTCGAACCGCGACAGCCGGGTACGGGCGGCGCGGTAGGCGGAGGAGAGGGCGTCGTTGTTGGCCGCCGTCTGCCGGAGGGTCTGCACCAGGCGCCTGAGTCTGGTGTGCTCCTCATCCCAGCGGCGGCGCCGTTCCTCCAGCCGGTCGATGCGGTTCCGGCGGCCCTCGGCGTAGGTGGCGAAGCCCGCGCCGTGGACCCAGACGCCGCGCGACTCCACGGTCACGATGCGGTCGGTCGCGTTGGCCAGCAACTGCCGGTCGTGGGAGACCAGCAGCACGGTCTTGGATGTGCCGCGCAGTTGTTCTTCCAGCCATACCTTGGCGGGCACGTCGAGGTAGTTGTCCGGCTCGTCCAGAAGCAGGACCTGATCCGGTCCGCGCAGCAGCGCCTCCAGGACGACGCGCTTCTGCTCACCGCCTGACAGGGTGCCTACCGGGCGTTCCCGGACCTCGTCGTAGGGCAGGCCCAGGGCCGCTGTCGCACAGGTGTCCCACACCACCTCCATGTCGTAGCCGCCCGCGTCGGCGTAGTCACTGATCGCCTGCGCATAGGCCAGTTGCGTCGTCTCGTCGCCGCGTTCCGCCAGCGCCGACTCCGCCCGTCGCACTGCCACGGCGGTGGTGCGGACCCGGTCGGGGGCCACCGACAGCAGCAGATCGTGCAGGGTCCGGTCGTCGCGGACGCTGCCGATGAACTGCCGCATCACCCCCAACCCACCCGAGCAGGCCACCCGGCCGTCGTCCGGTCGCAGGTCTCCGGCGATCAGCCGCAGCAGAGTGGTCTTTCCCGCACCGTTCGGTCCCACCAGCCCGGCCCTGACGCCATCGCCGATGCGGAACGACGCCTCGTGAAGAAGCAGTCGCCCGTCCGGCAGGACGTAGGTGAGCCGGTCCACCTCGACATGTCCCGGCACTGTGTTCCTCGGCTCCCTCTGGGACGACGTTCGACTACCGGATCATTGGTCCGGTCATCGACCACGATACTAGACTGGCCCGCGCTAGGACGAGGAGGGACAAGGTGGGAACGAAGCACTCGGGTTCACCAGGGGACGTGTGGCTGCGACCGCCTGCACGGGCGGCGCGCGAAGCTCCGCCGCTGAGTCGCGACCGGATCGTGGCCGAGGCCATAGCCCTCCTGGATGAGGAAGGCGCCGACCGGCTGACCATGCGACGGCTCGCCGAGCGCCTCGGGACCGGCTCCACGACGTTGTACTGGCACGTCAAGACCAAGAACGACGTCCTCGACCTCGCCCTCGACGCGATCTTCGCAGCGGTCGAGATCCCGCGCGCGGACGGTCAGGACTGGCGTACCGGCATCACCGCGCTGATCAGCGGGTGGCGTGCCGTCCTGCTGGAACATCCCTGGTCGGCGGCGCTGCTCGGCCGTCCGATGCTCGGCCCCAACGTGCTCGCCCGCAGCGAGTTCCTGTACGCCACCCTCCTGGACGCCGGGGTGACCGGGCCGCACCTGACCGCCGCCGCGTACGGCCTGTCCAACTACGTCATCGGTTCCGCACTCATGCAGGCGACCTGGACGGCCGGGGGAGAGCAGGCCACGCGAGCCGCCGCTCAGGATCGCTTCCGCGCCGACCGTGAGCGGTACCCCGTCCTCGCCACCCATGGCCCTCTCGCCGCGGACAGCGATTGGGACTCTAGCTTCGCCCTCGGCCTCACCTGGCTCCTCGACGGTATCCACGCCACCGTCGGTGCCTCCATGCCGGCGTGCGCCACCGACGAGGCATCTGTCGGCGCCGCACGCCACGCCCGTCGTGGCCGCGGGTCTTCCGGAGAGTGAGGGAGCCGCCCACGGGGAGTATGTGCCGACCCGGTGGGCGCACACAGACGCGATCCAGGTGGTCGGCGATCGGGCGGAAAGGGGGTTGTCCGCACCTTTCCACTCTCAACCTATAGCGCACCGGGGGGCTTGCCACAAGACCCCGGTCGTGCCGCACAATCGTCGGCCGAGGCCGGGCCTGCGCCCACGGGGGACGCCGGCGCACCACCGGACCGGATCGGAGCTGATGCCGTGAACCCCTTGACCACCAGCGCGTTCGACCTTCCCGACCACCTGTCCCACAAGACCGGCCCGGAGCTGATCGCCGAGGACGAGCGGCACTTCGCGGCCATCGCGGATAGCCTGCGTCAGTCGGTCGCCGAGCTGTCCGGCCGTCTCGACGCCGAGCTCAGGGCGCCCGGCGGCGAGGGCCGCGAGGCGCTGGACCGCGACCTGGAGATCCACCGGCTGACCGCCCGCCTGCGTACGCTGCGCCGCTTCGGCCTGGACCTGTGCCTCGGGCGCATGGTCGGCGCGGACGGTTCCGAGCCCGTGTACGTCGGGCGGCTCGGCCTCACCGACAGCGCGGGCCGCCGGCTGCTGCTCGACTGGCGTTCCCCGGCGGCCGAGCCGTTCTTCGGCGCCACCCACGCCAACCCGATGGGCCTGGCGAGCCGCCGCCGGTACCGCTGGTCCGGGGGCCGCGTCAGCGACTACTGGGACGAGGTGTTCACCCCGGACGGGCTGGAGGGGAACGCCGCGCTGGACGACCAGTCCGCGTTCATCGCCAGCCTGGGCGGCAGCCGGTCGTCGCGGATGCGGGACGTGCTCGGCACCATCCAGGCCGACCAGGACGCCGTGATCCGCGCGGGATCGCGCGGCGCTCTCGTCGTCGACGGCGGTCCCGGCACGGGCAAGACCGTCGTCGCCCTGCACCGCGCGGCCTACCTGCTGTACGCCGATCCCCGCCTGGGTCAGCGCCGGGGCGGCGTGCTGTTCGTCGGCCCGCACCAGCCCTACCTCGCCTACGTCTCCGACGTCCTGCCCAGCCTCGGGGAGGACGGCGTACGGACCTGCACCCTGCGGGACCTGGTCACCGAGGGAGCCTCGGCCGGGATCGAGACCGACCCCGAGGCGGCCCGCCTGAAGTCGTCCGCCCGCCTGGTGGAGGCGATCGAGCCGGCCGTCAGGTTCTACGAGAACCCGCCGACCACGGGGATGACGGTCACGACCCCCTGGTCGGAGGTGTGGCTGAGCCCCGACGACTGGGCCGAGGCGTTCGAGGCTGCCGAACCCGGCACCCCGCACAACGACGCCCGCGATCTCATCTGGGAGGAGCTGGTCACGATCCTGGTGGACCGGCACGACGGCGACGCCCCGCCCGACCTGGTCCGCCGGTCGCTGCTGCGCGACAGGGAGCTGCTCACGGTCTTCAACCGGGCCTGGCCTCTGATCGAGGCGGCCGACCTCGTCGGAGACCTGTGGTCGGTGCCCGCCTACCTGCGGATGTGCGCGCCCTGGCTGAGCGTGGAGGAGATCCGCGTCCTGCAGCGCGCGGACGCGCAGGCCTGGACGGTGTCCGACCTGCCGCTCCTCGACGCGGCGCGGCAGCGGCTCGGCGACCCGGAGGCGTCCCGCCGCAGGCGCCGGAACGAGGCCGCCGTCGCCGCCCAGCGCGAGCACATGACCCGGGTCGTCGAGGACCTGATCGAGGCCGACGACTCCGAGATGCTCGTGATGTCGATGCTCCGCGGGCAGGACATGCGCGACGCCCTGGTCGACGAGGCCGGGCTGGCCACCGGCGATCCGGACCAGCTCGCCGGGCCGTTCGCGCACATCGTCGTGGACGAGGCTCAGGAGCTGACCGACGCGGAGTGGCGGATGCTGCTGCGGCGCTGCCCGTCCCGGAGCTTCACCGTCGTCGGGGACCGCGCCCAGGCGAGGCACGGGTTCACCGAGTCGTGGCGGGAGCGGCTGGAGCGGATCGGGTTCGACCGGATCACCCTGGCCTCCCTGAGCATCAACTACCGGACGCCGGAGGAGGTCATGGCGGAGGCCGAGCCGGTCATCCGGGCCGTGCTCCCCGACGCGAACGTGCCGGTCTCGATCCGCAGCGGCGGCGTCCCCGTCGTGTACGGCCCGGTGTCGGAACTGGGCACGGTGCTCGGCACGTGGCTCGCCGAGCACGCCGAGGGAATCGCCTGCGTCATCGGCGACCCCACGTTCGAGGAGACGCCACGCGTCCGGTCGCTGACCCCGGAGCTGTCGAAGGGGCTGGAGTTCGACCTGGTCGTGCTCGTCGACCCCGGCGCGTTCGGCGACGGCGTCGAAGGAGCGGTCGACCGCTACGTCGCGATGACCCGGGCGACCCGGCAGCTCGTCATCCTCACCAGCCCCTGATTCAGCGATCGCGGTGTACGGCGATCGTGCACAGTCTCCTGGTGGCACGCGTCAGGGCGACGTACAGGTCACGCTCCCCGCTGGGACGGGCCGCGACGATCTCCTCCGGGCCGACGACGACGATCGCGTCGAACTCCAGCCCGCGGGCCTCGGAAGCCGGCACGAGACGCGCCCACTGTGCGACACCCGCGGACGCCATCTCCTCGACCCGGTCGTCCGCGCAGATCACGGCCAGCAGTTCGCCCGGGTGTGCCGCGGCCTGCGCCCGGAGTTCCTCGGCCACCGTGCCGGCGAGTGTGTGCGGACATGCGGCGAGGCCTCGGGGAGGCTCGCCGTGGCGGATCGATCGGCTCGGCGTCTGGCCGGGGGCGATCCGGGCGAGCAGTCCGTGGGTGGTCGCCAGGATCTCCTGGGTCGTGCGGTAGCCGACGGTCAGGGTGTGCAGGGCGAACCGGCTGCCCAGGTGCGGGCCCAGCGCCTGGGACCAGTCGCCCGCGGCGGTCGCGGGGCCCGCCTGGGCGAAGTCGCCCACCAGCGTCATCGACCTGGCCGGGCACCGGCGCATCACCATCCGCCACTGCATCGCGGTCAGCTCCTGGGCCTCGTCGACCACGACGTGCCCGAACGTCCGCTCCGGCGGCCCGTCCACCAGGGCCGCGGCCTCATCCAGCAGCGGTGCGTCGGCATCGGTCCACGGGGCGTCGGGGGAACGCGCCAGCCGGGAGTGTTCGTCACCGGAGAGCGACGGCAGATGCCTCTCCATCGTGGGAGCGTCCGCCAGCAGCGCCCGTACGACCGCCTCGGGTGCCAGCCGCGGCCAGAGGGCCTCCACCGCACGGTCGACGCCGGCGTCGCCCGCGAGGTCCGCGCGGACGGCATCCGCGTCGAACACCTCGGCCGGATCCGCGGCCGGCGCGTCGTCGAGGCCGAGAGCCCGCAGATCGGCCGCGGCCGCGGCGTCGAGATCCATGCCCGTGCTCTCGGCGACCTCGGCGTCGATGAGTTCGAGGGCCTCGACGGCGCCGCGCTCCAGGGCGTCCGTGACCAAGTCGATCAGGTGTTCCTTGAACACCTCCCGCGCGCGGTTGTGCGCCAGGCAGCTCGCCACCGCGGCCTGCCGTGCCGCCGCGACGTCCACGCTCGTCAGGCGGACCCACTCCTGCCCCGCACGCACCGCGAACCCGCCGCCCGGTGCCTGCCGGGAGCGCACCAGGTCCGCGAGCGCCCCGGCCAGCGCCGAATCCCCCTTGAGGCGCGCGACATCGAACGGCTCCGTGGCGGCGGGCACCACCCCGGCCAGCGCCGCGCAGGTCGCCAGGAGCACGTCGTTCTCACCGAGCGAGGGCAGCACCCGGGAGACGTAGTCGAGGAACCGCGCGTTCGGCCCGAGCACCAGCACCCCGCGTGCGGCGGCGCCCGGGAACGCGTACATCACGTACGCCGCCCGGTGCAGCGCGACGACGGTCTTGCCCGTGCCGGGACCGCCCCGCACCACCGTCACGCCCCGGTGCGGGGACCGGACGATCTCGTCCTGCTCCGCCTGCAGCGTCGCCACGGCGGCCCGCATCCGCCCCGTCCGCCGCGCCTCGAGTGCCTCCGTCAACGGACCGTCGCCGACGACGTCGCCGACCGCGGGCGCGGATCCGTCCAGCAGCTCGTCGCTCACCGCACGGACCATACGGCCCTCGACCCGCAGATGACGGCGCCGCCGCAGGCCCATCGGGTGGACGGCCGTCGCCGCGTAGAAGGGTCGCGCCGCCTCCGCTCGCCAGTCGACGAGCAGCGGCAGCTCCCGATCGCCGGTGTGCAGGCCGAGCCGTCCGACGTGCAGGACGGTTCCGTCCGCGCCGTCGATCCGGCCGAACGCCAGGCCCTCCTCGGCCCCCTCCAGCCGGCGAAGCCGGCGCGCCAGACGCTCCGCTTCGACATCGCGCGCGTACGCCTCACCCGCGCTGCCGGCCGACGACCTCAACACGTCCGCCAGCCGGGCACGTGCATCCGCCAGCTGCTCGTCGAGCAGCCCGTACATGGCGGCCACGTGGGCCTGCTCCACCTCGACCTGTCCTGCGGCATCCTCGTCGAACTGCGGCAACAACAGCCCTCCTCTCGGCTCGGCCCTCCACTATGCGGCCCGATTCCCGCGAAAGTAAGGCTTGACTTACTTAGCCGAGCACGCCGCCGTCACTACTCGCGATTTTCGCTCCGCCGCCCCTTGTCCCGGCCACGGTTCCGTGCCTATTATCAACACATCGGTTGATAAAGAGGTTGGTTGATAAAGATGTCGATTGACGAGGCGGAGGACCGCCTGGACCGGGCGTTCGCCGCACTGGGCGACCCCGTCCGCCGCGCGCTGATCGCCCGGCTGTCGCGGGGCGAGGCGACCGTGAACGAGCTCGCGGAGCCGTTCCCGATCACCAAGCAGGCCGTGTCGCGGCACATCCAGGTGCTGGAGGCGGCCGGGCTGATCACGCGGAGCCGTGACGGCCAGCGCCGTCCGTGCCGTCTGAACCCGGCGGCGCTCGAGGAGCTGACGAGCTGGATCGACACCTACCGGCTGACCCGCGAGGGGCAGTTCCGGCGCCTCGACGGCGTACTCGGCGAGATAAGGGAGCAGGAACCATGATCGAGAACCCGACCACCATCACGGCCCAGCCCGGCAGCCCGTTCATCGAGGTCGTCCGCGAGTTCGACGCGCCGCCCGCGCGGCTCTTCCGCGCGTACACCGACCCCGAGCTGGTCACCCGCTGGCTCGGCCCGCGTGACATCGAGATGCGCCTCATCGAGTACGACGCGCGCCCGGGCGGGGCGTACCGCTACGTGCACCGCGACGTCGAGGGCAACGAGCACGTCTTCCGCGGCGTCTTCCACACCGTCACCCCCGGCGAGCGGATCGTCCAGATCCTTCGAGCACGAGGGCACGCCCGATGTCGTCAGCCTCGACTCGGCGACGTTCGAGGACCTCGGGGGACGCACCCGGCTGTGGACCCGGTCCGTGTTCCCGACCGTCGAGGCCCGTGACGCAATGATCGCCAGCGGGATGGAACGCGGCATCCGCGACGCGATGGACCGCCTCGGCGAACTGGCCCACGACCCGGCCGAGGGCCGCCCGGAGGCGAGCCGGGTCGTCGTCGACATCTCGATGTCGCTGGACGGGTACGTCAGCGCGCCGGGCGTCGACCTCGAACACGGCCTGGGGGTGGGCGGCGAACCGCTGCACGCCTGGGTGACGGACGATCGTACGCCGCGCGACGCGGAGATCCTCCACAGGTCCTTCACCGACACCGGCGCGGTCATCATGGGCCGGCGCACCTTCGACATCGTCGACGGGCCGAAGGGATGGAACGACGAGGTGGGCTACGGCCACGACCAGGACCAGATCGCCGCCCCGCCCGTCTTCGTCGTCACCCACTCGCGACCCGAGAAGGTGCGGCTGGGCGAACGGTTCCGCTTCGTCACCGACGGCCTCGACAGTGCCGTGGAGAAGGCGCGTGCCGCCGCCGGCGGCAAGGACATCGTGATCCTGGGAGGCGGCACGATCGCGGACGCGTTCCTGCGCGCCGGCCTGGTGGACGTCCTCCGGATCCACCTCGCTCCGATCATCCTCGGCGGCGGCACGTCGCTGTTCCCCGAGGGCATGCCCGAGTCCCTGCGGCTGGAGCCGCTCGGCTCCGTGTCCACCCCGGCCGCCGAGCACCTGACCTACCGTGTGGTCAAGTGAGGACAGGCGGATGACTCGGCGGGTCAGCTGTGCGGGTCAGGCAGGGCCGGGGGTGTCCAGTCCCCCAGGGCACCGAGCGTACGGGGCGCGAGACGTGCCCACAGCGTTGAAGGCGTGAGCCGAAGGGCGAGAACGGTCAGGGCATGGGTGACCGGTCCAGCGTTGATCGTCTGATGACCGGCCTGGCGGGCGGCGCGGGCGACGGCCTGGGTGCGGGGGCGGCGCCGGGCATCGTAGGCGTCCAGCGCCGCGGGCACGGAACCGTCGGCGGCCAGGACGACGGCGTCTTCGATCGACTGGCCGTGCTGGGGCTGGTTCGGGCGGTTTGGGCTGCTTGGCCCCGCCCCCTGCTCAGCCCTTTTCGAAGCGGACGACCTCTTCCAGCACTGTGCGCATGCCGGCGATCCGATCCCGGCCGAGGTGCTGCGCCCACCGCCGCTCGATGTCCCCGAGGATTCGGGCGGCGGCAACCCGCGCCTTCATTCCCCGTTCGGTCAGTCGGATGATCTTGGCACGGTGGTCGTCAGGATCGATCGTCCTCTCGACGTAGCCGTGCCGTTCGAGCTCGGTGACCACCTCACCGAGTGCCTGCTTGGAGAGCCCCGAGCGTTCAGCGAGCACGGTCAGCCGCGAGCCCTCGGCATCGATGAACCGGAAAACGGCGCCGTGGCTGTAACGGATCCCCTCGAATCCCTCCGCATCGAGCCGCCGGTGCAGCGCCGCGAGCGTGACTTCCTTGGCCTGCGTGAACAAGGCGGGAAGTGGGATCTCGCTCACACCTTGGTCGCCCCGCCTTCCGGTGCGCGTCATCATCCCGAGTGCCCCTTCTTCCGCCGCGATTCGTCAGGCGACTTGACAATACCGTGCCGATCGATAGTACGGTCGCCTTACTATTTGCGTCCGCTCCGGCTGATCGAGCGCCGAGGGCGACAACCCAGAGGACATGATCATGAGCAGTTCGAAGCCCCAACGCTTCCAGCCCGCCGACATAGACCCAGCCGAGGTCAAGGCCCTGGCTGAGCGGGTGAGAGGTCCGGTGCTCACACCCGAAGCCGAGGGCTACGACACCGAACGGGCCGGGTACCAGCTCGCTCGTCAGCATCGGCCCGACCTCGTGGTCGGCGCGACCGGAACCGCGGACGTGCGGGCCGCGGTGGAATTCGCGAGAACTCACGCGCTCCCGGTGGCCGTGCAGGGCACCGGACATGCGTCAGCCGGCATCGCCGGTGAGGGCGGAGTGCTGATCAACACCACTCGGATGACGGGTGTCCGATTGAACCTCGAGGCGAACACGGCCTGGGTGGCAGCCGGAACCCGATGGGACGAAGTGATCCACGAGGCCGCGCCTGCCGGGTTGGCGCCGTTGTCAGGCTCCTATCCAGGCCTCGCCGTGGTGGCCTACACCCTGGCAGGAGGGCTCAGTCTGCTTTCCCGGCGCTACGGTTACGCCGCCGATCACGTACGCAGCATCGACGTCGTCACAGCGGACGGCCGACTACGGCATGTCACCGAGAAGTCCTACCCGGACCTGTTCTGGGGACTGCGCGGCGGCCGGGACAACTTCGGTGTGGTGACCGGCATCGAGATCGGTCTCGTGCCGATCACCACCCTCTACGGCGGATCACTGCAGTTCCCCGGTGAACTGGCCGCCAAGGTGTTCGACACCTACCTACGCTGGACGGCCACCGTGCCCGATGAGATGAGCTCGTCGATCATGCAGATGTCCTACCCGGACAGCCCTGCGTTCCCGGAGGCCTTGCGAGGCCGGCAGGCCGTCCACGTCCGCATCGCCTACGCCGCGGACGTACTCGATGCCGCCGAGAACCTGGTCGAGCCGTTGCGGGCACTCGGCCCGATGAGTGACACCCTCGGCGTACTGCCCTACACGGAAGCCGGGTCCATCTACGCCGATCCGCCCTTTCCCGGATTCATCGAGGCCGGTACCACCTTGCTCGGCGAGCTCGACACCACGGCGGTACGCACCATCCTCGATCTGGCCCCACCCCACGCGCCGTTGCCGCACATCTTCGAACTGCGTCACCTCGGCGGCCGACTTGCCCTCCCGCCGACCGTCGCCAACGCCGTGGGCCACCGGGACGCGCGATACCTGTTCAACGTGGTCTCCCGGCTGGAACGAGCCGACATCACCGAAATCCGGCCGGCGCACAGACGCATGCTCGAAGCGCTCGCCCCGTGGAGCACCGGCGGCCGCCTTCTTAACTTCATGAACGGCGAGGACGCCGCCAAGGAGGTGCGCTCAGCTTACGAGCGCGAGGACTACCAGCGTCTCACCGAAATCAAGGCCGTCTACGATCCTGAAAACACCTTCCGGCTCAATCACAACATCCCACCCGCCAAGCCGTAAACCCCGCACCATCAGCCGTCTTCTCGCTTCGCGGTACGCCGGGTACCTCGCTGGTTCGCTAACCTTCCCACCAGATCCACAGGTAAGGTACGCGCGGTTGTAAGCGGAAGGCTCGCGGTGAACGACTCGGTCAAACCTCCGGGGGCGGGGCGGACACGGCGCCGCGGCGCCTCCCTGGAGGAGGCGATCCTGCGCGCCGCGGTGGACGAGATGCTCGAATCCGGGTACGCCGGGCTGACCATGGACAAGGTCGCCACCCGCGCCGGCACCAACAAGAACGCCATCTACCGCCGCTGGCCCAGCCGTCTCGCGCTCGGCATCGCCGCCTACCGGCAACTGGTCACGGCGGTGCAACCGCCCGACACCGGCGACGTGCGCGGCGACGTCCTGGAGATGCTGCGCCGGGCCAACCGCCACTGGAGCTCCCCCCTCGGCGCGATCCTGCGCGAGCTGATGTCGGCCGCCGGCGGCGCGCAGGAGTTTCTCACGCAGTTGCCGGAGCAGTCCGGCGACGCCGCGGCCGCCGCCTGGCTGACGATCCTGGGGCGGGCGGTCGCGCGCGGCGAGGCGTCCCCCGAGGCGCTCCATCCCCGCGTCGCCACGGTGGCCGTCGTCCTGCTGCGCAACGAGTTCGTCGTACGCGGGGTGCCCACCGCGCCCGACGACGTACTCGTCGAGATCGTCGACGAGGTGTACCTGCCTCTGGTGCGAGGCCGCGGCACCGCGCACCATGGCGGGGACGACGGGTGACGACCGAAGGGCGGTGTCGATGTCCGGCGCGCAGTTGTACGACGCAATCGGTGCCACCTACACCGTGACACGGCGCACCGAACCGCGCATCGCCGCGCGGATATGGGCCGCGCTCGGCGGTGCCCGGACCATCCTGAACGTCGGGGCGGGGACCGGGTCCTACGAACCCCCCGACCGCCATGTGCTCGCGGTGGAACCGTCGGCGCTCATGCGTTCGCAGCGCCCTCCGGACGCGGCGCCGTGCCTGGCCGGGTCTGCCGAGAACCTGCCGTTCGCCGACCGGTCCTTCGACGCCGCGATGGCTGTCTCCTCCGTTCATCACTGGCAGGACCCGATCGCCGGCCTGCGCGAGATGCGGCGGGTCGCGCGCCGGGTGGTGGTGTTCACGCACGACACCAGTGACGCCGGATGGCTTCGTCGGTTCTGGCTCACCCGCGACTACCTGCCTGAGGTCGCGGACCTCCTCACCGGCCGGCCTTCGGTGACCGAGCTGGCCGGTGCGATCGGCGCCCGGATGGAGCCGGTGCTCATTCCGTGGGACTGCGCCGACGGCTTCTTCGAGGCGTACTGGCGCCGGCCGGAGGCGTACCTGGACGAGAACGTCCGTCGCGGGATATCGGTCTGGGCCAGGGTCGGGCCGGATGCCGAGCGGCGTGCGGTGCACAGCCTCCGTGACGACCTCGCATCCGGCCGGTGGGCCGAGCGCAACCGAGAACTCCTCGATCTCGAGGCGGCCGAGCTCGGCCTTCGCCTGCTGATCGCTTGAACCCCCGCAGTCTCCAGCCCGTGAGAACAGCCACCACGTCGGCGGCGACGCGGCGAGTCGGGGTGTCGGTAAGACTCGTGCAGCTCCTTCGCGTGGCTCCGATCTGGTCCCAGTACGCCCAGGTGTAGTCGTAGGACGTCTGCGACACCTTCAGCTCGTGTCAACGGCCATTTGGTTCTCCCCGTGGGCGGCCGTGAGATCTCCCCGTTGGCGGCCACGAAGTTCTCCCCGACGGCGGCCAGTTATCTCCCCACCGTCGGTGTTGATCCGATTAGCTGAAGGGCTTCACCCCCTGTCCGGAGGTGGCCTGGGTGAGCCGGAAACTGTCACCCTGGGTGACCACGACGTGGGCGTGGTGGAGCAGCCGGTCGACCGTGGCGGTGGCCAGGGTCTTGGGCATGATCTCGTCGAACCCGGACGGGTGCAGGTTGCTGGACACGGCGAGGCTGCGCCGCTCATAGGCGGCGTCGACCAAGCGGTAGAAACCTTCGGCGGCGTCCGGGGAGACCGGTAGCAGGCCGATGTCATCGACGATGATCAGATCGGCGCGGATGATGCGGGCCAAGGCGCGGGCGATGGAGTCATCGACGCGGTGGTGGCGGACCAGGGCGCCGAGGTCTTCGATGGTGAACCAGACGACCGTCAGCCCGGCCTCGACGGCGGCCTGGCCCAACGCCTCGCTGAAGTGGCTCTTGCCGGTGCCCGAGGGGCCGCAGATGCACAGGTTCTCGCGGCGGGTCACCCATTCCAGGCTTTTAAGGGCGTCTTGGGTGGGGCGGGGAATGGAGGATGCGCTGTCGTCCCAGTCGCTGAAGGTCTTGCCGGTGGGGAAGGCGGCGCGTTTGCGGCGGGTGGCCAAATTGGCCCGGTCCCGGCCGGCTGCCTCTTCGGCGAGCAGGACGCGCACCACTTCAGCGGGGTCCCAGCGTTGCGCCTTGGCGGTGGGCACGACCTCGGGCAAAGCCCGGCGGATGTGGGGAAGCTTGAGCCGGCGGGTCAGCTCGATCGCCTCGGCCAGCGGGTCACCGGCGGAGGCGGGAACGGTGCGCAACGGGGTGGCCATCAGATGAGGTCCTCGTCATGGTCAGCGGGCGCGGGCAGGGCGGGCTCGGCATGGGCGGGAACGGCGGTGCCGAAAGCGGCCCAGGCGGAGGTGCCTGGCTGCAGGCTGTGGTCCTCACCCGGCCGGGTGGGCTCAGCACCGGCCCGGCGGGCCTGGTAGTCCAGGATCGACAACAAGTCGGCTTCGGCGAAGCGGCCGCTGATGGCTGCGGTGCCCAGGGCGCGGTCGACCGCACTGGGCGAATGCAGCTTGGCCAGCGCGACAGCCGCGGCCATCTTGGCCCGGATCCGGCGGGTGCCCGCCGCGGCGGCCTCACTCAGCCAGGAGGCGGCCCCGGGGCCGAGCATCAAGAACGCCGCCTCCTCGGGATTGGTGGCCTTGGGAGTGCGGTCGGCATCCTTGTCCGGGCGGGGCGGGTAGTGCGCAGGGTCGATCACCGGCGTCCCGGCGTTGCCACGCGGGTGCCGGGCCACCTCTGCGGCGGTGCCGTCGTCGGCGACGGCGGTGACGATGAGCTCATCGCCGTGGAAGCGGGCCCAGACCCGTGTGTCGACCAGCCGATGCGGCACCGAATAGCGCACGCCCTCCACCGAGATGGTGCAGTCCCAGTTCACCCGGCGGGTCGTGCCGAACGCCGCGGTGAACGCAGAGGCCGGCAGCGGATGCAGCCGGGCGCGTTCCTCGGCCAGCATCTGCTCGGGTACCCGCCGGCTCAGGCGGTGCACCCGGGCGTTGACCTGCTGGCAGGCCGTCTCCAACTGCGCGAACGTCCGATACTCGCCCAGCAGGTTGACCTCGGTGGGCACCAGGTCGGCCTTGGCGATGCGCACCGTCGCCTCGCTGCCGCCCTTGGACTCGGGATCGGCCGGCACACAGGTGCGGATCGTCATCCCGTAATGCTTGGCCACCTCGACGATCTCGGCGTTGCGGACCGCGATCCCGGCCACGTGCTCGGCTGTGACGGTCTTTTCGTTGTCGGTCAGCGCATAGGCCGGCACCCCGCCGATCCGGCGCAGCGTCGTATCCAGGCACGCGACGATCGTCGGCAGCGTCTTGTCCCAGACCGGGATCACCACCCGGAATCGCGACCAGGCCAGCCACGCGCACCACAACGTGGTCTGCCGCCCGCCGATCAGCGGGCCGGTGCCCCAGTCCCACTGCAGCCACAGCCCCGGCTCGACCACCCACGGCCGGTAGATGCGATGGCGGCCCAGCCGATACTGCGCTTTGGCCTCGGCCACCGTCCGCCGGGTGGTGCGCTCACCGCCGGCGAACCCCATCGCGACGATCCGCTTGTGCACCACATCCCCGCGGACCTTCCCCCGCGAGCGGACCACCAGCTCCTCGATCTTCGGCAGGTAGGCATCGATCGCCCGTTCCCGGTGCTTGCGCTGCTCGGGGGCCTGCCCCGCCGCGCGCATCTTCACATAACGGGCCACCGTGTGGTGGTCACACCCGGCCAGCTCGGCCGCAGCCCGGTAACTGCCGGTGAGGTCATACGCCTCGAGAATCTCCATGATCTCCCTGCTGCTCTTCACCCGCTCGACTGTCGCCGACCGGGACAAGTACGGAAGGAGCGGGGAGATATCTGGCCGTCCACGGGGAACCCGGCGGCCATCAGTGGGGCGGTATCTGGCCGCCTACGGGGAGCTTTCCATGGCCGCCGTCAAGCTCGCCGCTCTCGTCCAATGGGACGTCACCGCCGGACAACCAGTCGAACAGCGGCCCGGGCTGGTCATTCTCGTCCGCGACGAAGCCGTCCACCGACACCGAGCTGTACATGACCACCTTGCCCACGGGGCTCTCCTCTGCTTTGGGCGCCCCGAGGTTGACGATGAGCAACGCCGCCGGCATCGAGCGCCGAGACGGTCCAGCCGCGCTGCCGCCGGAACGGGCGAGCGTCCGGCGTTACGCAGTCGGCAGGTCGGTACAACTCCTCGCGTCGGCGCCGGCGTCGGACATGGTGAAGTAGGCGGCGCTCTCCGCGTCCGCCGGGTAGTACGACTCGATCGCGACCTCGTCCAGGGTGATGTCCATCGGAGTGCCGAACGTGGTGGTGGTCGAGAAGAGCCGTAGTTCTCGTTCGCCGAAGCGGAAGATCATCGGTACGGCGATCTCGGACTCGATCGGGTGGCTCACGTCCTCGGCGCCGGGCGCCAGCAGTTCCTCGTAGAGCGCGGTGAGTTCGGGGTCGGGAGCGGTGGCGAGCTGACGCGCGATGCGGGCACGAAGCAGCGAGCGCACCTCGGCCAGATTGACGATCTGGGAAGCGAGCCCGCGCGGGTCCAATCCCAGCCGCACCATGTTGATCGGCGGCCGTAGCAGGTCGGGGGCGACATTCGCCAGGAACGGGTCGATGGCTCGGTTGGCCATCGCGATGTTCCATCCACGATCGATGACCAGCGCCGGGTACGGCTCGTGGGCGCGCAGCACCCGCGCGATCGCGTCCCAGGCCGCCGGCAGCGCGTCCCCGTTGAGCGGTCGCTTCGCGTAGCGGGGCGCGAAGCCGGCGGCGAGCAACAGCCGGTTTCGCTCACGCAACGGCACGTCGAGCTGATCGGCGAGCCGGAGGATCATGTCGGCGCTCGGGTGGGACTTGCCGGTCTCCACCAGGCTGACGTGACGGGCTGAGACGTCGGCGGCGATCGCGAGATCGAGCTGGCTGATCCGCCGGCGATGCCGCCACTGCCGTAACAGTTCCCCGATCGTGTACACGACCGTCGATGCTACGCATCGCGGCGCGCTGCGCCATGAAATGCGAGTTCATCGACACCGTCGCGATCGACGGAGACACTGCATTCCCGTGACCACGCAGAACATGACCACAGACAACAAGAGCATCGTCCAGCGGGCGCTGACGGCACTGGTCGCGACGGGCGACGTCGATGCGCTCGCGCCGTTGCTGAGCGACGACTTCGTCCATCACAGGCCGGACTCGACTTCGAGAACCAAGGCGGAATGGCTCGCCGCCGTACGCGCCGCGCTCGTCCCGCTCGCCGGCATGCAGGTCGAGATCCAGCATGTGCTGGCCGATGGTGATCGCGTCGTGATGTGCTCGCGGCGCCGGCTGCCCGGTGCCGGGCCGGGGATCGTGGTCGTCGATGTCTGGCGCCTCGACGACGGGCTGATCGCGGAGGCGTGGGAGATCATCGAGCCGGTGGCGCAGGCAGCCGCCAATCTGACGTGGTGGGAACCCGCTGATCACTGACCCGGTCACAAGCCGAGAGCCGCGGTCGTGAACACGAGACCCCGGTCACAGGGGCCCGGGTTCGCCGCGGCTCTGAGGCTTCTTGGTCGAGTATTCCTACGGGGATCTCGTCAGGATGCGAGTTCGGCGGGGTAGACCGGGTAGCCGTACCCGGCGACCTGCCAGGTGGGGCGGGTACGGGCCTCGACGGCTCCGTTGCCGGTGTTGCCCTCGACGGTGCGGATCGTGCCGTTGCCGTTGTCCCTGACGACGAAGCCGACGTGCTGGATGTCGTCGATCTTCTTACTGCCGCTCCAGCTGAAGAACACCACGGCCCCGGGCTTGGGCGTACGGCCCCAGCGGCCGTGGTCGGCGAACCAGCGGGCGTGCTCCACGGTGTAGGCGTCGGAACCCATGACCGGCTGGATGCCGAGCTGCTGGCCGACCCAGGAGACGAACATGTCGCACCAGGGGGCGTTCTCGTACTCTTCCAGCGCCCCGCCGTCCCGCGCGAGGGTCTCGCGGGCGCGCGGGCTGGTCATGTACCACTCCTGGAACTTGGTCCCGCCGCCGTCGGCGTCCTCGCTGATGCCGACCTGGCTCGCGGCCAGCTTGATGACGTCCTGGGGGCCGACCTTGGGCAGCCGGGCGGCGATCTCGGTCAGGGACGGCGCGGCCGCGGCGGCCGGGCCCTTGCCGGCCGCCGGGTTGTCCGCCGCCTGCGCGGCGGGCGGGGCGATCGCCACGGCCGAGGCGAGGACTCCGCCGGCGAGGGCCGTGCGCAGACAGGTCGTGAGGGCGTGCATGATGGGCGGACTCCCTTTGCTTCCATGCCGCCGACCGGGTTAGCTGACGGGTTCGGGCTGGAAGTCGCCCTACGGCAGGTACGCCGATTCACCCCAGGAAGAGGTTGGGTCCCCGGCTCCGCTTGCGCGGATTAGGCGGCCGAACGGCAGGCCGAGATCGGCCGGCCGCGTCGGTGTGAGGTGGGCTTTCTTGACCACTGAGATGAGCAAGTGGGCCCCGAGTTGCCCAAAACGTAATAGACACGTCCAAACCAGTCAAGTGATGACAAGTCGGGTTTTGCCTGGTGAGACGCCGGGGCGGCGAGAGCAAAGGGCGGGTTCGCCCGTCCTACCGGGGTTGCCGCGTTCCCCTTCTTCTCCTCTGCTCACACCTCTGTTCGCTCACAGCGAACGCGCCTCGCTGACCTGGGGTGAGTCGGGGCTGCCGATCCGGCCGGCCTACCCCGCTCGGGCAGGCGTTCGCCGAGTCCGGCCGGATCGACAAGACCCTGCACCTGCTGTCCATCCTGGACCCGATCGACGACACCTACCGCTGCAGGCTGAACAAGCAGCTCACCGTCCAGGAGTCCCGGCACCGGCTCGCCCGCAAGATCTGCCACGGCGCAGGCGGGCAGATCCGCAAGGCCTACCGTGAAGGACAAGAAGATCTCCATCTCCTCCTCCACGCCGGCCGAAGGTCCGCGACAGCTCTGCGAGATCCCCGACCGGCCCGCCTTCCCCGACGGCGGTGGCGTGCAGGAGGCAGAGGCGTAAGACCTCCCGAGCTTGGGGCCACTGGTCCGGCGAGTGTGGGCTCACGCGGGGCCGTGGTCGGTGCAGACCGCGCTGAGGTCGGTGCCGTCCGAGCCCTCGAGCCGGGGAGTCGAACGGGGCGCGAAAGTACTCCCACAGGCCAGTGTCGCTGATTAGATGAGGCCGTCCCCCGCAACAGCTGAGATCACCAGCCTGCCGGCGACGGCCGCCGCTGAGTCTGGCAGCTCGCCTCGGGCCACCGGCGTTACCGCAAGGCCTCCGGCGAAATCAGTCCAGTCTCGACGGCGGGCAGGAACTGCGGCTCATGTGGTCGTCAGGGCCGAACTCCACTGATCGAGCAGGAGCGCGCTTGCTTGCTGGACGTCCGGGAGGCGGGTGGGGTCGGCGAGGGTACCGCGCAGGAGGAAGTCGGCGATTTCGCGGGGGAGGGTGTCGGGGTCCGGAGTGGGGTCGCTGCCGCGGTCGCGCATGGCCTCGAGAATCAGGCCGGTGATGGCGCGTCGCACGAAGTACGGGCCGCCGACGATCTGGAGTTCCCCGCTGTCGATGGCCTGGGCGATCAGTTCCTCGGTGAGGCGGTGCAGTTCGTCCCGTTTCGCGGCCTGGGCGGCGAAGTCGGGGAGTTCGAGGACGTCGTCGTTGTAGAGGCCGCGGGTGTCGTAGGGCAGGACCAGGATGGCGTAGAGGTCGGCCTGCAGGTAGGCGTGCAGCCGCGCGGCGGGGGACCCGTCGGCGGCCAGGGCCGTGCGGAGGCGTTCGAGGGCGGGAAGCAGATCCGCGTCGAGGAGTTCGGCGAGGATCTCGGCCTTGCTGGCGAAGTGCCGGTAGATGGTCGGTTGCCGCACTCCGACGGCGTTGGCGATGTCGCGGGTGGAGGTCCCGTGGTAGCCGCGCACGGCGAAGAGCTTGGACGCCGCGATAAGTGCTCGCTGACGGGTGACGCCGTCCGGTCCGCGTACTGCCATGTCCGTCCTCTCCCTGCCGGGTCACCTACCGGGTGGCCGAGTTCACGCCTCCGTCAAGTCTGGACCGCCCTCTTGCCAACACAAGCTATCAATCTATAGCTTTACCGCCCAACCGGTGTTCTGCCCGCAGGAGGTCCGCCGTGGCCATCACACAGATCCAGGTCCTCGTTCCAGGGACCGGAACCGCCGTGGTTCCGTCTCCGGGCGACTACGACGAGGTCAGCGAGGGGTGGGACGAGGTCGAGCATCGCGCCCGCCTGCCAATTGATCATTCGGTCGCCGGCGCCTAGGTGGGAGAACCCGGCTCCGTGCGGATTCGGCATTGGCCCTACGACGAGGTCTGCGTGATCCAGACGGGCCGGGTCGCGATCGAGGACGCCGACGGCGGGCGCGTGGAGTTCGGCCCGGGTGCGGCGTTCCTCATGCCGGCCGGATTCGACGGCCGGTGGCACACGCTCGAGCCCACCTGCAAGATCTTCGTCGGCGTCTCGGCTCGCTGACCTCCACGGCCTTCGGGGGAGGGCCGGACCACCGGGTCCGGTGCAGGCCGCCTCCGCAGATTCAGCCCGGAGCCGTCGAGACGGCTCGCAAGGAAGGCACCATGGACATGACCCATCCCCCCCAGCACGAACTACGCCGCAACGCGGTCAGCGCCCGGCACCTGGTCTTCTTCGTCGTGGCGGCCGCCGCGCCGCTGACCGTCTCGGCCGGCTTCCTGCCGCTGGGATTCCTGGTCGGCGGGACGATGCTGCCCGCCGCGTTCGTGATCGCCGGAATCGCCTACACGATCTTCGCGGTCGGCTTCACCGCGATGAGCCGCCACGTCACCGACGCAGGCGCGTTCTCCGCCTACATCGACAAGGGCCTCGGGCGGACGGCCGGTTCCGCAGCCGCGATGGTCGCCTGGACCGGCTACACCCTCGGGCAAATCGGCTTCGCGGCCGCGTCCGGCTTCTTCGCCTCGATCTTCCTGAAGACGTACCTGTCGGTGAGCGTCCCCTGGGGGCTGTGCGCGACGGTCATCGGCCTCCTGGTCACAGCGATCTCGTACGCGAAGATCAACCTCGGCGCCCGCGTCGCGGCGGTCCTGCTGATCCTGGAGATCGGCGTCCTGGCCGTCTTCGCGATCGCGGTCTGGGTACAGGGAGGGCCCGAAGGCACCCCCTGGTCCGCGTTCGACCCCGGTTCCTGGCAGGTGCCGGTCCTGGGCGGCACCTTCCTCGTCACCTTCCTGGTGTTCATCGGCTTCGAGCAGACCGCCGTCTACAGCGAAGAGGTCCAGGACGCCGGCAACGCCGTGCGGAAGGCCACCTTCTGGGCCATCGGCATCCTCACCGTCATCTACATCGCCGCCGCGTTCACCATCCTCATGGCGATCGGCCCGAACCGGCTGCTGGACGTGCTGAGCGGAGACCCCTCGCAGGTCGTGTTCAACCTCAACACCTCCTTCGTCTCCTCGTCCATGACCGGTGTCATGCAGCTGCTGGTCATCACCAGCTTCATCGCCGGAGTCATCGCGTTGCAGAACGCCGGCTCGCGGTACCTGTTCTCCATGTCCCGGCGCGGCCTGCTGCCCGCCTTCCTGTACGGCACCAGCCGATCCGGCACCCCGCGCGCGGCGGTCCTGCTCCAGGGCGGCCTGGTGACCGTCGCACTGATCGGCTTCGGCCTGTCGTCGCTCGATCCGTATACGCAGGTCGTCACCTGGACCAACTCCCCGACCCTGTTCGCCGTCCTCGCGCTCCAGATCGCCACCGGCGTCGCGGTGATCCGATGGTTCGCGGCACGTGGCACTCAGGAAAGCCTGTGGGCGCGCCTCATCGCCCCCGCCCTGTCAGTGATCGTCCTCGGCGTCGTGCTGTACCTGGCGGCGGCGAACATGAGCCTGCTCACCGGGCTCGGCGCCACCGGCAACGCCCTCATCATCTCCCCGCTCGTCATCGCGTTCCTGTTCGGGGCCGTCCGCGGCCGCATGACCGCCGGCCGCACGCAGGAAGCAGACGAACACGTCGCGCCCGCCCAGGCGCCCGAACAGCTCTGAAGAAGGATCGGAAGAACCCATGAGTGATCAGCTGCCCGCGACCGTACGCACCGCCCCTCCGCAGGGCCCGGCGCCCACCCCGCGGTATGCCTGGTCCATCCCCGGTTTCGCGGTGGAACGGCCCGGGGTGGGCGGCCCGGAGGCCTGGTGCTACACCGACAGGTGGACCTACTCGCCGGGTGAGGAGGTTCACGTCCACACCCACACCACCGCGCAGACGTACACGCTCACCCTGGTGCGCGACGGGCTCACCCCGCGGGTCGTCTGGTCCGCCGCCGGCCTGCCCGGCCGGGCCCACCCGACTCCTGACGACGCCTATGCCGTCGGCTGCGGCTGGCCCGTCGCGCACACCTTCACCGTCGACCAACAGTGGAAGCCCGGCTTCTACATCCTGATCATGGGCATCGAGGCCGGCGGACGCCGCCACGAGCGCGAGCACTTCCTGGTCGTGCGTAATCCCGAGCCCGGCGTGCGGACCCCGTACGTGCTCGTGCTGACGACCAGCACGATGACCGCCTACAACGACTGGGGCGGCGCCAACGCCTACCGCGGCCTCGGCGGCGACCCCTGGACCGACGTGGCCAGCCCGCGCCTGTCCATCCAGCGGCCGATCGCCCGCGGCATGATCCGCAAGCCCGACGATGCCCCTCGCAGCTCCAACCCCGACACCCCGCCGCGCGGCGCCCTGCCCCGCCATCCCGCCTACGAGTGGGCGCACACACACGGCTACTCCCGCCACCACGCCGATGCGTTCTGGGCCACCTACGAGCGGCCCTTCGCCGTATGGGCGGAGAAGGAGGGCATCGAGTTCGACGTCCTCACCCAGCACGACCTCCACCAGGACCCCGGCTGCCTGACCCCCTACGCCTGCGCCGTCTTCGTCGGCCACGACGAGTACTGGACCTCGCAGATGCGCGACACCGCCGACGCCTTCGTCGACGGCGGCGGCCACATCGCCAGATTCGGCGGGAACTTCCTGTGGCAGGTCCGGCTCGAAGAAGACGACCAGGTCCAGGTCAACTACAAGGTCCCGCAGGACGACCCCCTGTTCGCGAAGGACCGCGCCAAGGTGACCACCGCGTGGGACTGGCCGCCCATCGACCGTCCCGCCGCCGCGACCATGGGGCTCACCGGTCTGTCGGGCACCTACAACCGCTATGGCTCGGCGATCTCCCGCTCCAGCGGCGGCTTCACCGTCTACCGGCCGCGGCACTGGGCCCTGCAGGACACCGACCTCGGATACGGCGACGTCTTCGGTGGTGCGCCCGTCTGTATCGCCGCGTTCGAGCTGGACGGCTGCGACTACACCTTCCGGCGCGGCCTGCCCTTCCCCACCGGCAGCGACGGGACCCCGGACAACCTGGAGATCATCGCCATGTGCCCGGCCGTTTTCGGCGAGGAGGACCGGTGGGACGGGCAGGTGCCGCTCGGCGCCCCCATCACCGAGGTCCAGGGCATCCTCGGGCTGCTGTTCGACCCGCTGCCCGACCGGTTCGACGGCGAGGCCTACGGCTCCGGCATGGTCGCCACGTTCACCCGAGGCAGGGGCGGCGTCTTCTGCGCCGGGACGACCGAATGGGTCAACGGCCTGCGCCTGCAGGACGAGTTCACCGAGCAGATCACCCGCAACGTGCTACGCCGCTACGCCGTCCGCGGCTGACCCGCACCCCACTCGCCCAGTCGCAGAAAGACGTTCATGAACCCGCTCGGCCCCATCGACAGCTCCACCACGCCGCGCCTACGCCACCAACGAGCAGATCGCCGACGTGATCGCCGACCCACGCGTGCAGGGAGTCTCCCTCACCGGCTCCGAGCGGGCCGGAGCCGCCGTCGCTGAGATCGCCGGACGCCACCTGAAGAAGGTCGTCCTCGAATTCGGATGTTCCGATCCCTTCATCGTCCTGTCGGTCGACAGGACGATACCGGCCAAGCCTGCAACGCGGGCAAGCGGTTCGTGATCGCCGAGAACCTGTACGAGGCGTTCGTCACGAAGTTCACCGACCAGCTCCCTTTCGCGATCGCCCGAGGCTCCCCTGTCCTCGGTGACGACCGCGGAAAACCTCGCCTGCCAGGTCGACGCCGCCATCGCCCAGGGCGCCACCTTCCATAGCGCGGGCGAACGGCACGGCGCGTACTTCCCCGCGGGTGTCCTCACCGGGGTCACCACCAAAGACGAGGTCGCTCAGCAGGAACTCTTCGGCCCGGTCGCCCTGGTGTTCTCGGCCGCCGACGAGGACGAGGCCGTCGAGATCGCCAACGACACCCCCTACGGTCTCGGCTCCTACCTCATCACCACCGACGCCGAGCAGGCGCAGCGGGTTGCCGATCGCATCGAAGCTGGCATGGTCTTTATCAACGGCATCCAGGCGGAGAGCGCGGACCTGCCCTTCGGAGGGATCAAGCGCTCCGGCTTCGGACGCGAACTCGGCCGTCACGGCATCGAGGAGTTCGTCAACAAGAAGCTCATCCGCACCGTGACTCGAGACGCCCTCTCGGTGTCCGCCGTTGGCGGACACCGAGGGTCCCAACAGAGTTGATATAGGCCCCTGACCTTGGAGTGTTCGGGACAGAGGGAGAGTCGGAAAGTTGCTTGTGGCAGCCTGCGGCGCCAGGCGCGGTCACGCGAAGACGATGGTCATCTCCGACATTGCGTCACTCCGGGCGGTGCGGTCAATCGCAGGACGGGTACGGCCATGGGCCGTTCAGGTAGTTGAACATGGCGTTCCAGCTGTAGTACCAGTTCTCCGTGTTGGACTGGCACGCAATGAAGTTGTAGCCGAAACTACCCGAGTCGTCGTCGGGGTAATTGGTGAAGAGCGTGCTGTGGAAGACCAGAAACCATTTCGCCCTGTTGCCGTTGTGTGCCCAGCACAGAGCTTTCAGGGTCTGGTCGCCCATGATGCCGGCCTCCTCCAGGTGTTGGAGAGCCGGCCATATTTCAGTCAGATCCCTGGGACGGTCCCAGCCGGAGATGGGCAGAAAATCTCCGCTGTTCGGTTCGAGGACGGCAACCCGGTTTCCCGCGGTGAGCCAGTAGTAGCCGTTGCCGTCGGTCGTGGCGCAGGAGATTCCGTTGGCCCAGTGGTCTTTCTCTTCTTGACCGAAGTCTCCACGGTCGATCCGGCCGAGCCCCGCCCACGTCTCCGTCAGTCTCGACGGCGACCAGGTGAGAGAGTCTCCGTAGCCGTTCGTTCTCGCGCAGTATGGGCCGTTGAACAGCCACCACATTCCGGTGCGGGGGACGAAGGTGCACGTGTCCAGCCCGCTGTCGAACTCCGCATGGCCCTGGAGGCAGGGCCATCCGTAGGTACTCCTGAAATCCCGGGGGTTGACGTGCATGGAGTTCCCGTCGTACTCCGTGGAGAAGTAGATCGACGACACCGAGGACTCGTCCGGATTCGAATTGGTGGCGGTGAAGGCCCAACGCTTGTTGTAGAGGCTGATGGAGTTGACAGTCCACCACCGCAGGCCGTTCACGGTGTCCGGCGGGTCCCATCCTCCCGGGGGGACGTAGCCCTCGTCCGGCTCTGGCATCACGGTAGGATCGGGGATGTATCCCACCAGTTTGACCCTTCCGTCCGGCACGCCGTTCGACACCACCTTGATCGACTCCGCCTCGGCGTCGATATAGATACTTATCGCCTCGAAGAGCGGCGCGAGTTCTTCGATTGCCTCCATGGACGCGTTCAGGATCTGATCGAAGAGCTTCTCCATGCCGTCGATCCAGATGACCGCCTGTTTGCTCAAGTGAATGGTGTAGCGAAGGCCGTCCAATTCGGTGTAGACGTCTCCGCTGATGTCGGCGTTCCCGGTGTCGGCCCTCCGAGGACGCGGGCGGTGCACGAGCGTTCCATCGACAGGTTGATTGGGAAGCGGCATGGCGTCTCCTCCAGGACCGTCACGGACGTGCGCTCGGCAGCGCGCGGGACACGGCAAATCACACAGCTGTCATTACATCGAGTTTATCGAGCGGTGATGCGCCTGTACAAGGGTTCTGCGACAGGCGGCCGAGCCTCCGCAAAATCCCACCGGGCGTCCCACACCATGACCTCGACGTTTCCGCTGCTCAGAGATATGCGCTGGATTTTCGGCGGATATGCGCCGACCCGAGGCCCGAAATGACGCCTCCGGAATCTCATTACCGGCCTGATATGCGCCCGCCAACCGGACATCGTCACAGACCGGGCCAATCCCGCGATCCTCATGCGTCCCAATAGTTCTCGCCGAAAAAACAACGCTGAGCGGCGACGGCCCAGCTCGTGGGCGAAATCACGTCGCTCGGGATGCCTTCTCATGTGAGCGCGGCATTCGCGTGACGGTCACGGGTGAGGGGTGCTGTATCGCCTACGACACCGCTTCGTGCCTGTGACGTACCGGCCGCCGGCGTGTGACACGTTTCGCTCGCACTCCGGTCGCCCCTACCTGGGCAGACGTACGGTGACCACCAGGCCGCCCTCCGGGCGGGCGCGGGCGTCGGCCGTGCCGCCGTGCGCGACCGCGATGGCGCGGACGATGGACAGCCCGAGCCCGGCGCCGCGGGCCGACCGGATCCGGTCGCCGCCGTGCCGCCGGAACGGCTCGAACAGGTCACCGACCTCGTACGGCGGCACCGGCGGCCCGGTGTTCTCCACGGTCAGGCACGCCCCGGCGTCGTCCTCACGCAGGCGGACCCAGACCTGCCCGTCCCGCACGTTGTACTTGACGGCGTTCTCCAGCAGGTTGACCAGGCAGCGTTCCAGGAAGAGCGGATCGCCGTGCGCGACCGCCGGGCACAGGTCCTCGTGGACGGTGACCTTCCCGCGGCGCGGCTGCGGGCCGATCTGCTCCATCGCCGTACGGACGACCTCCCGCAGGTCCACCGGCCTGCGGGTGGTGATCTCCTGCTCCGACTGCGCCAGCATGAGCAGCCCGTCGATCAGCCGCTCGTACCGGGCGGTGGCGCCCAGCAGGGCCCGCGCCAGCGCCTTGAGGTCCTCCGACGCCGCGGGCTCCTCCAGCGACACCTCCAGCACCGTGCGGTTGACCGCCAGCGGGGTGCGCAGCTCGTGGGAGGCGTTGGCGATGAAGCGGCGCTGGGCGTCGAAGACGCGGTGCAGCCGGTCGAGCATCGCGTCGAAGGTGTCGGCCAGCCGCTTGACCTCGTCCTGCGGGCCGCGCAGGGCGATCCGCTCGTGCAGCGTGCTCTCCGACAGCCGCTGCGCGGTCTCGGTCACCCGGTCGAGCGGGCGCAGCGCGCGGTCGGCCACCAGGTAGCCCAGCACCACCGCGACCACCCCGACGAGGATCATCACGATCAGCGACGACCGGAGCACCTCGTCCAGCACGTCGGCGGCGCCCTGCTCGACGTCGGTGCGGATGCGCCGCGCGACCACGTCCGTGCCGAGCACGCCGCCGGGCAGGGTGTCACCTGGCAGAGTGTCACTGGGCAGGGTGGAGCCGGGCAGGGCGGAGCCGGACACCGCGGGGGTGGGGCGCGCGCCGCCGGTCACCTTGTCCACCGCCACGACGAACCGCTGGTTGAGCGCCCGCGCGGTCAGCAGGTGGGTGAACCACAGCAGCACCGAGCCCGCGACGAAGAACAGCCCGCCGTACAGCAGGGTGAGCCGCGTCCGCAGCCCCAGCCTGCGCCACACCAGCAGACGCCGGGTCACAGGCGGTACCCCCGGCCCGGGACGTTCTCGATCACCGGGGGGTCGCCCAGCTTCCTGCGCAGCGAGGTGAGGGTGACGCGCAGCACGCCCGTCCCGGCGCCGGCGTGCTCGTCCCACACGCTCGCGCGCAGCCGCGCCGAGCTGACCAGTCCGCCGCCGGCGCGCATCAGCTCGCGCAGCACGTCGAACTCGCGGCGGCCCAGTGCCACCTGCCGTCCGTCCCGGGTCACCGTACGGCGGGCCGGGTCGAGCCGGATCCCGGCCCGCTCCAGCGCCGGCGGCGCGGCCCTGGGCGAGCGCCTGGCCAGTGCCCGGACCCGCGCCACCAGCTCGGCGAACGCGAACGGCTTGACCAGGTAGTCGTCGGCGCCCAGGGCCAGACCGCCGACCCGGTCCCGCACCCGTCCCGCCGCGGTCAGCATGAGGATCCGGCTCGCGCCGCTCGCGGCGGCCAGCTCCCGGCACACCTCGTCCCCGTGTACGTCGGGCAGGTCGCGGTCGAGCACCACCACGTCGTAGTCCACGTAGGCGGTCAGCTCCAGCGCCTCCCGGCCATCGTAGGCCACGTCCACCGCGATCGCGTGCAGCCGCAGCCCCCGGGCGACGGCGTCGGCCAGTTGTTCCTCGTCCTCGACCACCAGCACCCGCATCCTCGCCTCCCGCTCGGCACCGACAGTGACGCACGCGGTGTTAGGCGCGGATAAGCGAAGCCTCCCGGACGCCCGGCGGGCTCCTCCTTATCCGTGTTTAGCACCGGCTGCGCTGGAGTTGGGCCCCGTCCCGGGCGAAGGCCCCGGGGGAGGAGGAACGACCATGCGCTCACGACCCGTACGGGCGGGGCTGTGCCTGGCCCTGGCGACGACTCTGGTGACGGCGGCCGGCTGCGGCGACGCCCCGGACGGCGACGGAATCGCCGCCGCCGGCGATGGCGCCGCGACCGGGACCACGGCCGCGCCGTCCGCCTCGGCGAGCACGGACCTGCGCGAGGCCCAGCTGAAGTTCGCCCAGTGCATGCGCGAACACGGCGTCGACATGCCCGATCCCGACGCCCAGGGCCGCGTCCAGATCCGCGCCCGGAAGGGGGAGGAGGCGACGACCCGCGAGGCCATGCGAGCCTGCGAGCACTTCATGAAGAACGCCGTCGGCGACCGGGCGGGCGCCGACGACCCCCGGGAACGCGACCGGATGCTCAAGTTCGCCCAGTGCATGCGCGAGCACGGCATCGACATGGCCGACCCCAAGCCCGGCGAGGGACTCCTCGTCAAGGTCAAGCCGGGCCAGGAGAAGACGATGGAGGCGGCGCAGAAGGCGTGCGAGGAGTTCGCGCCGGGGGAGCGGCCGTGACGCGCCGCGCCCTGGTCCTCGCCGGGGCGGGCGTCCTGGCGCTGGCCGCAGCGGGCACGGCCGTCGCCGTGGCGGGCGGCGGCCCGTCCGGAGGGCCGGGTGGAGGAGCCGGCGCGGGCGGGCCCTCCACGCCGGCCGTCCCCGCCACCACCCCGATCACCCGGCAGGACCTGGTGGACACCAAGACCGTGGAGGGATCGCTCACCTACTCCGGGGAGCGGCGGATCGTCACCGACGCCCGGGGCGTCGTGACCTGGGTGCCCGCCGAGGGAGCGGTCGTCCGCCGGGGGCGCCCGCTGCTGCGGGTCGCCCGCCGCCCGGTCGTGCTGATGTACGGCACGCTGCCGCTCTACCGCACGCTCCGGCAGGGCGTCACCGACGGGCCGGACGTCGAGCAGCTCGAACGCAACCTCAAGGTCCTCGGCTACGGCGGCGACCTGACGGTGGACGACCACTTCAGCTACGCCACCTACCTCGCCGTCAGGCAGTGGCAGGACGACGCCGGGCTGCCGCGGACCGGGCAGGTGGACGCCACCCAGGTGGTGTTCCTGCCCGCCGCCGCCCGGGTGACCGACGCCAGGGCCGAGGTCGGCGCCAGGACCACCCCGGGGCAACCGGCCCTGGTCGTGTCGGGCCTGCGCCGCCTCGTCCACGTCGACCTGTCCACGAGCGACCAGGCGCTGGTGCGGAAGGGCGCCAAAGTCACCGTGGAGCTGCCCGGCGGTGAACACGTCAGGGGCAGGGTGACCTCGGTCGGCACGGTCGCCAAGGCGGCCTCGCAGGGTGAGGGACAGGACGAGGACAGCACCGTCGACGTGGACATCACGCTGGCCAAGACCCCCAGAACCCGGCTCGACAGGGCGCCCGTGCAGGTGGAGCTGGTCAGCGAACGCCGCCGCGACGTGCTCGCCGTGCCGGTGGAGGCGCTGCTCGCGCTGCGCGAGGGCGGCTTCGGCGTGGAGGTGGCCGAGGGAGGCTCGACCCGGATCGTGCCGGTGGAGACCGGCGCCTTCGGCGGCGGCATGGTCGAGATCACCGGCGCCGGGCTCGCCGAGGGCATGAAGGTCGGGGTGCCCGCCCCGTGAACCGGCCACCGAACGAGCCCACCCGCACCGGCGGGCCGTACGTCGTGGAACTGCGCGAGGTGACCCGGACCTACGGCGGCGTGCGGGCGCTGCGCGGGGTGGACCTGCTCGTCGAGCGGGGCGAGCTGGTGGCCGTCGCCGGGCCGTCCGGGTCGGGGAAGTCGACCATGCTCCACCTGATCGGCACGCTCGACCGGCCCACCACCGGCACCGTGCGGATCGCCGGGCACGACGTGCCGGGGCTGTCGGACCGCGAGCTGTCCGCGCTGCGCGCCCGCCACCTGGGGTTCGTCTTCCAGCAGTTCCACCTCGCGCCCGGGGTCATCGCGCTGGACAACGTCGCCGACGGGCTCCTCTACATGGGCGTCCCGCCGCGGGCCCGGCGCGAGAAGGCCGCCGCGGCACTGGAACGCGTGGGCCTCGGCCACCGCCTCGGCCACCGGCCCCACCAGCTGTCGGGCGGCGAGCAGCAACGCGTGGCGGTGGCCCGCGCGGTGGCGGGCGACCCGCCGCTGCTGCTCGCCGACGAGCCGACGGGCAACCTCGACTCGGCGGCCGGGACCGAGGTGCTGGCCGTCCTGCGGGACCTGCACGCCTCCGGCACCACGATCCTGGTCATCACCCACGACGCGGAGATCGCGGCGTGGTGCCCGCGCCAGGTGCGCGTCCGCGACGGGCGGATCGCCGGCGACGACGGCCCGGGAACGGGCCGCCGCCCCCCCGGGCCCGTCCCCGCGACCGCGAAGGGAGCAGCACTATGACCGGCGAGACGACCGGCGAGACGACCGGCGGGCGGCTCATCCCCGCCCGGCTCGGGCCCTCCGATGTCCTGCGGACCGGTATGGCCGGGCTGCGCACCCGCCCCGCCCGGGTGATCCTGTCCGCGCTCGGCATCGCCATCGGCATCGCGACCATGATCGCCGTGCTGGGCGTGTCGGCCTCCTCCCGGGAGGAACTGCTGCGCCGCCTCGACCGGCTCGGCACCAACCTGCTGACCGTCTCGCCGGGCCGCACGCTGTTCGGCGAGCAGGCGAAGCTGCCGGAGGAGGCGCTGCGCATGGTCCGGCGCATCGGACCGGTCCGCACGGCGTCGGCGACCGGGGTGGTCGACACGACGATCCGGCGCACCAACCACATCCCCGAGGCGGTGACCGGCGGCATCGCCGTCCAGGCCGCCACGTCCGGCCTGCTCGCCACCCTGGAGGGCCGGGTGACCGCGGGCACCTGGCTGAACGCCGCCACCGAGACGCGGCCCGCCGTCGTGCTGGGCGCCAGGGCCGCCGAACGCCTCGGCGTCACCCGGACCGGCGTACGGGTCTGGATGGGCGAGCGGTGGTTCACGGTCGTCGGCATCCTCGGCCCTATGCCGCTCGCCCCCGAGATCGAACGCTCGGCGCTGGTCGGCTTCCCCGCCGCCGCCGACTACCTGGGCTTCGACGGCCACCCGACGACGATCTACGAACGGTCGGCCGAGGAGTCGGTGGAGGCCGTACGGGCCGTGCTGCCGCGCACGGTCAACCCGGAGAACCCGGAGGAGGTGACGGTGAGCAGGCCCTCGGACGCGCTCGCCGCCCGGGCGGCCGCCGCGAGCGCCTTCACCGGCCTGCTGCTGGGCCTCGGCGCGGTGGCCCTGCTCGTCGGCGGGGTCGGCGTCGCCAACACCATGGTGATCTCGGTGCTGGAGCGGCGCAGGGAGATCGGCCTGCGCCGCTCGCTCGGCGCCACCCGCGGACAGGTGCGCCTGCAGTTCCTCACCGAGTCGCTGCTGCTGTCGGCCCTCGGCGGGCTGGCGGGGACGGTGCTCGGCGGCCTGGCGACCATCGCCTACGCGCTGGCCCGGGGCTGGCCGCCCGTGGTGCCGCCCTGGGCGTTCGCGGGCGCGGCCGGCGCCGCGCTGGTCATCGGCACGATCGCCGGTCTCTACCCGGCGATGCGCGCCGCCCGGCTGCCGCCGACGGCCGCGCTGTCGGCCACCTGATGACCGGCCACCTGGCCGGGCGGGGTCACCGCCAGCCGTCGGGGTCGACCCCGCCCGGCACCGGGGCCGCCGGGTCGTACGGCTCGCGGGTGAAGACGAAGGTGTTGAGGTCGAGGTGCGTGACGCCGCCGGGGGAGCGGACCACCCGCAGGGTCTCCCCGGCGTAGTAGCCGTCGAGCCCGACCCAGGTGCCGTCCGCGTTGGGCGCGAACCGGGACGCCCGGCCCCGCCCGTTGACCGGGCCGAGCGACAGGCCCCGCCGCGGCAGGACCCGCAGCACGTACGGCGCGGGCCCCCAGTACCACGGCCCGGTCAGCTCCAACAGGTCCTCGTCCACCGGCGACGGCCGCCACTCGGCGGGCAGCGGCGGCTCGTGCTCGGCCAGGATGTCCAGCAGCGCGGTGTCGAGGGGGCGCACCCCGGAGGTGGTGTTGGCCATCCACAGCACCGCCACGCCGTCGGCGGGGTCGGCCCACACCGTGGCGAGGAAGCCGGGCATCGACCCGGTGTGCCCGGCCAGCCGCCGCGGCCCGCCGGGCCCGGTGTGCCGGGCGAGCTGCAAGCCCAGGCCGTAGCCGCGGGCCCAGGCGTCGCCGTCCTCCACCGTGGCCGGCTCGCGCATCTCCGCCAGCGTGGCCGGGCGCAGCACCTCGCCGGTGTCACCGGCGACGAACGCCGCCCAGCGGGCCAGGTCGGCGGGGGTGGACCACATCTGCCCGGCGGGGGCCATGGCGCCGTGGTCGTTCTCCGGCTCGGGCAGCAGCACGTCGGCCCACGGGTGCACGGCATACCCGGTCGCGTGCGGCGGCCTCGGCCGGGGGGTGGTGTCGCGCATGCCGAGCGGCAGCAGGATCTCCTCACGCACCACCTGCTCCCACGGCGCCGACCGCTTGCGCGCGACCAGCTCGCCGAGCAGGGCGTACCCGAGGTTGGAGTAGTGGTAGCGGCGGCCGGGCCGATGCCGCGCGGTCTCCGGGCCGAGCGCGGCGAGCAGGTCGGCCGCCGGCGTCCCCGGCGTGCGCTCCCACCACTGGCCGGGCGACTCGGCCGTCAGCCCTCCGGTGTGCGACAGCAGTTGCGCGACCGTCACGTCGCCCAGCGGGGTGCCCGGCACGTGCTTGCCGAGGGGGTCCAGCAGGTCGAGCCGGCCCTCGTCGCGCAGCCGCATGACGGCGGTCGCGACGAACGTCTTGGTGATGGAGCCGATGCGATACTGGGTGTCCGGAGTGGGCGGCTCGTCGCCGACCCGGCCGCGCGCCCCGAACCAGGCGACCACGCCGCCCCGCACGATCGCCGCCACCAGCGACGGCACCCGTGACTCCGCCTGCTCGGCCGCCAGCTTCGCCAGCAGCGCCCGGGCCGTCCCCTCCGAAACCATGCCCCACCCCTCCCGCTCCGTGATCGGCACCAGGCTAGCGCTCCGCCGCCCGCGCGGCCTCCGGCCGGAGACCAGGCCTCCGTGAGCGGTCCATCTCGCGCCACTCGGGGCGCAGCCCGGCCAGGTTGGTGGTCAGGAAGTACGCGACGCCGCCGGCCACCAGCGCCGGGGCGAGGCCGAAGGCGGCCACCGCCGCCCCGGCGACCAGCCCGCCGATGGGGATGCCCGCCCACGCCAGCGCGTCGCCCAGCCCGTTGACCCGGCCAAGCAGGGCGCGCGGCACCCGCTCGAAGGCGATCGCGCCCAGGATCGGGTTGAGGAAGCCGGACCCGAAGCCGCCCACGGCGAACACCGCGACCACCGCCCACATCGGAGCGTCCGCGGCGAGGACGAGAAACCGCGGCGCCCCGACCAGCAGGAACCCGGTGAAGAACACCGCCCGGCGCGGCAGCCGGTGCGCGGCGCCCGCCGCGAGCAGGCTCCCCGCGATCGCCGCGGCGCCCAGCACGCCGTTGCTCAGGCCGATGGCGGCCGGACCGTTGCCGGACCGGTCGGCCCACACGGGCAGGAGCACCGTGTTCAGCGCCGCGTCGAGCAGGTTGGTGATGCCCACCATGACGATGACGGCCAGCAGCAGCGGTTCGCCGCGCAGGAAGACGAAGCCCTCGCCGAGGCGCCGCCAGTAACCCGGCTCCGCACCGGACGACGCCTCCACCGGCGGACGTCCCGGGCTCTCGGGCGGGGCCGGCCGTCCCATGCCGCGCGGCAGCGCCAGCGCGACGAGCAGCGCGGCGAGCGCGAAACACGCCGCGTTGACGACGAGACCGGTCAGGGGGCCCAGCAGCGCCACCAGGATCCCGCCGGCCGGCAGGCCGAGGGTCGACGACAGCCGCTCGGTCACCCCCGACAGTCCCGTGGCCCGCTCCAGCGGCACCCGGCCGCGCTCGGCCGCCTCCGGCACCATCACGTGCTTGGCGAGGTCGCCGGGGCCGCGCGCCGCGCCGACCACCGCGACCACGGCCAGCAGCAGCGGGAAGGACAGCAGGCCGAGGGCGTGCAGCAGGGGTACGGCGCCGACGGCGGCCGCGCTGACCAGGTCGGTGATCGAGGAGATCCTTCGCGGCCCGGCCCGGTCCACCAGCGGCCCGGCCAGTGCCTTGACCACCACGTAGGGGGTCATCTCGCAGAACGCCACCAGGCCCGTCTGGGTGGCGCTGCCCGTGGTGACGAGCACGAACCACGGCAGCGCGACGGTCGAGACCCGGGTGCCGGTGAGCGCCACCGCCGTGGCCGCGAGCAGCCCGGTCAGCGCCCGCGCCCCCCGCTCCCGGGAGGACCCGCCCGCGTCGGCCACAGGTCCGGCCGCAGGTCCGGTCGTGGGGCCGGTCGTGGGGCCGCTCGGCGCGGCCGTCATGACGGGCCCGTCCCCGCCGTGCCCCCGCCGCCGTCCGGATCACCGTCCGGATCACCGGCTGGGTCCGCGCCGGGGACGGGGGCGTCCAGTTCGGGCAGGATGTAGGTGATCAGCCCCACCCGCTCGGCGCCCTCCGGTGCGACGGCCGCCTCCTCGGGGACGTCGCGGCGGTATCGGGCGAGGACGTCGTGCAGTTCGTCCCGCAGCCGCACGGTCTCCTCGGGGGTGAGCCGCAGCGCCCAGTCGCTCATGTCCGCGGCGCTCCGCCACGGCCGGGGCATCGTCTGGAACTCGTTCACCGCCCGCTGCACGCGCAGGGTGTGAACGGCGGCGACCGACTGCAGGTAGGCCAGCGCTACCTCGGGTTCCCGCTCGACCAGGTCGATGCCCTCGAAATACGTCGACCGGTGGATCGAGCGCCACCAGCGCTCGCGCGCGTTGCCGCGTCCGGTGTCCTCCTCGACGAAGCCCGCGGCGGCCAGTTGCCGCAGGTGGTAGCTCGCGGTGCCGGAGTTGACGCCCAGCCGCTCGGCGAGCCGGGTGGCGGTCGACGGACCGTGCTTGCGCAGCAGGCCGACGAGCTGCACGCGTACGGGATGCGCCAGGGCACGCAGGCCCTTGGCATCCAGGACGATCACGTCGGGGTTGCCCGGGGTGTAGGGCGAGGACGGTGGGTCGGACATGCCTTCACCCTAAACTGCAAAGAGTTCTTCGCAAAGACTTCTTCGCGAACACCTCTTTGCGGTCCGGCTCGGCGCGCATGGGTGGGTGATGGAGTCCGCCGTTGTGGATGCATCGCCGCGAGATCCGCGAGCATCTGCGTTTTCGGGAGTGCTCGGTGGCCGACGCCGGCAGGCTGACCGACGGGATGGCGGTCGACGTCGCACACGCCGAGCGCCAGCCCGCTCGGGTCCGCGATGAGCCGCTCGAGCAGTGCCGCGCCGAGCGACGCTGCAATACCCCGCAGGCGTTCAGTGACGGGCGGATATCTGGGCGCCCCGCAGCGGCTCGTAGCTGCCGGTGTAGCCGACCGTCTCGCCGCTCGCTCGGCACGTAGGAGAACGCCAGGACGCCGCCGGTGATCAGGAAGACCACGAACAGCGCTTCAGGAGGGCGGAAACAGGGGGACCGCCTTGGCGGGTGTCTCGCGGGTCGTGAACGGAACCGGGCTGAGCGCGTCGAGGCGCTCGGCGAACTCGGCCGCGAGGCCGGTCAGGACCAGCATCCCCGCCGTCGTCTCCGATACGCGCTGCTGCGCCACGATGAGGGCGGTGATGCCGGTGCTGTCCCAGTAGGTCACCGCGGAAAGGTCGATCACCAGCCCCGGCGCCGGTGTGCCGGAGACGAGCTCGCCGACCGTCGCGATGATCGCGGGGGCCGCCTGCTCGTCGAGGGCGCCGTCCAGCTCGAGGACGGTGTGCGACTCGAGACGGCGCAACCGCGGCGTGGCGGACCGGCGCGACTCGGGCCCGGGGAGGGTGAAATGGGCCGTGGCGAGGGTGCCCTCCGGGCCGGCATCGATCGTGAACCGGTCCGACAGGTAGCGGGCGAGCCACAGCCCGTGTCCGTACTGGACCGGCCATCCGGCGGCGTCGTGCCCCGGTGAGTCGGGGTCGGCGACCTCGCACCACAGCACGCCGTCGAGCTGCCAGATCCTCGCCCGTCCGGTTCCCGAGCCGTGGAAGACCGCATTGGTGGCGAGTTCGTGGACGGTGAGCACCAGGTCCACCGACCGCCCGTGGGGGAGCCCGGCGTGGACGACGTGGGCTTCCAGCGTCTCCCGCAGGGGGTAGAGCGAGCCGCGGTCGAACGGCTGGTCGAGGATCAGCACCGGCGTCGCGGCGCTCCGCTTCCCACCGCCGGAGGCCGGGGCGACGTGGGCGGCATCGTTGGTTCTGTCATCACTCATGCGCGGTCACCAGGCTGACCCCGGCAATGCCCTGAGCGCCGAGCAGCACGAACCGCGGCACGATGGCGGGATTGCACCGCAGGACGACCCTGCGGGCCGGCACCAGGCTCCGTGCCACGTCGATGATCATCCGGGTGCAGGAGAGGTCGATGAAGGACAGCTCAGCCATGTTGATCGTGACGGGGCCGTCCGTCCTGATAGCCTCGCTCAGCGCCAGGGCCAGGGCGTCCTCGGCCGCCCGGTCGATCTGTCCCGCCATCCGGATGCCGGGCGGCGCGTACTGGCGGCAGATCCGCAGCAGCGGGTCGTCGTAGTAGGTGGCCGCGGCGACCGCCCGCGTGTGGAACGGGGAGACCGACGCGAGGGTGACCGGGTCGAAGCGTTCCCGGTCGTACTGGCACAACACCGACACGCTGCTGTCCGCCAGGATCGTCGCGATCTTCTCCTCGAAGGCGGGCAGTTGCTCCACACCATGGACCGGCCGCAGCGCCCAGCCCATGTCGAGGGCCACCCGCAGTCCCGAGTAGCCCTCGTGGGCGGTCCGCTCCATCTGGGAGCTCAGCCACCCCATCGCGTGATCCACGGTGAAGACCTGCCCGGACAGCAGGCCCTCCTGAGAGGCGACGACGTCCATCCGGCCGCTCGCGGTGGCGGACTGCACGGCGATCCCGCGGCGGTTCAGCTCGGCCAGCGCTCCCTGCGGCTCCTCGCAGAGCCAGACGACGCGCAGCCCTCCCGCCAGCCCGTCCCGTACGAACGCGGCGGTGAGGTCGAGCAGCTCTTCCGGCTCGCCGAAGGTCAGGCACGCGTGATCATCGATCGCCAGATCCGTGATCTGCACCTCAGCACCGACTGTCACCGCGCCACCACCTCACCGGGACCACCCTAGCGCGAAGCCCGCCAGAAGCCGCAGGGTGGCCGTCTCCGCCTCCACCATCGCCTCCGCCGGCCGCGGGCCGATGCCGGGGGTGCCGGAGGAGACCAGCACGAAAGGGTGCAGGCCCGCGCCGAGTGCGACGACGGGCTGGGCGGCCGATACGCCGGAGCCGCCGACGTCACACGAGGTCACATAGGGGTCATCCGTATTCGGCGGCCGGCAGGACACGTTGGTCAACGGCACCCAGGGCGTGGGGGAGAATGCCACGCATGACCACCGCGGGTCCCGAAGGCAGGCCGCCCGGCGTCCAGCTCGACGCCGTGCTGGAGCGGATCACCTATGCCAACGAGGAGACCGGGTACACGATCGCCAGGGTCGCCGCCGAGCGGTCGGGCACCGAGCTGCTGACGGTGGTCGGGCCGCTGCTCGGGGCGCAGGTGGGCGAGTCGCTGCGGCTCACCGGCCGCTGGGGCTCCCACCCCAAGTACGGCAGGCAGTTCGAGGTCTGGTCGTACACCACGGTGCTCCCGGCGACCATCCAGGGCATCCAGCGCTACCTGGGCTCGGGCCTGATCAAGGGCATCGGCCCGAAGATGGCCGAGCGGATCGTGGACCACTTCGGCACCGACACGCTGCGGGTGATCGAGGAGGAGCCCAAGCGGCTGGTCGAGGTGCCCGGGCTCGGCCCCAAGCGCACCAAGATGATCGCCGCCGCCTGGGAGGAACAGAAGATCATCAAAGAGGTGATGATCTTCTTGCAGGGCGTCGGGGTGTCCACCTCCATCGCGGTGCGCATCTTCAAGCAGTACGGCGAGGACTCCATCGAGGTGGTCCGCAAGGAGCCCTACCGGCTCGCCGACGACGTGTGGGGCATCGGGTTCAAGACGGCCGACACGATCGCCCAGGCCGTCGGCATCCCGCACGACAGCCCCGAGCGGGTCAAGGCCGGGCTGCGTTACACGTTGTCGCAGGGCGCCGACGACGGCCACTGCTTCCTGCCCGCGCCCAACCTCGTCGCCGACGCCGTGAAGATCCTTGAGGTGCCGGCCGCCCTGGCCGGCGCCTGCCTGGAGGAACTGGTCGCCGAGGAGGGGGTGGTCCGCGAGGAGATCCCGGCGCGAGGCAACGGCGAGGCGGGCGAGGACGGTGACGTCACCGTCCCGGCGGTCTACCTCGTGCCCTTCCACCGGGCCGAGATGTCCCTGGCCGGCACGCTGCGCGGCCTGCTGGCCTCGTCCCACGACCGGCTCAAGGCGTTCGCGGACGTCGACTGGCCCGCCGCCCTCGACTGGCTGCGCGGCCGCACCGGCGCCGACCTCGCCCCCGAGCAGGCCCAGGCCGTACGGCTCGCGCTGACCGAGAAGGTCGCGGTGCTGACCGGCGGCCCCGGCTGCGGCAAGAGCTTCACCGTCCGCTCGGTGGTGACCCTCGCACGGGCCAAGCGCGCCAAGGTCATCCTCGCCGCCCCGACGGGGCGGGCGGCCAAGCGGCTGGCGGAGCTGACCGGGCACGAGGCCACCACCGTGCACCGGCTGCTCCAGTTGCGGCCCGGCGGGGACGCCACCTTCGACCGCGACAACCCCCTCGACGCCGACCTGGTCGTGGTGGACGAGGCGTCGATGCTCGACCTGCTGCTGGCCAACAAGCTGGCCAAGGCGGTCGCCCCGGGCGCGCACCTGCTGTTCGTCGGCGACGTCGACCAGCTTCCCTCCGTCGGCGCCGGCGAGGTGCTGCGCGACCTGCTCGCCGCCCCGGACGTCCCCCGGGTGCGGCTGACGCAGATCTTCCGCCAGGCGCAGGAGTCCGGCGTGGTCGTCAACGCCCACCGTGTCAACACCGGCCAGCACCCTCTCGTGCGGGAGTTCCCCGACTTCTTCCTGTTCCCCTGCGAGGAGCCCGAGGAGATCGCCGCGCTGACCGTGGACGTGGTCGCCCGCCGCATCCCGCGGAAGTTCGGGCTCAACCCCCGCAGGGACGTGCAGGTCCTGGCGCCGATGCACCGCGGCGCGGCCGGCGCGGGCGCGCTCAACATCGCCCTGCAGGAGGCGCTGACCCCCGCCCGGGAGGGCATGCCCGAGCGCCGGTACGGCGGGCGCGTCTTCCGCGTCGGCGACAAGGTCACCCAGCTGCGCAACAACTACGACAAGGGCGCGGCCGGGGTGTTCAACGGCACCGTCGGCGTGGTCACCGCCATCACCCCCGAGGAGAGCAAGCTGACCGTGCTCACCGACGAGGACGAGAGCGTCGACTACTCCTTCGACGAACTGGACGAGCTCGCGCACGCCTACGCGGTCAGCATCCACCGTTCCCAGGGCAGCGAGTATCCCGCCGTGGTCATCCCGCTGGCCACCAGCGCCTGGATGATGCTGCAGCGCAACCTGCTCTACACCGCCATCACCCGGGCCAAGAAGCTCGTGGTCGTCGTGGGGTCGCGGCGGGCGCTCGGCCAGGCCGTCCGCACGCGGGGGGCGGGCCGCCGGCACACGGGGCTCACCCACCGCCTCCGCGTGCCGTGACCCGCCCCCGGTTCTGTCAGTACTTCGAGGTGTAGGTCACGAACGACGGCTGGTCGACCTGGGTGGTGCCCTTGTAGCAGACCACGTCACGCACGTAGACGTCGGCGCCGGAGGTCGTCCACAGCGTGAGCAAATTGCAGTACTCCGGCCCGGGACCGTACGCCGTCACCTGCACGTTGTTGGGCGGCGACCCGACCCTGGGGAAGTACACCAGGCGCATGCCGGTCCCCGCCGTCCGCACCGTGTTGACCCCGCTCTGGGAGTTGTAGTTGATCCCGGTGGGGACCGGCGCGTACGGCCCGGGGTTGGCCGGGACGTTGTCGAAGGTGTAGGCGAACAGCTTCGGCGGCGCGAAGGCCCCGGTGATCGCCCGCTCACGCTGGTAGGTGAGGGTCCAGCCGGTGTTGTACGGCTTGTCGGCCACGTCGTGGCACAGCACCTGGATCTTCTGCCCCGACGCCGCCCAGCTCCAGGCGCCCACCTTGCACCGCGCCGGCTTGCTCGAGTCGACCGCGGTGACCTGGATGTTCCCCGCCTGCACGGCGGAGCCGAGCCCGGGCAGCCAGACGGTCCAGTCGCCGGTCGTGTTGGGGAAGACGGCGTTCACGCCGAGCGAGGAGTTGTAGTCGGAGGCGATGGACGCGCCGTCCCAGTAGACGTAGCCGTACGCCTGCGTCGCCGAGGCCAACGCCCCGCTGCTGCTGGCGAAGACGATCGAGAAGCGCGCGAAGACGGGAATTCCGCCGAACCGGTAGCACCGCACCGCCACGATCTCGTCGGAGCCGGCCTGCCCCCACTTCTCGATCTGGCACCACTCGGCCGACTGCGAGATCGCGGTCACGTGCGCGATCCCGCCCTTGGGGATGCCGATCTTCGGGAACCGCACGAAGTACTCGCCGGTGCCGCCGGGCGTGACGCTGACCGTCGGCCCGGGCGCCCAACTGCCCGCCTGATAGGCCAGGTTCGGCACCCCGGAGGTGACGTCGACGTAGGCGAACCCCCATACGTCCGGAACCGCCGCGTTCGCGGCCCCCGCACCGGCGGCGGCACCCGCGGCGACCATCGCGCACAACAGAAGTAATCGAGTGACCACGGTACGTAACAGGCGCATGCCGTCCTCCATCGCGGTGGTGCCCAGTGGGCGTGCGAGATGTCGACGCCGGGCGGCCCCGGCGCGTCGTGCTCTGCTTCGGGTGGAGCGGTGATCGGGGGTGAAGCGGCCATCACGGTGAAGGCGGAAGGTTCACTTTCACCTTTCCGCTTTGTGATAACCCGTGCGGCGATCTTTGAAAAGGCCCAATCCACCTGCCGGAAGACGGTCCGGCGGGCGCCGTTCGCCCCCTGGCCGAAAGGGCACGCCCGCGGCGCGCGTTCGGGCAGCGCCGAATTCCCCCGAGGCCTGATCGCCGGGCCCGGCCCGGCGGCCGGCGGCGGCCGACAGCGGCGGGGTGAACGAGGGGCGGCGCGGGCCCTGCGGGCCGGACACGCCTGACTGAACACTTGATCAGTCTTGACCTGCACCTTACCGTTTACAGAGGTGAGACGAGCGAAGAGCGACCGAAATGTGACCTCAGGGCCAGAGAAAATGCCAACATAAGAGGCAACCCCGAATAAGGTCTGATGGTGCCCTTCGCGCTCATGGGGGAGTAGTTGTGCTGAGCACTGCACGTCGTTCGATGGCGCCGATCGCCGGTGTCGCCGTGGTCCTGACCGCGACTCTGTCGGCATGCTCCGGTGGCTCGGGCGGACCGGGCTCGACCGGAGGCGGAGGGTCCGGGGGGTCCGGAGGATCCGGGAACAGCGCACCCGCCGTTCCGGCTCCCACGATCAAGATCAGCCCCGCCACGGGCAGTGCCGGTGTGCGCCCAGACAAGACCGTGGTCGTCACGGCCACGGGAGGCCAGTTGCAGGAGGTCACCGTGAGTGCGGGTGGCACGACGGTCGAGGGCGAGTTCGACCCCACCCACACCAAGTGGACGTCCAAGCAGCCGCTCAAGCCCTCCAGCAAGTACACCGTCTCGGCCACCGCCGGCGGCGAGGGCGGCCCCGCCAACGCGTCCAGCAGCTTCTCCACCCTCAAGCCCAAGTTCCCCCTGCAGATCGCCGACGTCACCCCCGGCGTCAAGGGGGAGACCGTCGGCGTCGGCATGCCGATCATGGTGAGGTTCAACCGGGCCGTGCAGGACAAGGCCGCCGTCGAGCAGGCGCTCGAAGTGGAGGCCCAGAAGCCGGTCAAGGGCGCCTGGCGGTGGATCGACGACACGTACGCGATCTACCGGCCGGCCAAGTACTGGCCCGCCCACCAGAAGGTGAAGTTCACCGCGCACCTCACCGGGGTGAAGGCCGGACGCGACACCTACGGGGTGAAGGACCAGTCCACGACCATCAAGATCGGCGCCGCCTGGGTCAGCACGGTCAACACCAGGACCCACATGATGGTGGTCCGGCGCGACGGCAAGGTCGTGCAGTCCATGAAGATCAGCGCGGGCAAGGCGACCACGCGCGAGTACACCACCACCAGCGGTGTCCACCTGACCATGGAACGCGGCAACCCGGTCACCATGATCTCCCCGGGGAAGAAGGAGGGCGACCCCGGCTACTACAAGGAGATCGTGAACCACGCGGTGCGCATCTCCAACAGCGGCGAGTACGTCCACAGCGCGCCGTGGTCGGTCGGCTCGCAGGGCCGCGCCAACGTCAGCCACGGGTGCGTCAACGCCAGCCCTTCGCAGGCCAAGTGGTTCTACGACAACTTCCACCGCGGCGACGTCGTGAAGATCGTCGGCACGAACCGGGCGCTGGAGTGGAACAACGGCTGGGGCTTCTGGCAGATGCCGTTCAACAAGTGGAGGCAGGGCAGCGCCCTGGAGTCCTGACCCCCGGAGGGCCGCTCCTAGGTGATGCCCCACTTCATGAGAACGAAGGCGCCCACGATCTTCAGCACGACGAGCACCATGATCACGCAGAAGACGATCAGCGCGGGGCGGTGCTCGAAGTGCTTGCCCTCCTTGAGAGGGGGACGCTTGGCGACGCGCTCGGCGATGCGCTCTTCCAGGGGTTTGCGGTGGAACATGCCTCCAGGCTATCGCCCCCTGTCTCCGCCCCACCAGCCGGGCGCGGCCACCTCGCTCCCCAAACTTCCCTGAGGTCACCAGTGTTAGGGTAGGTTAGGGAATCACGGGGAGAGGGGTGCCACGATGCCGCGGCAGCCGTACTCGGTCGAGCAGGTGGCCGAACTGCTGGGCCTGCACGTCAAGACCGTGCGCACCTACGTGCGCGACGGGCGCCTCAAGGCGGTGCGCATCGGCAAGCAGTACCGCATCGCCCCCGAGGACCTCGACGCCTTCCTGGGACACCCCGTGACGGCTCCGGCCACCGGGACCACCGGCCGGAGGCGCCACGCCGAGGCGTCCAGCATCGTGCAGGTGGACGCGATCACCCCCGACGCGGCGATGACCGTGGGCAACACGCTGATCGCCGCCGTCAACGGGCGCACCCCCGGCGGGCGGCCCCTGCGCGTCGAGACGATCTACGACGAGGAGCGGGCGAGCCTGAAGATCATCATCGTGGGCGGCGTGGCCGACACCGCGGAGCTGCTGCGGTTCGTCACCACGCTGACCGAGGAGACCACGCCGGCCGGAGGCCCCGCGTGAGCGCCGGCCGGTAGCCCGGGACGCGCGGCGCGGCCACTCCGGAGGCGTCCGCGTCCTACCTGGCCGCGTCCTACCTGGCCGCGTCCTACCTGGCCGCGTCCTACCTGGCCGCGTCCTACCTGGCCGCGGCCGGCCGGGCCGTCTGACGCCGCCGCCTTCCTCCGGCCGCCTGCTTCCGGGTCAGCCGGCGAGGCCGAGCCCCGCCGCGCGGGACAGGGGGGTGTCGGCGCCCGGGACGAGCGGCTCGGTCAGCATGAACGGCATCTGGGACATGAACCGCGGCCGGGTGCCGTGGTGGGGCTGCGCGGCGTGCACCAGGTAGGGGTGGCACACGTAGGCGTCTCCCGGCAGCCCGGTCGCCAGGGCCACGGGCCGGTGGGCGCTCGCCTCGTCGAGCAGCGGCCCGGAGGCGAAGAACTCCAGCCCGCCCTCGCCGTGCGGTTCGAGCACGCGGGCGGTGTCGAGATGGGAGCCGACCCTGATGCGGGTCGGCGCGTCGTCCGGGCCGACCTCCGAGAACAACATCAGCACGAGCAGCGTGCGGGACCTGGCGGTGACGGTTCCCCACGCGCCGCCGGGCCCGGGGTCGTTCTGGTCGATGTGCCAGCCGGTGTCCCCGGCGTCGGAGGGATGCGGGAAACGGATCGGTATGTTGCCGATCGTGCCGCGCGGCTCCCAGCCGCCCTTCCCGGCGACCAGGTCGAGCGCCTCGGCCAGTGCGGGGCTGCGCACCGCCTCCCCGAACGGACCCCGCCCCATCGGGTCGGGTCCTGCCCACACCACCGGCTGCGTCCAGTCGCCGGGCCGGTCAGGCGACAGCCCGACCTGCTGCCACAGGATGTCCCTGAGACGGTCGCCGGTCTCCCGGGGGAAGGCCTCCTCCAGTTTGAGGAAGCCCTCGGCGACGAAACGATCGGCGTCGGTGTCAGTGACCATGCCGTGGACGGTAGCGATCACAGCCCCGCGCGTCGACCGGTTTTCCGCCGCCTGCTTACGCCGCTCCTGCTTTCGGCGTCGTCTACTGCCGTCGCCAGGGGATCGCCGTACCCGGCCGGTCAGGCCGACTCGGCGCTGAGGGCCCGCGCCACCGGGCGCCGGGCCGCCATGCGTGCCGGCAGGGCGGTGAAGGCCGCCGTCACCAGCAGGGTCACGATTGCGGCGGCGAGCATCCAGGAGACGGGCGGCGTGATCATGTTCCGGGCGCCGAAGATCCCGCAGACTCCGATGCCCAGGGGAACTCCGGCCAGGGCGCCGGGCAGGGCGGGCAGGACCTGGGCGGCCGACAGTCCCGCGGAGATCTGCCCGGGGGTGGCGCCGAGCGTGCGGGCGACGGCCATGCTCGCCCGGGTCTCCATGGCCGTGGTCCAGGTGAGCGTGAGGGTGTTCACGACGGCGAGAGTGATCAGCAGGACGACGACGGCGAGCATCAGCCGGCGGTCGAGCTCGCCCCGCAGGTTGGGCAGGGCGGAGGAGCCGTTCAGGCCGTAGCCCCTCTCCTCCTGGGAGTCGAGGGTCAGCAGGGCGACGATCGCTATCACCGTGGTGGCGGTGGACCAGGCCTGCAGCACGGCGCGGCCCGGCCGGCGGGCGGTCAGCCGCAGCCCGAGCAGCAGCGGGGTGGGCAGCAGCGCGGACAGCGCGGTGAGCAGCGGCCGGTGACGGGGCTGGTGCGCGGCGGCGGCCAGCGCCGTGACGGTCGCCGTACGCATGGCCCGCAGCGTGGGACGCAGCGTGGACAGCACCGCCACCGCCACGGCGAGGACGGTCGCCGTGGCGACGGCGGCGCCGCCGGGCCCGGCCGCGTCACCGATCCGGCTGGCGGTGGGGCCGGCGATGCCGGGCACGGTCAGCCGGGCGATCACCAGCCCCAGCGCGTCGCCGATCAGCGCCAGCGCCAGGTACTCGGTGAGCAGGACGGCCGCGATCAGGCCCGGGGTCGCGCCGACGGCCTTGAGCAGCCCGGCCCGGCGGGTCTGTTCGACCGCTCGTCCCGCGGCCAGCGCCGCCGCCCCGGTGACGGCCAGGAGGCCGAGCAGCCAGCTCCCGACGACCAGGATCGGCTGGCTGTTGCTGAGGATGACCGCGTCCTGCCTCGCGATGAACTGCCAGGTGTGCAGGTTCATCCTGGCGGTGGAGTCGTGGTGGGCTTCCTTGAAGGTCTCGGTGAAGGCCTCGGTGGCGGCGGGGTCGCGCAGCTTGAGGTCAATGGCCGTGGTCACCGGCAGATCCCGGCCCGCGAGGGTCCGGGCGTCCGACCGGGTGAGCCAGACCAGGCCGCTGGAGTCGCTGGGGCCGCCGTACGGGCCGATCTGCGCCGCCCAGGGGTAGATGGAGGTGGCCGCCGTCACCGCGATCCCGACGACGGGGTACGGCCGGCCGGCGATGGTGACGTGGTCGCCGACGCCGATGCCCAGCGCGGTGGCGAAGCCCCGTTCGACGACCGCGCCGCCGGGCCGTACCCAGCGGCCCGAGGTCACCAGCGGCCGGTTGACCGTGCCGGGCGTCTCGGCGAAGCCCTGCACCACCACTCCGGACGACACCGGGGCCGGCCCCGCGGGAGACCTGTCCGAACCGCGCGTGGTGAGATCGGCGTAGACGATGCGGTAGGGGCCGTGGTGGGCGATCACCTCGGGATCGTCCGCCAGCGAGGCCAGGGCCGAGGTCACGGCGGGGCCCGTGTCGCCGGAGAGCGCCACCACGTCCGGCCCGGCGGTGGCCGCGCGGGTCTGCTCGTACAGCGCCTCGCTCGCGCCGCGCAGGGACAGGCCCAGCGCCATCGTGGCGGTGGCCACGGTCACCGCGAGCAGCAGCATCGCGGCCTGGGCCCGGTGCCGGCGGACGTCGGCGAGGACGAGGCGGACGACGAGCACGAGGGAGCCCACGCCGGTCAGCCCTCCCACTCGACCAGGCCGTCGAGCCCGCGCGGGGAGGAGCCCGCCAGCCGGGTGTCGTCGACGAACATGCCGTCGCGCATCGACACCAGCCGGTCCGCGGTGGCCGCGACCCGTTCGTCGTGGGTGACGATCACAAGGGTCTGCCCCGCCGTACGCAGGTCCTCGAAGATCCTCAGCACGTCGAGCGTCGCCGCGGTGTCGAGGTTGCCGGTCGGCTCGTCGGCCAGCACGATCGGCGGCTCGTTGGCGAGCGCGCGGGCGATGGCGACCCGCTGACGCTGCCCGCCCGACAGCCGCGACGGCAGATGCCGGGCCCGCGCGGCGAGCCCGACCCGTTCCAGCAGGAGGCTCGCGCGGCGCCTGGCCTCGCGCCGCGAGCGCCCGGCCAGCAGCACGGGCAGTTCCACGTTCTCGGCGGCCGTCAGCTCCTCCACGAGGTGGAAGGCCTGGAAGACGAATCCCACCGACCGGCGTCGCAGCCGGGCCAGAGCCCGCTCGCTCAGGGTGTCGACGCGCCGGCCTGCCAGCCACACCTCCCCGCGGGTGGGCCGCTCCAGCCCGCCCAGCAGGTGCAGCAAAGTGGACTTCCCGCAGCCGCTGGGCCCCATCACCGCCAGCGTCTGCCCCCGGGGCACCTCCAGGTCGACCTCGTCCACCGCGCGGACCCTGCCCTGCCCCTGTCCGTGCTCCTTCACCAGGCCGCGGATCTCCGCCACCGGACCCGCCACCGGCTCGGGCACACCCGGCACGTTCATCCGCCCTCGACTTCGTCGTCCTCGTCACCGGCCGTCGCGTCGCCGCCCGTGGACCAGGCACGCTCGCAGGCCGCCAGCCAGCGCAGGTCCGCCTGCAGCCGCAGCATGACCCCCTCCAGCAGGACGGCGGCGGCCGAACTCTCCGGCTCGGCCAGGGCCGCCCGCTGCGCCTCGCGCAGGCGGCGCAGCAGCTCACGCCGCTGCGCCGCCACCAGTTCGACGGGGTCGGCGAGCCGGGCCGCGGCCGCCGCGACGAGCTTGAGATGGAACTCCGCCAGGTCCGGCTTCGGCCGGCCCACCTCGGCCAGCCACGCGGCCACCCGCCGCTGCCCGGCCGGCGTCAGCGCGTAGACCTTGCGGTCCGCCCGGTCGGGCAGGCCGTCGCTCCGCTCGCAGACCACGAGCCCGGCCTTTTCCAGCCGGGCCAGCGTCACGTAGATCTGGCCGTGGTTCATCGACTCGCCCAGCGGGCCGAGGGCCCGCCGCAGCCGGGCGCGCAGGTGATACCCGTACGACGGCTCCTTGGCGAGCATCGCCAGCACCGCGTCCTGCATCCTGCCCCACACCCCCTACGGCTAACGGTTAGCCGATAGATATCGGTTAGCCGTAGGAAGTGTCAAAACAGCCGCTCCCGCACCGCGGGCCGACGTAGTACTCGCCGGGAAACGGGCGGATAACCCTGGGCATCGTCATGGCTCGGGTCTCGGGGAGGGCGCCGGCTTGTGCGCGGATCACGCCTGCTCGGTGCTGATCTGCCCGAGCACGGGCTGCGGACCTGTCGCAGCGATCAGTGACCTTGTTCCCGGCCGAGGAAGCACGACAGGAGTCGCCTGAAGTCGTGCGGGTGCTCGAGCGCCGGCACGTGCCCGCATCGGCCGAACACGTGCAGACGGACATCGGCCAGGTGTTCGAGCAGGGGCAGGGCCGCCGTCCCGAGCGGGGTGACTCGGTCCTGGGCGCCGTGGACGAGCAGCACGGGCGCGCGGATCCCTGCCAGCGTCTGCGCCGAGAGGGTGAGGTCGTCGGCCCAACGTGCCCTGGGTGGAGGGAACAACGACGCGTACGCGGCCGCCCCCGCTTCCATCGCGGCCGCACGGGCGGCGACGGCCGACTCGGTCACGAGCGCCTGGTCGAAGACGAGGCGACGCAACATGTCCCGTGCCCCGGGCGGGCCGGCGGGGGCGGCCCAGAGCGCGTCGAGGTCGGCGGACAGCGGCGCCCCGGGGGCGCCCATCGTCGAGACCGCCACGACACGGGTGACCTGCTGGGGACGCGCGGCCGCCAACGCCAGCGCCACGGCACCGCCCATGGAGTGGCCCACCACGGCGTAGCGCTCGGCACCGAGAGCGTCCATCAGGCCCGCGGCCTGCTCCGTCCAGAGCCGGAGCCCGCCCCTGGAGCCCGCCGGGATCGGCGTACGGCCGAACCCCGCCTGGTCGGGAGCCACCAGGTGCAAGGACGTGGCCAGCGCCTCTGCCGTCGCCGCCCAGGCTCCGGATCCGGTCGTACCGGGTCCGGAGCCGTGCAGCATCAGCACCGCGGGCCCCGTGCCGCCCTCCAGGACGTGGACGGGGGAGCCGTCGACGGTGACGGTCCGAAGAGTCGTCACCGGAACAGGCCAGGTGTGCTCATGCCGATGCGGAGTTGACGGACTTCGAGAAGACCTCCATCATCACCCGGCCGAACTGCGGCATGTCGGGCCAGCCGCGGCAGGAGACGAGGTTTCCGTCCACGACGTCGGGAGCGTCGATGACCGTCGCGCCCG